>JBBQGS010000057.1:0-9768 GCA_038323255.1 Erysipelotrichales bacterium | reverse complement strand
CCGTTTCCCTGTTGCTTCCCAACTGATCGGGACTAAACTTATAAATTCGGTTCAGATCGGTACCCAGAAACACGTATACAGCCACAAAATTTGGGAAACCCGTTATTTCGAAGCGTATACCGACACAAGTCAAGACGATTTCTTATGGGTGTCCGAGCAACAGTTACAGGAATTGCCACTGATTGGCGCTCATCGCAAATTCTATGCAAAACAAAAGGCCTGATTGGCCTTTTCATCTGAATTTCCCGATTTCTTCTTTGATGGTGCCTAGCATTGTCTTCATCGCCATCGCGGCTTCGATTTCATCGTAGTGCTTCACCGCCATCGCAAATCCGATTTCGATGGCGGTTTCACCTTTTCCAACATCGAAAATGGAATAATCGGAGACATCGACGTTCAGGTCGTAATCGGCCTGAAGTTTCGCGCTGACATGCGAATCGAGCGACATCAAACCGATGATGCGGGTCGCAATATCGCTGATGCGTGTACTTTCCGCAAAGTTTTTTTCATCGTCCATGGTAATTGCCAGAATCTTGTTGGCGCCCATCATAAGGAGCGGAGGTACCGGAAGGTTCATCTTAACCCCTCCATCGACCAACTGCATATTGGCTAGATTCTTCGTGCTGAACACGATGGGAATCGAACAAGATGCGCGCACGGCTTCGGCGATGCTAATATCGGATACGATGATCATTTCGCTCTGTTTTCTAAAAGCATCCGGCATATTGGTAAATAACACCAGTTTCCCTGTGATCAAATCTACCGCAGTGATGGCGACGGGTATTTTTAGGTCCATCATTCTGGTGACATTGAATTTATCCAATTGTTCCTGCAGTAATCCTTCGAATACGTCCGCATCGATAAACCCGTTGAGTTTATTGCGCGCAAAAGGCAATACGCGCAGGTTAGGGCGCAGAAACACTTGCTTGTCGATGAAATGTTTCTCCATTTCAAGCATGCATGTTTTCAATGCTTGCGCATTGGCGCAGGCTGCATATAACGATGCGATGATCGCACCCATGCTGGTACCGGAAATCATGTCGATACGCATTTTTTTCGCTTCAAGCACGCGTAAAACACCGATTTGCACATACGCTTTAATGCCTCCGCCGGATAAAGCCAATCCTAATTTTCGTTTCATGTTTTCCACTCCCTGATTTGATTGTATGACTTATAAAAAAAAGAAGCAATGCTTCTCTTTTCATTCCATTGAATCATGATGCAAGAATTCATTCGTTTGTGATAACTCGTATTCGATCCAGTGCTGATTGTCATCAGCCAGCAGTTGCTCGGCTTCCATTGGTCCGTCGGTCTGGGCGGGATAATATCTAAGCGGTATTTTCCCTTGCGCACGGGCTTTACGTATGGTCTCGGCGAACTGCCAGGTCGTTTCCACTTGCTGCCAAGAAGTAAACAAAGTATCATCCCCTGCCATCACTTCATCTAACAGACGCTCATACGCTTCAGGGGTGTTGATGCGGTTTTCGAAGTTGCAGGATTGGCAGAAGTCCATCGACACATTAATGATTTCCGTCCCGTAACCCGGCTTTTTGGCGTTGAAACGGAAATAGATACCTTCTTCAGGCTGTATTTTGATGATCAGCAAATCCCTAGCCGGATGCTGATTCTCAAACAAGGCGTTTTTCTGTTTTTTGAAACCGATAACCACATAAGTCGCACGTTGTTTCATCCGTTTTCCGGTGCGGATGTAAAACGGAACCCCCTGCCATTTGGGATCGTCGAGAAAAAGTCGGATTGCGGCGAACGTTTCAGTCGTTGACTTACCATTGACTTTATCTTCATTGGTATAAGCTCGGTACTTTCCATCTAAACTTTCGCTATATTGACCCAACACAAGACTTTGCGCGATAGTATCGTCTTCCAATCCCTCGATTTTCTTTAAAACCGCTATCTGGCGTTTACGGATGTCCTCGGCATTTTGACTTTTAGGCGCATCCATCGCGATCAGAGAAAGGATCTGAAAAAGATGGTTCTGCACCATATCCTGAAGAGCGCCGGCACTATCGTAATAAGAGCCTCGGTTTTCGACGCCGACTGTTTCAGAAGCGCTGATCTGCACGAAATCGATATGGTCATTGTCCCAAACGGATTCAAACATCCCGTTCGCAAAACGTAAGGTCAACATGTTCTGAATCATTTCCTTACCTAGATAATGGTCGATACGATAAACATTTCGTTCGCCGAAAATACCGGTCAAACTAAAGTTGATCGTACGTGCGCTGGCCAGATCTTTCCCAAACGGCTTCTCTACGATTACGCGATGCTCGGTCGTCGGTAGTAGGATACCGGCTTGCTGAAGAAATTGGCCGACCGATTGGAAATATTCAGGAGCAATCGCAAGATAATAGAGTTGCAGTCCCGCCTTCAGTTGAATATATTCTTGACGCAAAATCTGATAATCGTTTTCATCCTCAATTTCCATCTTCAAAAAACGGACATGTTTCCTGAATTTCGCAAAATTCTCTTCATCGAATTTGAACCGTCCGCCTTCAAGCATCCATTTTTTAGCAATCTCCAGGTATTGGTCACTCGTATAGTCTTTCCTGCCGACACATAGTAAAACAAAATCATCCTTCAGCAGTCCGAGGTGAGAAAGGTTATAGAATGCAGGCAACAGTTTTCGGTAGGTTAAATCCCCGGTCGATCCGAAGATCGTAAAGACCGTTCTTGAGTTACTTTCCTTCATGCTGTATCTCCGGAAACTCGTGATGAAAAAACCCCTCACGGTCGATTCGTTGATAGGTATGGGCGCCGAACAGATCGCGTTGCGCCTGGATCAGATTGGTATGGTAGCGCAAGCTACGATAGGCATCGTAATAGGAAATGGCGGCCGCGAAAGCGCTGACAGGGACGCCGTTGGTGATGCTGAGACCGACCACTTCGCGCCAATCCTGCTGTGCATCACGGACGATTTTCGCGAAGTATTCATCCAATAAAAGATTATCTAACTCCGGGTTTTTTTCAAACGCTTCGGCGATGCGGTTGAGGAACTTCGCCCGTATGATGCATCCGCCGCGGAATATTTTCGCTATGGCTTTGTAGTCGAGCTCCCATCCATATTGCTTGGCTGCCGCTTTCATCAGCGCGAAACCCTGCGCATAAGAAACGATTTTGGAAGCATAAAGTGCATTTTTGACCTTCTTTATAAGCAAATCCCGATCTGTGAAAGGCGTAACTATCGGTCCATAGAGGTGTTTCGAGGCTAAAATGCGCTGTTGGTCGAAAGCGGAAATAAAGCGCGAATTAACCGCTGAAGAGATGACGGAAACATCGATCCCCAAATCCATCGCTTCTTTGCTTGTCCAAATGCCAGTCCCTTTTTGACCGGCCGTGTCTTTGATCATATCGATCAGATCGTGATCGCTGAGGTCGTCTTTCTCCTTAAAGATCGCAGCCGTGATCTCAATGAGATAACTATCGAGGTCGCCTTTATTCCACTGTGCGAAAATGGCGGAAAGTTCTTTGTTGGTGAATCCACCTAAGTTTTTCAAAACATTATAGGCTTCGGATATGATTTCCATGTCCCCGTATTCGATGCCGTTATGAACCATCTTGACATAATGTCCCGCTCCGTTGGAACCGATATATGTGGTGCAAGGCTCTCCTTCGGCTTTGGCGCTGATGGCTTCAAGCATGTCCTTTATCAATTCAAAGGATTCGCGTTTTCCACCCGGCATGATAGCCGGTCCTCTGCGCGCTCCTTCTTCACCTCCTGAGACACCCATTCCGATGAAACGAAACCCCTTTGCTTCAAGTTCTTTCTGACGTCGTATCGTATCTTGGTAATAGGAATTGCCCGCATCGATCACTAAATCACCTGCTTCAAGAAACGGGATGAACCCGTTAATCGTTTCATCGACCGCTTTGCCTGCTTTCACCATTAGGATGATCTTGCGCGGTTTCTCCAATGAGGACGCAAATTCCTGCGCCGTCTTTGCAGCAAATATATCATTTTTTGGATTTTCACTTGCCACCTGTTGGGCAGTGGTCACCGTACGGTTAAAAATGGAGATGGAATACCCATGGTCGCTTATGTTTAAAGCGAGGTTCTTCCCCATGACTGCCATGCCTACGATACCGACTTGTTGGAGTTTCATACATTCACCCTCTGAATTCATTTTACATTAGTGGGAAACGCATTGAAAGTATTTCGCTATATATCCCCTGTTACAAGCATATAAGCGTACCAATGTTCGTTGATTTTCTTCAGCATTAGTGTTTCGGGATGTTTCGATTCCAGCAGTTTCTTTTGGAAAGGTCGGTAAATACAGTCGATGTTAAGTTCGGTTGCTTTGAATCCATCGCTAAAAGGTAAAACAACTTTTGTTTCACTTAAGCGATAATCTTCTCCCCATCGACAATACCGATGCGGCAACCTTAAGTTTGTTCTTGCATTTGGTCTTAAGCGTCTGTGAACATCACGTAAAAGTTGGATCTTGCTTGAGATACATAATACCTTGGGCATATCTTCAATTGGTATAGCCCATTGGTTCTTAACAACCTTACTTAGCAAAAATAGGCTGTAGGCTTCGCATAAAGATTCCAACACGCCGATTTGTGTTTCATCAGGATAAAGCAGGACTCTTACCGTTTTCATCGCATCACCACTACTGATAATGCGACGAAACAACCAATTCCTATTAGGTTTCGTTTATGTTGTTCAATATACCCCGTTATTTGAATTTTTCAGCATAAGATAAACGCGTTGCTTTATCGCCTTCCTATGAGAATCGCGCTTTTTAACAATTAGATAGAAAAATGGGTATGTCATATTCGATATACCCATTGTATTAAACTAAAGTTAAGTCCTATTTGTTTGAAAGGTCGAACTCCAGACTCAATAAAGGTGCGTGTTGCTGGGCGCCGTACACATCGGTTTCACGGATATCTCCGCTCGCCATTGGGCGGATAATCGTCGCTTTGATGGCATTGGCAGGCGAAAATTCGATGATGTTGATGACTTCTTCCACCTTTATCTTGTATAAAGACGCAATCAATTCAGGCGTGATGCACTTGTTGAAGCAAACTAAATCATAGGTCTCTTTGTCGTTGAAGATGATGTCGAAAGTAATTTCATAAGGGCCGCTGTTTTTGGAACGGATGACTTTCGCGATATCGATCAGTTTTGTTTTCATAGTTGCGCCTAGAGTTCCACGATGCTTTGTTTGAAAGGAGCATTCGGATCCTTGATGGCGATCAGATGATACAGGCTGAAATTGTAGACGGCGCCGACTTTGAAGTCACTGGGGGAATAAGGGAACGCGAGGTTGCCGGCGGTCGCGATGCGGCCTTGATAACCGTAATGAAGCATCGTACTGCGCGCAAAACTGCAGACCGTGTTGGCGACTTCCTGGGTCGGTGCGACCGCGTCGATCACGATGCAGAGTTCATGTGAAGTGATTACCTTGATCGGTTCCAGATCGCCCATGACGCCGTTTTTCCCGTAGATTTTGAAGTTCAGGTGGTACCCTTCCAAATTCTTGAAGTTATCTTTGACACGTTGTTCAACCCCTTGAAGAATTGAATCGATTTCCCTGATGAAAATCGGATCGCGAACACCCGCGATACTGACGGCGCGATAACCGACGCATTGGGCTCCTTCGAGTTTGATCGTATAAGGATCGGAGGGGATAAACTTGCTGCCCCTGACTTCAACGCGGTCTTCGTCGAGTTGGGTAAAGGTCGTTGCATGAAGGTCGATGGTTCCGCCGGGACCCGGCAGAATATAAGGATTGGTTTTTTCATAAAGGGTATGCGCACTGACGCTTAAAGTCGTACATTTACGGATGGGATTGAGGGTTTGCAGCACGAAACTGTCCTCATAGATCGTCCCGAACATACAGTCGCTGCCGCTGCCGGGAGTCGAAGCGATGGCCGCACATTCCAGGATTTTTCCGCAGTGCAGCGCCAAACCGGGATCGAATCCACTCATAATCGCCAACGCCGCAAAGACGGTGGGATCGTAGGCACGCCCGGCGACGATGACCTGGGCTTTGGCTTTAAGTGCCTTGATAAAGGGTTCAACACCCATTTGACCGACAATATAGGTCGAATCCAGAATGTCCTCTTTCGTACATTCCGGTGCCGGATGAAGCGGTTTGATGTTGCCCTTTTCGAATTCTTCTATGAGGTAGTCTTTATCGAAATCAGCTTCAATCACTGCCATACGGAAATGGAGATTGTTTTCCTTTGCGATTTCTTCGATGATTTTGACGGTCCAATCCAGGTGCGGTTTGGCACCGCTGCCGCCCGCACTTCCGATCAAAACCGGAATATTTGCTTCAATCCCTGCCTTTATCATGATGCTAAGATCTCTTTTTACCGCAAAATAATCGGTAAACGATATACCGGCACCCAGATAATAGGGTCCGGGATCGGTTGAACCTGCATCGACGGCGATGCAGTCGGGTTTCATCAACATACCCGCTTCGAAACTAGCTAATGGGAAACCATAGCCCAGAATCGCCGTCGCAGAAAGAACTTTGATACTTTTCATCTTAGTTTCTCCTTTTTTGCGCTTGATGGATTGCAAGGATCCGCGCCATTTCATTGTATACGATCATGTATCCTTCATCGACGCCCATACCGGGTTTCGCGAGAATCTGCACAGGTGAAGTGGCCATGGCGATCTGGACGCAAGCTTTCGCACTGATGTCCGTTTCGTTGCAGGTGCCGCCCTGATACGCTGAGATGCCTTTGGCTTTACAATAGAGGACTGCTTCGACGACATTCTGGATACCTCCCAAGTCAGGAGTTTTGATTTGGATCATATGACCGGCTTTATGGTCGGCGAAATAACGGATATCTTCTAGGGTATTGCACCACTCGTCGGCGACGATTTCCACGTCGATGTTACGGCGGTCCAAGGTTTGCGTGATGGCTTGCAACCCCAGCATGGTCTGCTCCCGATCGTCAAAATCAACCGGTCCTTCGATGCGCAGATGATAATCACCGCTGGCATTACGTAGTTCAAGCAGATAATCGGCCATTTTTTCATAATCCTGTTGAAAGATGATGCCGAGTGTTCCGTAAACGTCGATATGCAGAACAGGACGATAAGCCGCGTCGGTTTTGATATCGACGATCCTGTTTCTCAGCCATTTTACATAGGCTAACAATATCTCGCCGTCTAATCCCAATTTGGATTCCACGTTATTGATCAATCCATGCGGAAGCACTTGGCTACCTTTGATGATCATCTTGTCGACATTATCGTAGCGGTTATCGCCGCTTTGGCTAAAGATTGGGATCATGGTTTCACTGAGTTGCGTGTTGTACTCATTAGCTATGACATCCGCCATTTGGATATGCGATGCTTTAGCAACCGCATCCAGAATAGCTTGGGTGATGCCGTATCTGAGCGCGGTGTGGATTAGTTTGCCTTCAACTTTGATCGCATCGAATTCGTGGGCTAATTTCTTAAAGGTCGTCAGTTCACGACCGATCAATTTCGGTTTGATCTCTTTTTCGATTACCTTTTCGAATTCTTCAGCTAAAAACAACGGGTCTCTTCCACCTGCACCGCTGTATTGAACCGCACAGCAGTCTCCAAGTGCGATTTGGCCGTCTTCCAGTACCAACATGATACTGAGCGATTCACCTGCTTGGCGTATCGCTTTAAAGCCGTGTGTGACCGGATTCCCGCGATAATAGTTACCGTCCAGGACAGCGCCTTGTTTAATGGCTTTTTGGTCGTCGAAAAAGAAGCCTGTTTTTCCTCTGCTATAGATGACGTCGATGATTTTCATGATTTCCCCTATCTCGGCCGGCCGACCAAGCGGCCCTTGCTTACTGCGTAGATGTCGTCGATGACCATCTGGAAACTGATGTCGCGGCGCTCGAATGCTGCTCGTTCCTGCAGTTTCTTCAGATGGAAGTTCTTGATTTTCTGTGTGAACGGTAGATTCCCGAAATCAAGGAAACGAATTGCCCCGTTGTTGTCCCTGGCCGGCAGCGCTTTATTCGCATTGCACTGGGCCGGTGCGAACGGAACATCGATGAACCCGGCTTCAAATCCCCTGAGCGCACTGATTCCGAAATCGTTATCGCCTAATTTTAAGACGGCTTCCAGAATGCAGCGAGTTTCCTGTTCGATAATTTTCATTTCAGCTTTCAATTCAGGTGAGGATTTGACGATTTGATCCTTCAACATCACGGTTAACTGTTTGGTAGCTTTCAGTCCGTTGGCATTGGCTTGCGCGGTCGGAACCCCGAACGCTTCATGCGGGGATTTGACGATGACTTTGGTGGCTCCGGACAATACTGCTGTGGCGGCTCCCCAACTGATTACCGCATAGGCTTTCGCTTCGTCTTGCGGAAATCCCCCCATCCATTGATGGAAAACGGTCGATACTTGCACATCGTCGAACCCGAAGCGGTGCAGATACTCTTTCGTCAGTTGATCCAAGGTTCTGATAGCTGCGATGTCCTGAATCTGGTTGCCGCACTGGCCGTAACCGACCGTGATGCATTTGCATCCCTGTTGGGCCGCCAATAAACTCTCCAAGATTGCGACACTGTGGGAAATACAAGGTGGAACCAAGGTTCCCGTCAAAGGTCCAAACGGTTCGCGGTTGATCCTGACACCCTGTTCTTCATAATAGCCGACCAATCGGTCGACATATTGCCAATCCGTGATCGTTTTTTCCAGCGAATTGTTTTTTCCATATGGGATATTATAGGAAATCCCGCCGCCTTCAAATGAAGTGAAACCGCCGGCCAAGGTGATTTCGGCCAACAGACGGGCATCGGGTGTGCCATGTCGCACCTGCAAAGGTACATCCAGACTCTCGACGATATGCCGACAGATGCCGACCCCATGGTTGACGGCCGGGAATCCATTTAAAAGCGATTTCCCTGTCCGTATGCTTTCATCGATGCCGGCTTGCGCTTCCTGATAGCGGTTATGGCGCGTGTAACTGTCGATGGTAGTCGGCAACAAATCCGCCGTCCCTTCGTCCTGCAGATGTTTTAAAAGCAGAATGTGTTCGCTGGGCAGCGCCACACCGGCTCTTGGTTGAATGAGGGTTTCCTGTTCAATCAGGGCTTTCTTCAAGCGTTCGCTGAACCTTTTTTCCTGCTTGATCGACTTTTGGTACTTGATTGCTTCCGCAAGGTCGACATCTTTGCCTGTGATCCACTGATTTAATACTTCTTCCCTTGTCGCAAGGAAGTCATTAAGAGGAATTTTACTATTTATCATGGTTGATTTTCTCCAAACTTTTTTTCATGATACGCAATACCTGATCCGGATAACGGGATGCCAGTAAACCGAGGCAGCTGATGATATAGGATCGATCGAGATAATACTCCAGTTTTTCGGGCAGTAAGATCTCTTTGGCTGAGGGATCTAACAGGGCTTGTTTCAGGATATCGGTCGGATGCAACGAATGCAGGATCGGACCTCCGATCCCGATCATGATGTTCACACTGCGTAAGTCTTTACCTGATTGGTAATAACTGACCCCCATCGGCGTATAGGAGGTTTCAAGTCGGCCGGCATGCCTTTTGCATGCAATCTCACAACAGCCCTCGGCCAGCCGATGATCGAAGCCAGGATTGCCCACCGTATGGACATCCGCGCTAATCGCTTCGATATATTCATGAAAGTCAGGTCCCATTGCGAAACTGTCTTTTTTGTAATCGACGACGTTTTTAGCACTGAAACGTACCCCCAGATCTCCCTCGACGCTACGTTTATCCAGCGGTTCTTGAAGACCCTTGTAGCCGACATTGTCGCGCAATACG
>JBBQGS010000056.1:0-9791 GCA_038323255.1 Erysipelotrichales bacterium | reverse complement strand
CTTCGATTTGTCCGGTGAATTCGGGATCGTCGCAGACCATCATATGGGCGTCGAAAATCGCTAATTCATCATCGGATAAGCGACCAACCGCTTTTTTCTGTATGACTAGGATGTCTTTTTTCGTATTGACCAGCGACGTATGGAAATGCTTGATTTCCTTGGCGGGATCGACTTCTTTCTTGGTGATATCCAAAACGGGCGGTTCAAGTTTGTAGGCTTTGGCCAGAACGACGCCGGAAGATGCTGCGATTCCTTTTAACATAAAGTCCTCCTATTGTTTTTTGTTTCGAATTAAACCTTCGACGTCTCCCATGGTTTTAAGAGCCAATAATTCGGGATCCGTGAATGACAAACCATATTGTTCTTCGACCTTCAGGATCATTTCGACCAGGTCGAGTGAGTCGATGCCGAGATCTTTCATCGAAGTCTCGGGAGTGATTGAAACGGGATGACCCGTCTTGTTTTCTATCAGCGAGCGCATGTATTCGTAGGCATCCATATGGGGCACCTCCCTTTTGTAATTCTATCACGAATCACCCATGCAGACAACGCAAAAATGCGTCCATGGAGCGTGCCTTCAAACGGTAATACGTTGTTTTGGCATAGTACTCCATCCACCAGTTTTTCTGCTGTGGATGAAGAAAATCGTGTGCGATGATGCGGTAGGACTCTTCATCGAGCGAGTGAAGGACGTCGTCGATTGTCCAAACATAAGCCAACGCATAGATGGGTATGGCTTCGCGAACTTCGCAGACCAGATCCTGCACTTGGATACGGCGTTTGACTTGTTGGTAGGATTGGCAGTGGAAACTGACCAACGCTTCTTTTTCTTTGTAATTATAGGTATTTTTCATAGCCCTCACCGTTATCTCTTTATGCGCAGATAGGGTGGGTTCCTAAATAATAAGAAAAAACATCCGGGATGGATGTTCAGATTTTGTTTTTCTTGTTTTTTATGACTTTAAGACGTGTGAATTCTTCACGTTCTTTTTCCTCTAACGCTTCGCTGATATACTTCACGTCGTCAACTAATTGAGGAATAACGATGTTACGCAATGCGTTGGCGCGTTTCTGCGTCTTTTGGATAGCTCTGGCGAGGCGGAACACGGAATTATCGATTTCGGCCAATAGGATGGTGAGCCGCCGCGCTTCGATAAATTTGAGCGTCGCTTCGTCGAGTTTTGAGTTCGACTCGTCGAACCCGTATTCGAATGTAAGTTCACTTTCGTTCAAGCGCACGCTGGGGATCTCGACCCCCATGACACTGCGGTAGACGACACTGATTCCGTTTTCAATCGAAATAGCGTTGGCGATTTGAGTTACGACACCAAGTGAAATGTTGGCTTGCTGCAGGGAAAGATAGGCTTGATCATAGGTGTCAGTGATCTGGTCGCGCAGGATTTTCACTTTATCCACCATCGTCATCATCTCGCGTATCAGGACATTGCGTTTGCGGTCCATCAAATCATAACCGAGCTTCGCCAGTTGCAACGATTTTTTGGTCGCGAGTAAATTTCCTTTGGTGGGCGAAACTTGGGTGAGCGCCATGGTTTACTTCCTTAGGACGGCGTCGAGCTTGCCGCCTTTCAGCGCCATGAAATGTGTGCGGGCACGGTCGTTGTCGTAATATTCGCTGATCAGATCATTGGAGATGCGGTCGAGTTCTGTTTTGGGAAGCAGACTGATCAGATTCCAGCCGAGATTGAGGGTTTCGATGATTTCACGATTCACGCTGAAACCCTGTCCGATGAAATATTCTTCGAACAGACGTCCGAATGACATGAATTTACGGTCGGTTTCCGAGAGTTCTTCTTCACCGATGACTGAAGCTAAAGCGCGCGCATCCTGTACCCTCGCATAGGAAGCGAAAAGTTGGGTACTGAGCGCGGAATGGTCTTTGCGGGTGTATCCTTCACCGATACCGTCTTTCATCAGGCGCGAAAGTGAAGGCAATACACCGATCGGAGGATAGATGCCGCGCTGCCACAGATTACTGTCGAGCACGATCTGTCCTTCGGTGATGTAACCGGTCAAGTCAGGCACCGGATGGGTGATGTCGTTATTGGGCATGGTCAGAATCGGAATTTGGGTAACCGAACCGCTCTTCCCTTCGACGATACCGGCCCTCTCGTAAAGTGAGGCGAGGTCGGAGTAGAGATAGCCGGGGTATCCTTTACGGCCCGGGATTTCTTCCTTAGAGGAAGAGAATTCGCGCAATGCTTCGCAATAGGAGGTGACGTCGGTCATGATGACCAGGATATGCATCCCTTGGTCGAATGCGAGATATTCGGCGACGGTCAATGCGCAGCGCGGGGTCAGAATGCGCTCGATGATCGGATCGTTGGAAAGGTTGAGGAACATGACGACTTTCTCCATGACGCCGGTTTCTTCGAAACTGCGTTTGAAGAAGTCTGCGACGTCGTTTTTGACGCCCATGGCCGCAAAGACGATGCCGAATTGCTTGCCTTCATCCTGAGCGATATTGGCTTGGCGTACGATCTGTACCGCCAATTGATTATGGGGTAGACCGGATCCTGAAAAGATCGGGAGTTTTTGTCCGCGAATGAGGGTATTGAGGCCGTCGATGGCCGAAATACCTGTATTGATATAGTTGCGGGGATATTTGCGGCAGACCGGATTCAATGCTCTTCCGTTGATATCGGCTTTCTTAACCGCATAGACTTCGCCTAAGTTGTCGATCGGGTGACCGGCGCCATTGAAAATACGACCTAGGATTTCACGTGAAAGGCCGATTTCCATGGGGTGTCCAAGTAATCTTGTTTTCGTATTGGTCTTGGATAATCCGCTGGTTCCTTCGAAGACTTGGATGACCGCGCGGTTACCCGAAATTTCAACGACTCTTCCGTTGCGGACCGATCCGTCATCCAACAAAAGTTCGACGACTTCTTCGAATCCGACATCAGGGACTTGGTCGATGACGACCAGGGGACCTTTGATTTCTTTTAATCCGACGATTTGCAGACTCATGGTTCCCTCCTTACTGGACGCTTGCCAAGGCGAGGTCGATCTTACCGAAATAGGTTTCCAGTTTATCCAATTCGTCGTTGGCTACATCATATTTGATTTTGATTAGTTCATCGAAAATACCGGTGTGCAGAACGGCGTTGATCGTACGCTTGGTGGCGATAATCTTCACACACTCCTGATTAAGGTAGGATATGAGTTGAAGCATTTTGAACTGTTTTTCAAAAGGCACATATGTATCTTCGGGATGAAATGCATTCTGCTGAAGGAAGCCGACGCGGATGACGCGGGCGATTTCAAGGGTCAGTTTCTGATCGTCGGGTAATACGTCCGAGCCGATCAGTTTGACGATTTCCATCAGTTGGGTTTCTTCATGTAAGATGGACATCATTTCGGCGCGTAAAGGAATGAACCGACGGTCGACGTTGGTGTCGTACCATTTCTTAAGGTCGTCCAGATATTCCGAGTAGGAAATTGTCCAGTTGATTGCCGGGAAATGACGTGCATAGGCGAGGGATTTATCGAGCGCCCAAAAAGCGCGGACGAAGCGTTTGGTGTTTTGTGTGACAGGTTCGGAGAAGTCGGCACCCTGCGGTGATACGGCACCGATGATGGTGACTGACCCCGGATTACCAGATAGGGTTTCGACGAAACCGGCACGTTCGTAAAACTGTGAGATTCGGGATGGGAGATAGGCGGGGAATCCTTCTTCGGCGGGCATTTCTTCCAAACGACCGGAGATTTCACGCAACGCTTCAGCCCAACGCGAAGTACTGTCGGCCATTACGGCCACATCGTAGCCCATGTCACGGTAATACTCTGCCAGGGTGATACCTGTATAGATACTGGCTTCACGCGCTGCAACGGGCATGTTTGAGGTGTTGGCGATGAGGACGGTACGGTCGGTGAGGGGTTTGTGTGATTTCGGGTCGACCAATTGGGCGAATTCTTCCAAAACCTGGGTCATTTCATTCCCGCGTTCACCGCAGCCGACATAGACGATGATGTCTGCATCGCACCACTTTGCGAGTTGATGTTGGGTCATGGTCTTACCTGCTCCAAATCCGCCCGGTACAGCGGCGGCACCACCTTTGGCAATTGGGAAGAAGGTATCGATGACGCGCTGTCCGGTAATCAAAGGCGTCGAAATGACATGCCGTTTGGTGACGGGACGAGCCTGCCGAATCGGCCATTTCTGGACCATCGTCAGTTCATGGACTTTATCGAATTTGTCTTTTACTTTGATTAATACATCCGTTAAAACATGGTTTCCGTTTTCAAGTGTTTCCACTACTTCCCCTTCTAATCCAAGGGGAATAGTGAAGCGGTGTTCAATCAGGGATGTTTCGGGACAGGTCGCGAAGATAAATCCTTCTGAGACAGTATCGCCGGGCTTTACTTTAAAGGTGACGTCCCAAAGTTTTTTTGTATTAAGGGTTTCGATGCCGCGCCCTTCGGTCACATACATCCCGAATTTTTCGGCCATTTCTTTTAGGGGACGCTGAATCCCATCGAAAATATTAGTCAGGATACCAGGACCTAAGATTGCGCATAAAGGTGAACCGCTGGAAAAGACCGGCTCGCCGACTTTCAGACCGGTGGTCGATTCATACACTTGGATGGTGGTATAGACATCATCGATGCCGATGACTTCGCCCAAGAGCTCTTTCTTGCCGACATAGACCATTTCCAACATCTGCAGATCATTGGCGCCTTTGGTTTTCACGACCGGTCCGTTGATCGAATAGATGACAATTTGATTCATAGCTTACCTTCTTTCTAAAGGACCAGTTTGGAATGGTTGAAAAACCATTCCCGTTGGGATTGGAGTTGAGCATCCAGGGTATGGTCGATTTCCAGACGTTTGTTTTCACTGACTAGAATAAAGCCTCCGATATGAATCTGTTCATTCGTCAAAACAGGAAACTCCAGTTTCAACGTAAGCAGAATCGCTTCGAACCGTTTTATTTCATTTTCGTTCACCAACAGCGAAGCGTTTCCAATATCGTCGCGCTGGCTGAGTTTGGACAAGATGTCACGATGAAGGGTGTCATAATCCTGACTCTTGACGAAGATCAGCAAGTCCTGTCTGACTTCTTCGAACAGTTCGTCGACCAGTTCAGCCCTACGCTTTAATAGATCGTGTTTGACTTTCCATTTCGCTTGGGATTCGTTCTGGATGAGATTACTGCGAAGTTCGACTAGTTCTTGTTCTTTATAAAGAGCGGCTTCTTCTTGCGCTTTTTTACGAATGGCGGTAATGATGGCTTCGCGTTGTGTTTCGGATTCCCATCGTAAAGACCGCAGGCTTTCTTCTGTCTGCGCTTCGATGTCACTGATTAAACGCTGTACGACTAGTTCGTTTTCCAATGGGTTCACCTCAGATCTTAATGCCGATGGCTTCACTGATATATTTGTCGATGGTTTCGCCGATTTTTGCCGAGCCGTGGCGGTCCGGGATTTCCACGATTAAAGGACGCTGCATATGGAGCTTTTTATCGGCGACAATGTTTGGACATGTACTGATGCACAAGGTCGTCATCAAAACGACGGCGATTTCCGGATTGTCGATCGCTTTTTCAAGTTCACCGAGTACTTCTTCGCGGGTATGCGCGACGACGCCTTCGATCCCCGCCAAACGCATGCCCATGCGGGTATCGGTGTTGTCGCTGATCAAGAAAAATTTCATGTTAGAGTTTGCCGATGATTAAGATGGAAATCAGCAGTCCGTAGATGGCGACTCCTTCGGCCAAAGCGACGAAGATCATGGCTTTACCGAAGTTTTCCGGGTTTTCGGAAATGGCTCCGATCGCAGCTGGGGCGGCGGCGGCGACGGCGAAACCGGCTCCGATACAGGATGCGCTGGTCGTGATAGCGGCGGCGATGAAGCCTAACCCTTGGGCGTTTGTTCCGGCGATACCGGTTGTTACAGCTTCCGTTGCGGCATGCGCGACTAATCCGCCGACTTGGAATACGGCGACGCCCAAGAAAGCGGCACTGAACATGCAGACTTGCAGAACAACGCGGTATTTCGCATTCTTTGCGGAGATTTTGCCTTGTAGGACGGGGATGATCGGTAGTGAAATCAGAGCGATGATGGCCAGCGGAGCGGCGACTTCGAATAGTGTTAACATGGGTTTCCTCCTAGGTTAGATTTTGCAGCGTGGTGGGAATGTATTTTTTCCCGCCACCCTCGAAATAACGGCTGAACATTTCATAGAATTCAAGACGTAAGGTTTGGATGCCGACGATCAATCCTTCCAGACCGATGACAAAGATGTTTCCGATAATCATCGTGACGATGCCGAATTGGCCCGTCATCGCAGTGAGCTGCATGACGACAACCATCATACCGGCGTGGCTTAGGACGAATCCGCCGACGCGCAGGAAGGACATCGTATTGGATAAGAAACTTAGTAGAACCTCAAGCAATTCGAAGATACTTTCGCTCATATAGCCGCCCCATCCTTCATGCGGTGTGACGCGCATTTTCCGGACCAGGTTTTTCAGCGGCAAACGGAACAGAATAACGACTAAGGGCAAGACGATCAACAATGCGATGGTGATCGGATTGGCGACCGGAATGTTGAGACCCAGTTGCAAGGCCGCTCCGATGATCAGCGAACCGTAGAAGACAACGCCGGCCAACCCGTTTTGGCTGAACAGCGCATCGCCCACGTTTTTGCGTTTGAGTTGCAGGACGATATTGATGCACATCGAGGTGATAATCAAGGTTGCGCCAAGTGCGACGGCGTCCAGTAGTAAGGGGATCGTAAAGGTGGAACGCATGACTTCAATTGGTTTTTCGGCGAAGCCCAATGCGGTATAAAGCGGGTTAAGCATCGTTTCATTCCCGAAGACCGAACCATAGATTGTCCCGAAGAACATCGAGAAGAACCCGAGTCGATGGACGATGCCCCACAGGTTGCCCTTGGTTTTGCGATAGAGTACATATCCGATGATGACGAGTACCAAACCCTGGCCTAAATCACCGAACATAATACCAAACAAAAGCGAATAGGTGAATGCTACATAGAATGTCGGATCGAATTCACCATAATGCGGCAAGCCATATAACTCCACGAAAAGTTCAAACGGTTTCGCAAACCAATTGTTGCGCAGGACCGTCGGAGGTTCCAATCCTTCTTCGAGTTTAGCCGGGAAGTCCTGGATAATGACATCACTCATCTCCCCGAACATCGTTTTGAATTGCTTCACGCGTCGTTGCGGCACAAACCCGGTGATGACGCATTCCTTATCGAAAAGAGCGATGTATTTGTAGAATTTGCGGACATCCGCATAGTGTTTTACATAACCGTAGATTTTACCCAGCACGGATTCACAGTCATATACAAGTTGTTTTTCGTCGATTTTCGGAATCGCAATCGGTTCAAAGAAAAGGCTGTCGAACATTTTATCGATTTCCATCTTTTTTTGATTGAGCGTGATATAAAGCACCCAAGCGTAATGTGTGTTCTTGGCAAGGATCGTCGCCACATAGCGGTTCTCTTCATGTAGTGGAAGTTTCGTGAGACTGCTGATCGGCAATCGTCCGAAGTTCACACTGGTGAAGCGTGTCTGATTCAAATCCCCGATCTTATATTCGCGCAGTTTTGACAGCGCATCTTTGTCTTCTTTCGTCAACGACGACTGATTCATCAGTGTTTCGTTGATCTTTTCATATTTTTTTTCGACTTCACTGAGATATTCTTCAATTTCTTGATTAGTGAACCTCGTCACTCCGTCAAAGGTGCAATGCAGATCGATATGCAGACTTCGGATGATACTTTCGATGCGGTTCAGATATTCGGTGAATGTACTATCCTCAGGGAGAAGTTCTCCCCCATTGCCTTCATTCACCACGTGCGATGCCAGTTCCGCATGTAAGTCACGGGTGGAGAACGCCGTTAAAAGGATGTTTTCGATGTTTTCTTTCGAGCCGGCTAAGCGTAGCAGCCGCATTTTCTCAATTGCCATTTCGCACCCCTTTCTAGTAGATCAGCAGTTTGGCGATCTTTTCGGTTTCAACATTATACCGTACGCCTTCGATGATATCGACGATGTTCTGAATTTCCACTTCCAACAAGCCTAGATACGCCACCAGGATCAAGTCCGGATTGGACGCGAAGCGAATGATGTGTCTGTTCATATTGTGATGAATCATGTCCATATGATACTCGATAAATACGAAGTTCTTATCATCGATAAAGTTTTTATAGGCGGATTCTTTGATTTTTTGTAGAAACTGTTCTGCTTCGCATGACTCGATCCATTCATAAAGCAAGCGTTGCGGGATTCGTTGGAAAGTCGGATTCAAGACGTTGATGATTTCGGAGGGAGAAGATTTATAGTATTTCTTCAAGCGATAGATTTTCGTGATATTATCCAGTTCAATCTGGGTGTTGAAGATCTCGCGCATCTGTTTCTTGATGGTACCGGTGAACTCTTTGTCGATGATTGCGCTCACCTGTTTGTAATAGACGCTTTTCAGTGCGATTTCACAGGCGGTATAATCAAGGTCATCCAGTGTTCTGGGTTTTAGCGGCGCCAACACTTCGTAATAAGGCGTATTCTTCAACTGTTCAAGCAGTTGATCATAGCTGTCGGCGGACACCAGTTTTTCCAAGTCGAAGGATGCGAATTTATCCGCGAAGATCGGCATCTGCGCAATCTGGGTGGAGCGGTCTTTATCGTTGAAAGAACGTATGGTGAGTAGAATTTGTTTGATTTCGATAAGATAGACTCCGTATTTATAGAAACTGCTTTTCGTAGTGTCACCATAACGGATCAACTCTAAAAAACGAAGGAAGAAACGCTGGCGGATCAGCATCTCCAAGTGACCGCGATGAATCGCGTGCTCGTTGATGCCGCCCAGAATATCCCGGTATTCCGTTTCGTTTTTCAGATAAGCGGCGATTTCATTGACGCCGCGTCTGCGAAGCAGTTCTTGATAATCGGTATCCTTTAATCGTTTTCCGTACATCGCTTTGGCTTTGGCTGCCATCGCGTTACTGGATAAGGATCCAGACATTGGGCACTCTCCTTCTCGTTACTGTTTACTCTTTTGTCAGACAGCGCTCGAATAATTCCTTGCGCCAGTTTACTCGTTGTTGCGCGAAACTTTCTTCCAACGAAACTAACGACGATGCATATTGAGCGTTTTGTTCGTCACGGGCGAAAACAAGCTGACGCTCGAGTTTTTCTTTTTCCATCTCCACAAACTGTTTCGCGTTGTTCCATACTTCTTCCTCGACACGTCCCTTATCTAAATTAACTTGTTTGAGCGCTTGGCGCTCTGTCTCCTGTGCGTTGTGAACCTTCTCCTGCGCCGAGAGGTCGGCAGCGATAATGCGTTGGATAATTTCTTCCAAAGTTGTACCTCCTCGAATGACTATGAAAGTATACTCTAACAAATCTTCATTTTCAACATAAGTATATCGGAATCATTCGCAATTTGAAAGCAACTGAAAGAAAAGTGAATTCAATTGCACAAAATCAAAGATAAATCACATTCAGATTACTCGACTTTTTAAGAAAAGGAAGCCAGCTGGCTCCCTTCACTATTTCAGCATTTTTCTGAATTCAACCAATTCCGGCTCATTGCCCCAAACGAAATGTCCGGGAATGATTTCAACGAACGAAGGTTGATCGTCGTCATAATCATGGAGATCAGGCTTGTAGACCATGAGCGTTTTCGCCTTTTCACTGATCGGATCAGGCATCGGTACGGCCGATAACAAGGAACGGGTATATGGATGAAGGGGATTCTTGAACAGTTCTTCAGTCGTCGCTAATTCGACGATGCG
>JBBQGS010000055.1:0-9862 GCA_038323255.1 Erysipelotrichales bacterium | reverse complement strand
CAATGGGATGCCGACCTGAAGCTAACACCAAAATCACGCCGGCAGCCTGTGCTTTCGCGAGTTCACTCTTCGTCATTTCTCCAATTGTCTGGTCATGTTTCAGCAAGGTTCCGTCCATATCCATGACGATCATCTTAAGTTCCATAGAATCCCCTTTTTTGCACATGGATATTTTATCATACAATTAGTTTTTTTTATGCATAATTTATACAATAAAAAGGGTTCCTTGCGGACCCTTTTTAGGCTTTTTCAGAATGAACTCATGAAATACGCAAAGTTCGTTTCGTAGAATGAGGGATGTAATCTAAATCTTGAGAAAACGAAAAGAAATCAAAATATTCTCTTACCTCCGATAATGCGAAGCAAAACAATGATGATGGCGATAACCAACAATACGTGGATGAATCCTCCCATGGTTACCGAAGAAACTACACCCAACAGCCAAAGCACAATTAGAATAATCGCAATTGTTCCTAACACAATCTATCCTCCTTTTTTTGAATACAAGTCTGAAATCTAAACATTTATATTAATCTTAGAGTTTTGAAAGTCAGATTCCGCATTGCTAACCCACTTAACGGGATGAATGTTTGCGGATGCCGATCAATCTGATCAAGGATAGGCAAGCTTGAATATGCAAAGCGTTGGTGGGTAAACGTCAATAAAACACCGTCTCCGGTGAATAGAACATCTCTACCCTGTTAAATTCGCTAAGATAACACAGTATACTTCATTTCTATGCTTTTCACAATTTTACGCCTTTAGTCCAGCACAAACAAAATGTCTTCTACTTGTATGAAAGGTGGATGTATGAGAGAAAATGATCGAAATTTCTTACTTTATTCCTAATTCTTTTAGTTCGCGCTCGAGCGAACTCAGTTTTTGAACAGCACGGTACCTTGTTTCCTGATCCAAACCGGGCAAACGATAGAACCCTCGCAAATCGCGGACATCACCTAAACGGGACTGGATTGCTTTAATCGATTTCGCCGTTTCCGTCATTTCCCCATCTTTTTCACTAAGAAAACTATATCCATACGAAAGTTGTTTCATCCGAATACGCAGCGCATGCACAGCCGCATCGTCATGCATATCCAGTTTGCGCCAACTTTTGGCTACTTCTTTAGTTTGTGTATCGATATGGTCAAAAAATTGATCCTTGAACTTATCGGCGGATTGCGTCAAGGCAACATAGCGTAACGCACTAAACCATGTTTCGGATGCGGTTTCTTTTAACTGCTGAATGGCATTATAAAGTAATTCGTCACGCGCTTTTAGAAACAGAGCGGGAACCGGTTCATTGAATTTTTGATAGAGTCCGAAACGAACATCCGCATCCCGCAAATCGTTGCTTATTTTCGCGATGAAACTTGTAGTTTCACGAAGGTCGGCTAATCCTTCGATCCCGATTTTTTGAGCGATTTTCAAGAAAGATCTAAACGCCCGAATAGCAAGCCGAAAACGATGAAATGATTCAGGGTCGGACGGATGGTCAAAACATACGACGCACGATTCAATGCAGGCATGCAGACACCGTTGAAATTCAACCGCGAAAACATCCTTTGAAACCGGCATTGAAAAATCACGCAAGAATACAGTATCAGGATCGATGATCTGCCTTAGGTCGAACAAGATGTCCAACATATGGCCGTGCGATAACAGCGTTACTTCACGCAGCCTGAGATTGCGTTTGACATAGATTCGCGCCGTACCCTGAAGAACGCCGATCGTAGGATTGCGCAGCGAGTTTAGTCGGCGCAGGCGAAAAACGAACCGGCGGTAACGTGCGGAATCCCGAAATTCGAGGGTAAGGGTAAACAACGATTTATTCATTATGAGGAACGGCGTTTTTGTCGAGGTACCACCAGAGTTGGGCGCCTTCGCTAATGTCTTCATCGAATTTCAGCGCACAGGCACTGCCTTTGCGCATTGGAAGTTTCACGTGCGAACAACTGTCGATCCACTGGCTCAAAGTAGGTTCATGCCCGACGACGATCAGAACATCATCGGCAAGCGCCGCGATGGTTGTCTGCAGTTTATCCAGACTACCGGTCGCAATCCAGTCTGCCTCGACTACTTCCACATCCAATTTTTTGGCGATGATCGCCGCCGTCTGCATCGCGCGTACGAGCGGACTGCTCATCAAAGTTACCTTTGACCCAGTTAAAAAAGGCTTGATACTGCGGGCCATTTTCTTGGCGTCGAGTTTCCCTTTTTCGCTCAATTCCCTTAACACATCTACACTTTGTTTTTCGTTGGTTTGCGCTTCGGTATGACGCGCAAAGATTACAATTTTTTCCATGCTGACTCCTTTTCCCCCGTCTATGTTTTTATTATGACATATTTTTAAAACAAGACGAGGATAACTCGCTCGCTTCGTTTGTGAAACCTGTTTATTATCGAAGGAATACCGGAAATTTTGCGCATGTTGATGTCACTGCACATGGATACACAACGAGGTCATATTCCTATGCTAAGTTACAGAAGTGGTATAATAATTTCATTAAGGAGAAAATGCAATGCGTGAAAATATTCAACTTTGTCCGCGATTCGAAAGTGCATTCCAAATCCTCGGTAAAAGGTGGAATGGATTGATTATCCGAATCCTGGCCGATCAACCTTTGCGATTCGGCGAGCTCGATCAAGCGATTCCCGATTTGAGCGCACGCATGCTTGCAGCGCGTCTGAAGGAACTTGAAAAAGAAGGGTTAGTTCTGCGCAGCGTCTATCCGGAAGTTCCTGTACGAATTGAATATTCGTTAAGTAAAAAAGGGTTGGAATTGGAGAAATCCCTCGATTCGATTCAAGTTTGGGCCGATAAATGGAAACAAACGCCGTGAGTAATCACGGTTTTTTGTTGAAAAAAACCGTTGATTATTGAATCAAACGGTTTTCGTTCTATGCGGTTCTTTTAATTGTGGAAACGATCATTTTAACACCTATGTTCATCAGTAGGACGACGATGAGGATCACAATGGAGATCGCACTTGCCAAGGCGAAGTTAGGTTGATCTCCGCTCATGATTGACCAGATCTGGACAGCCAGAGATGTCCCTCCGCTAGTGATTTTCGGCGCATCGTTCACGAAGGTTCCCATCGTATAGATTAATGCGGCGGATTCTC
Organism: Erysipelotrichales bacterium; assembly: GCA_038323255.1. Lineage (GTDB taxonomy): Bacteria > Bacillota_I > Bacilli_A > Erysipelotrichales > Erysipelotrichaceae > GWE2-51-13. Next base: position 6,740 of record JBBQGS010000055.1, on the reverse strand, counting down.
CGATGACCCGGCCGACGCTCAGCAAAACACCTGTGATGATACCGGGCAACGCTTGGGGAAGGACAACCTTGAACACGGTTTGCGAGCGGTTGGCACCCAGTGACAAACTGGCGTCGCGATACATATCGGGAACGACTTTCAGCGCTTCTTCGGTTGTGCGGATAATGATCGGCAATAAGATGACGGACATGGTGAGACCGCCTAAGAGAATGCTGGTTCCGTTGGCTTTGAAAAGCGTAGTAATGGGGTATAGGACGACCATGCCCATGAGTCCGAAGATAATGCTTGGAACACCGGTCAGAAGGTCGATACTGGAGCGAATCCAGTTGCTTGATTTATTGAAACGAGCGTAATCGTTGAGGTAGACAGCAGTCATGATCCCAATCGGAAGTGCGATCAACAGCGAGATGAGAATCAAATATAGCGTTGCGATCAGCGAACCGCGAATACCGCCGCCTGCCGTCTGCGCATACGTGGATTGCAGAGATATGGAACTCTCTAGAACACTGACGAACTCGCTCGCTTTCTGTTGGATGATTGGTCCGGCAGAACGCAATTGCCCGAGGTTATCGAGATAGGCGACCTTTACGATCGACATTCCTACTTTCAGCGGAATCGCAGTTCCAAGACCGTCTCCTACCGTAAGGCTAGTTGTTTTTGTAAATGGAGAAAGCGAGTCCAAATAAACGACTTGCAGGATCGCTTCTTTTTTCGCATCGTAAGCGTCTTTGACTGCGATACCGTATTTCGACGAGAAATAGACGTCATTCCCCAGTTTCGGATCACTAAACTGCGAAGTTTGCGAAACCGGTATGGCCAACTGATAATTCTGCGACCAGTAATCATCGGTGAACATTTTCAAACTGAGAGCAGGCGCACCACGCGAGAAAATGAAGCTGAAGATCATCAGCAATAATACGACGCTGATTCCGCTGCATAGATAGGTGATGCCGTTATAGATGGCGTCAGATAATTTGCGGTTGCCTTTTTTCATGTGGTTCTACCGATCCTATTCTTGATTAAGTTGATGGATAAATTTGACAAGAGGATAACTAACATCAAGACGATCCCGACGGTGAAGCGGATATCATAGTCCAAGCCGATGGTCTCTTTCAATCCAGCCAGAATCGTAGAAGTCATCGTGCGGGTAATGTCGAAAATATTATACGTTGGTCCGAATAGCTTATTGCCAGCGACCATGCTGACGGCGGTCGCTTCGCCGAATGCTCTGCCTAAACCAAGGATAGCTCCTGCGAAGATACCGGACTTGGCAGCTGACAGAACGATTTTGAAATTCGTTTGCGTTTTTGTGGCCCCCAGTGCCAAGGAGGCATGTTCAAGGTCCTCACTGACGGCACGGATTGCGGAAATCGAAATGGTCGTGATGGTCGGAAGGATCATCAGCGCCAACAATATGACGACTGCCATCATAGAATTGCCTCCCGCCGTCGTCACGCCGAACAGAAGGGCTAAATTTTTGACGAACAGTACGATCGAGCCTGCCGCAAAGACACCGTAAACGACCGAAGGAATGCTTGAAAGCAGTTCGATGATTGTCTGCATTACATTGGCCAACGGTTTCGGTGCGATCTTTGCGACAAACAGAGCCGTCAAAACCGAAATCGGAAAGGCTAGCAATAGCGCCAGGAATCCGGTGAACAAGGTGTTGACGATGATGAATCCCACACCGTAGATCCCTTGATCCTGCCGCCAGATCGAACCAAAGAAAAACTTCAGAAAATTGACAGTTGAGTATTTATAACCAGGCAAGAACGGCAGCATCCCTTTGAGTGTGATAAACACGATAATGATTACGATCATCATTGCTGAAAGGATGGCGCATGCTTTAAAAAGCATCTTGAAAAATGCATCCTGCCTTCTTTTCTTTTTCAAATTCAAAGGATCGGCTTTTAATCGTTGTAGTTCGCTCATGTTATTCCCCTTCGTGCAAGAAAGACTTAGCCTGCGCTAAGCCATTCTTTCAATACGTTAACAGTCGTAAGCTTTTTATTTTACTTCTTCCCAAGTTGCGGTAGCACCCGAGAAAATTTTGAACATCAGGTCTTTGGTTGCGTTCTTCAGAATCTTGTTGTCTTTCTGAACGATAACAGCGATACCGTCAAAGCAGTAGTTGCCGCTGAGTGCTGCGGTGGTGAGTACTTCTTCAGCTTTGAAAGCACGGCTTGCGAAACCGATGTCGATTTTGTTTGCGCTGTCTTTATCGGAACCCAGCGTACGCTTGTAGCCGTCGCCAGATCCGGTTTGATTCATCTGGAAATTCGCACCAGTCAAGGATTTAAATCCTTCTAAGGCTGCTTTTAGTGTACTGTCAACCGAGGTGGAACCACCTGTCATGATCGTAACGGTTGAAGCTTTTGACAGATTCGGGTATTTGACAGCCAAGGTCGCCCATGCGGTGGCTTTGGTTTGCTCGACGATGCCGCCCTTGGAAGCGACGATTTCTTGACCTTCAACCGAGTTGGCCAGATAGTCGATGAATGCTTTAACGATTTCTTCTTTTAGTGCACCCCCGAAGTCGCCAGCGGCGCGGGTAACATAGTTGAACGGACGTTGCAATTTGTAGGTACCGTTGAGGACGTTCGCTTTGGAAGCGACGACGCCTTCATACGTGACTGCGATAACTTTGTTGGCGGCGAAATCGGTGGTCAGCGAGACATAACCGATGCCGTTTGAGTCTGCGCCGACTTTGGCAGCCATGTCGCCGTTGCCGGTGACTTCGATTGCTTTGGCAGAAAGCTTATCGGTCAATGCGATGAAACCAAAGTAAGCTTCACGGGTTCCGGACGAACTGTCACGGGTATAGACATTGATGGTTCCTTTTAAGGATGTGGTGGCTGCACAAGCCGTTAGAGACATTAATGCGACCAGTGCGATTACGAGTAAATGTTTTTTCATTTGTTTCTCCTGTGTTTTCCTCGACATTATATCGAAGGAAGATTTTTTCTGAATGAACTATTCGTAAATATTCCGTTAAGATTTACGGATTCGGAGCACAAATAAAAAGAAAGGGAAACACCGTTCGGAATTTCCCTCTTAAGTCGAATCATTTTCTATTTAGTCAAACCATTTTTTCAAAATCTACTTCGACGTTGATCATTAAATCAACCAATTTATTTGGAATCGGAAATACATTGATTCTAGTTTACCCGCCTGCCAAAGGCATCATGAAACTGACCGCATCCCCTTGCTGCAACTTATCGTTCTTCGAAGCATTTTTTCCGTTGACCCAAACAACAATCAGAGGCCGCATGAGCACTGGCACTTTCATCACTACGAGTAATTGCTTTATGGTCAAAGATTCCTTAACTTCGATATTCCCATCGTCGTCAAGCCCTTCGCACTTCACCATGGATCCTGGATATACTTTTATGATCACGGAAGTTGCTCCATGAATTCATCCAAATCCAATTTCTTAAGCGTGCTTTGCGTCGGATGACCGTTTTCGTCCCATCCGAAGGTTTTCCAATGCTGCTTCATCATATCCGCGATCGGCATGGATTTCCCTTTATTGGGTCCGGCTTGCAACGGTGGATTTCCCGCGATTCGTTCGTTCATCTTAAATTCGATCGGGTTGACTTTGTGACGAACATTGAAAAGCTGACGCAGCGTCTGAGAGCGAAGTCCCATCTCCATTGCTTGAACCGGGGTAATATTCCATCCTGTCGCTGCATTGATATAATCGAAGAGTCGCCAATGCTGATAGCCGCAGACCATCGCAAACAAACACCCACCTGAAATATCAGTCAATTGTTTATAAGCAGCACCGGCCACCGCTTTCATTCCATTTTCTTCACTGGCCAGATAATCATCTGATTTCAACGATTTTGGTTTCACTTTGGGTGCCCATGGTACGACCTCCCAAAGGTGAAGCATATTATAGTAGCCTCCGCTGCCAACCGTATGCCGGCCAGGGGTCGGATCGGCGCTGAAATGGACACCCAATAATGGATCCATGCGTGGATCGTGCATGCCCGGTTCCTGTCCGCCGGCTGTGATCGCAAATGCGCTGCTTCCCGAAATTCTGCGGGAAGCCTCTTGAACGCCGTCGGCCAAGAGAGCGCCGATCCCTTCACGGTGGATCATTTTATCGACCAAAGCAAGAATCGATGAAATGTTGCCCCAACTTAGATCGAGTCCATCGGTCTCATTTTTACTTAACAAGCCTTTTTCATAACATTCCATGGCGAAAGCGATCGTTGAACCGGCAGAAATCGAGTCCATCCCGGCCCGGTTCAGACGCTCATTGATTAAGTAGATGGCATCCATGTCATTGTTTAGCAATAACGCCCCAAAAGCGTTCACCGTTTCATATTCAGGACGGTGGGTTTCATTGAATTCGCCGTTGGTCAATTTTTGAGTATCGACGATTCCTCCGCAACCGATCACACAGGATGAACAATGATATTTCTTGGTTTCGTGTGCGATGATTTTATCAGGATTCATAGTACGCAGCGTATGTTTTGGTAAGTCCGCACTGGTGCCTTTCCAGTTTTGAATCGGATCATCGCCATTCACCAGTCCCATCGTGTTATTGAAAATCGTACCCCAACGTTTCATGACCGAAGCAGTCATCATTCCATCGGAAGCCGAATACGTGTTACCGAAGGACATAGCTTTGCCTAGCAGCGGAACCATGTATCCCTTAAGAATCGAAGGCATATTGGTGCCTTTGACCTTCAGGGTGAATTCTTTGGCCAACTCTGTCATTTTTGTGCGGTCCGCAACCTGTACGATTTGTTTTCCGTTGAGGACGACTGCTTTCAGATTCTTACTTCCCATTACGGCTCCGACCCCGCTGCGGGCGGCTAAACGACCACGATCGTTAACGATGCCGGCGATTTTGGAGCGTTTCTCCCCTGCCATTCCGATCACTGCGACAGCCGGTTTTTTGGTCGTTTTATATTGTTCCCATAGGATGGCTTCGGATTCGACTGCGTCTTTTCCCCACAGGTCACCCGCATCGACGATGCGCGGACCTTGCTCATCCATCACAAAAACAGATGGTTGAGTACAGATGCCTGAAAAGAAGATGCCGTCGACGCCGCATTGTTTGATTGCCGGTGCTAAGGTTCCTCCGCAATTGGCATCGCCCCATCCGCCGGTGATGGGAGATTTGCAGACCGCCATCCAACGTCCGGTGACCGGAGCTCCACTACCCGTTAATAATCCGCTGACAAATCCCAGAATATTGTTTGGACCCAGAGGATCGGCATCGACCGGGATCTCCTGATTGAGAAGATAGGCTGCCAAACCGACACCTGTTCCGACTTTACGGATGATTTCAGGCGCGATTGGCCTGAAATCGAACGTTCCTTTCGTGAGATCCACGAATAATACCTGTCCCATTGCTGCTGTCATGTTTACCTTCCTTCTTTATCCGTTGATCGGATAGCGCTGTAACCACGTTTGAGAAATCTCCGGCCCGACACTCAAATCATGTGCGATTTGGCTTAGGATATCCGGACTTTCGATATTGTCAATCCACTCTTGCACTGACGCGTCCAACCCTTTCCAGGCACCTATCAGGTTTCCGTAGATTGCGCCGGTGCTGTCGCTGTCGCCGTCATGGTTGACCGCCATCAAGAATCCTTGTTTAATGTCGTTTTCATATTTCAGGGCACAATAGACAGCAATCGCCAAAGCTTCTTCAGCGACCCAACCTAAACCCAAGGATTCGATCGCGCGCGTTGGTTCGATTTCGTCGTTGGCTAATTCATACGCTTTTTGCAGATAGAGGAGACATTCTTCGTGTCCCTTTTCGTGTTTCAGTCGCTCCATCGTCGTACCCAGGGCATAAGGCAGACTCTTCTCATTGAGTAGTTCCGCAAGGATGCGTGCCAAAACGGCCGAACTGAGATAGCCGCTAGGATGGCCGTGCGTTATCGCGCCGGCCATCATACCATAGGTAAATGCAGCTTCGGTTTCAAAGCAAAGTCCGATGGGAGCCGCCCGCATAACAGAGCCGCAGCCTTTGGAATGATTGATCGGTTCTTCGACGCGTCCGATTCCCAGTTCATTTAGTGAACTGATACATGTGTTTCCAGGGGCGCGACGAACATGCAGTTCGCGGCGTCCATAGAGCCATCCGTTAAGCACGGACGAGTCGAAATTTGGTTTTGGTGTCTGTTGGGTAAATAGCCAGCGCAGGTAAGCATTATGCATGTAAACAGCGAAATCGGGGGTTATCCCTGCCTGCTTTTGCGCCGTAAGAAAGCGTAGGGCACCGTCGGCCGTAAACAGCGACATTTGTGTGTCGTCCGTGAATTCCGCCGTTGATTTTCCTTTTTTATCCAGATCGGTGATTCCGTTTTCCCCATAAGACCGGCGAATCGCACTAAGCGATAAAAACTCGACCGGCCAACCCAAAGCATCACCGATCGCACCGCCTAGGATACATCCGGCAATTCGTTGTGATCGTTCCATGGTTCTCCTTTTTCGGACAAATAGCAAGTCCAAAATGATCATTCAGTCCTCGAGGGTTTTAAGCTGATTCCCTGTTTACATTTATTATATCATCATTGACTAAGGTGATTGTGTTTCACTATGATATGTTTTAACAGGTCGGCCTGTTGGTCTTCGGCGAATCCGCAGACCGTAAAATAGGCGCTGAAATTACCGAACTTATGATGAAGGTGGTTGAGCGCCTGTACTAGATATTCAGGTTTGGAATCAAGTAGGTTCATGGGAACACGCCGCAGAACATCGTTCGTTGTATCCAA
>JBBQGS010000054.1:0-9867 GCA_038323255.1 Erysipelotrichales bacterium | reverse complement strand
CCTGATTTGGGTGCCTGGCCCATTCCGATGCAAGGTCCGCAGGCTGACTCAAGAATACGGGCGCCGGCTAAAATCATATCGGTCAAAGCACCGTTGGCGCTGATCAATTTGAGCACATTGGCCGAACCCGGCGAAATAACCAAACTGACATCCGGATGGACTTGTTTGCCCTTAAGGATGGAGGCAACCTTCATCATGTCCGCATAGGACGAGTTGGTGCAGCTGCCGATTGCGACTTGATCAATTTTCAACCCTTGAATGGAACGGACTTCGACGACGTTGTCGGGTGAATGCGGTCGGGCGACCATCGGTACAAGCGTACTCAAATCCAATGTCATCTCATCGTCATAAACCGCATCCATATCCGCACTGAACGGTGTATAATCCTGCGGCCGGTTTTGTTTGGTCAGGTAGTCCAGCGTATTGGCATCGCTGGGGAAGATCGATGTCGTCGCTCCGAGTTCGGCACCCATATTACAGATGGTGGCGCGGTCGGTGACGCTCAGATACTTCAGCGCTTCGCCGCTATATTCCATCACAAACCCGATGCCGCCTTTGACGGAACGAAGTTGCAGAAGCGTGAGGATGATGTCTTTTCCATTCAGCCATGGTTTTGGTTTTCCAATCAACGTGACGCGGCAGACTTTCGGGACCTGCAGGAAATACAACCCTTTGGCCATGCCGACCGCCACATCCAATCCGCCGGCTCCGATGGCAAGTGAACCTACACCACCGCACGTGGGAGTATGGCTATCTGAACCGATCAGTAAGGCACCTGGTTTAGCGAAACGTTCCAGATGGACCTGATGGCAGATACCGCCGCCAGGTTTACTGAAAATGATCCCGTAACGGGCGGCGACACTTTGGAGAAATGCATGATCGTCAGCGTTTTCAAATCCCGCCTGGATCATATTATGGTCGATATAAGCGACCGAAAGGTCACTCTTGAGTTTGTCTGGATTCATCGCCAATAACTGCAGATAAACCATCGTTCCCGTCGAATCCTGGGTGAGGGTCTGATTGACGCGTACCGCCACTTCCTGACCTGCTTCAAGTGTGCCTTGCAGAAGGTTTTTTTCCAATATTTTGTACGCTAACGATTTGCCCATGACGCCACGCTTTCTTGAGAAAAATCTCGGTAAAATATAATCCATTGTACTTGAAAGAAGAATGTAAATCAATGAAAACGTGAAATTACTATCATCTGTGTTTCTTTCATTTACATTGGGGCTTTTACGATTAAACGCTGACTTTATTTTAAAAGGCAAAAGATATTCGGGGTTTTCACTTAAAAATCGGAAAAATTCATCAATTAAGTGAAATTTACCGTTAAATCTCCACGGTTATTTGTTAATGCTTTCGTTTGAATCACACATAGATGCGTTACAATAATAAAAACGAGGTAAACAGATGTCCGCAATCAAAGTATTCTGGGAAGATCCCTATCTAACCAAATTATCGACGAAAATTACGTCGGTCGAAGGGGGGACGATAACGCTCGAGCGCACGATTTTCTTTGCGTTTAGCGGCGGACAGGAATCCGATCGCGGAACCATCGGCGGATATCCTGTTTTGAATGCCCGCAAAGTAGACCTGGAAATCGAATATCTGCTTCCTGAAATGCATACCCTTTGCGTTGGAGATGAGGTCGTCATCGAAATCGATGCCGATCACCGCGACCGCATCCGTCGTCTTCATTTCGCTGCCGAACTGGTACTTGAACTTATCTATCAGAACTTCAATCATCCCGAAAAAACCGGTGCCAATATCACGGACGAGAAAGCTCGCGTTGATTTTGTCTGGAGCGGGAATATCGCTTCAACGTTCCAGTTTCTCAATCTGGAACTGAAAAAGATGATCGCGGCCGATTTGCCGATCATCAGTTGTTACACCGATCAAGAACATGAACGCAGAACCTGGGAAATCGAGGGCTTCGCACGTGTATCCTGTGGCGGCACACATCCGCGCAGCACCAAGGAAATCGGCGAAGTAACACTGCGCAGAGTCAATCCGGGCGGCGGGAAAGAACGCATCGAAATCATCTTGGTTTAAACATTCCTGCTTGATATGTTTTTTTACTTGTATGATACAATAGAACCATCAGCAGGGAGGAAACGCATGAAACCCCTCGACAAACCGATCGCTTCCTATATCGACCATACCATCCTCAAACCGTTTGCGACCAAAGAAGAAATCTTAGTTGTTGCACAAGAATGCCGCATCCATCATTTCGCAATGTTGGCGATCAATTCCTATCCGGTTAAATATTGTAAAGCTTATCTTGCGGAGTGCGACGTACAGGTCGGTGCCGCGGTCGGGTTTCCTTTGGGTCAAACCACCATCGAAGCCAAAGTCTTCGAAGCACTGGATGCCATCCATAACGGAGCCGACGAAATCGACTATGTCCTCAACATCTCTGAAGTGAAGTCAGGCAACTTCAACTATATCGAACAGGAAATGATGCGTATGGTCAATTTGTGCCGCAAACACAGGAAGATCTGCAAAGTTATCTTCGAGAATGCCTATTTAACCAAAGAAGAAATCGTCCGGTGCTGTGAAATCGCCCGCAAAATTAAACCTGATTATGTTAAGACATCGACCGGATTCTCCCAAACCGGTGCGACCATCGAAGATGTGAAACTGATGAAAGAATCACTCGGTCCGGGCGTAAAGGTCAAAGCCGCCGGCGGAATCAGAGATATCCAGACATTTTTGGCGATGATCGAAGCCGGCGCCGAGCGGATTGGAACCAGCAGTTCATTAAAGATCCTGGAAGAATATGAAGCGTTATTGAAAAAATAAATACAGTTATGAAGATCCCTGAAGTTGTGTGAAACTTGCCGTCGAATTGACATTTCACCGTTTGAAGTGTAAGATATGAGTGTAGTTGAAGTGCATCGTATGCATCGATTGAATCGACTCTATTCGCCTATCCTATGTTTAGAAAAGATGGGACTCGTTTCGATAGATTCGCTTAGCAGCATCGAAAAGAATCGGTTAGTTAGTAGATCTAGGCATTGAAAAGACTGGATCGCATTGCATGGAACCTTAGTCGAGATTAGATTCGAATGGAGTGAAGACCTGTTCGCATTTAGTTGAGATTCGGAATAGCGTATGAATCAGCAGATATTCGACTAGAAGACGACCGCCGAAGTTGGCGGTCTTTTATTTGGGCATTTAAGTTGTTGCAGGATAGGAAGCAGGGCATACTATACTTACTTATAATAAATAAGTAAATAAACATCAAATAGTGATGAAGGAGAACAACATGGAATTCAATGAAGTACTTAAGGCAAGAAGATCGGTTTACACATTAGACAAAAATATCGGTGTATCCGAAAATGCGATTCATTCACTGTTGGAAGAGGCGGTACTGAACACACCGTCCGCGTTCAACTCGCAAAGCGCACGGGTTGTGTTGCTGCTTAATAAGAACCACGATGCATTATGGTCGCTGACCAAAGAAGCGCTACGCAAAATCGTACCGGTGGAAGCGTTTAAACCGACTGATGACAAAATCAATGCGTTCAATGCGGCCTTTGGAACGATTCTGGTCTTCGAAGACCAAGCGGTCGTTAAGGGACTAATGGTTGCATTTCCGCTCTATGCGAAGAATTTCCCAGTGTGGTCGAAGGAATCCAGCGGTATGCTGCAGTTCGTCATTTGGAGCCAACTGGCGCAAGCCGGACTGGGTGCATCGTTACAACACTACAATGAACTGATCGAAGGCGACGTAAAAAAAGTGTTCGACATCCCGGCCAGTTGGAGTTTGGTCGCACAGATGCCCTTCGGACATCAAACCGCTCCCTTGCATGAGAAAACCTATCTGCCGCTTGAAAACAGACTCATCATCAAAGCCTAAAACGAAGGCGATATCGATCGATATCGCCTTTTATATGTTACCTAGATACACGTGTTTCAGATGTTGTAAGGCGATTTTCTGCAATCGATTCAACGTATCGATCGGAGTGGGTGGTTTGTCGATCCAAAGATAGGCAGGGAAGAAACGAGAAAGGTGCAACGGAATTTCCGGATTGATCGAAGCCAACCATTTCGCTTCTTCTTCCATCTCTTCATCGCGATCGTTTTCGCCTGGAATAATCAAGGTCGTGACTTCTATATGGCAACTTCGTGCCGCAATCATAATCGTATGCTTAACACTTTCCAGATCACCTTGCAGTTTCGTATAGAAGGATTGGGTAAATCCTTTTAGATCGATGTTCATGGCATCGATGTAGGGAAGCAGACGAAGCAGCGGCTGCTCGTTGATCTCTCCGTTGGTCACCAACACGTTCTTCATACCCGCTAAACGCACCAATTTTGCGGTATCCAATACATATTCAAATGCGATCAACGGTTCGTTATAGGTAAAGGCGATTCCGATGTTGCCCTGGCTTTTGTATTGGATTGCCATTTGCAGAGCTTCTTCAGGTGAAAGAGGAGATGTCAGGGCGGAACTTTCGTCACACATCGAAATGCGATTATTCTGGCAGAAGGGACAGTTCAGATTGCAGCCGTAACTTCCCAGCGACAGAATCATTTTGCCTGGAAAGAAGCGACGCAGCGGTTTCTTCTCAATCGGATCCAGAGCGACCGATGTGACTTTCCCGTAGCTGATCAACTTGATTTGATTGTTGATGTTGCGGCGCGCCCGACAAAAACCGGTTTGGCCTTCTTCAAGGCGGCAGGCATGGAAACAAATCTCACATTCAATCATGGTGTCTCACCACCTCGAACCGTTCAAGTAAATAATTCTCGTCAGAATCGATGCCGGCCTTCGACAGCGCGATTTGGATTTGTTGGTCAACTGTATCGACGCCCTCCAGATCAGGTAGCAGTAATCCCCGGCGGCGCCCTTTGGAGACGATGACACCATAACGTTTGATATCCAACTTCGATTTATAGGCAATCGGCTCCGGCGCACCCAATACGTCGACGGATATGTCCAGATCGCTCAGTTCGGATTTTTGTAAAGGGGCGAAACGCGGATCCTGGCTGCAGGCTAAGACAGCATTGCGCAGAATCTCTTCACCGATGCAGGAAGTGACAGGGAAGATCGTACCGATGCATCCGCGCAGACGGTTCTCTCGGTGCAGGGAAACAAAGACCCCGGCTTGGAGATGCGTCAGATCGGCCTGTGTATCGGGCAAAAGATCCGGTTCAATACCGGTCGTCACATAGCTTTCGATGGCTCTGCGTGCGATCGTTACATAGAGATCGCCGATTTTTACTCTCATTCTAGGCAGGAACCCGACGGTCGCATAACCGACCCCGAAAGGTCCTTCGTAAGAGTATAATTCGGAATCAACAAGTTTTCCTTCAAGGACACCTGACAGGATAATCAAGGAACGGTATCCGCACTCCGCTGCTTTCTCCATTAAATCAGGGGATAAATAGCGCAATTCATCCAATTTTCCCGACTTCAATAAAGTAGTGACAGCTTGATCGAAGAGGGGACCTTCGGGCGCATAGCCATACGGTCCTTCTTTTAGAAGTTTGTGCGATAGATCGCCGCTGGCGATGAAAACGATTTTTCTACCCAGTGCCTTGGCGGTTTCCGTGATCGTTTTCCCGATTTCCACATGATGATCATCATCCAGAAACGACACACCGATGCGGACTAAACGGAATTTCGGATATGCCTGTTGAATGAAATACAACGGAACCATCGTCCCATGGTCTAGATCGTTTGATTCAAGCGTAGAAGCGGCGAAATCAGGATTACGCTGTTTCAGCTCATGCACAAATGCAAGATCGGTATTGACTGAAATCGTTACTTCTTTCGCATTGAAACTGGAAAAATCACCATGGTCAATAGGTCGCTGTGAAACGAAAAACGCATCCCGGTAAGCTGGCGCATGCGGCGAACAAAGAACGATCGTGTCCGGCTTTAATTCGGCGATCAGACGTGCGACCTTTTGGAACCCTTCAATCGTAGATTGGATTTTCTTTTCTTCCCCATGTCCGATTTCACTAAGAACAATCGGGGGATGAGGCAGGACAAACGCACCAAGTACATTCATACGGAAGCCTCCTTCATTTGTTTCCATTATAATCCATTTTCGTTTTGATATACAGTTGAACCCCGATTGTCCAGTCGCTGCAGCAATGTAGCCCCTTAATGAGCCTGGTTGTGCCGCTAATTTCCTGGTAGTGTCGCTAATTTCCGTTTGCACTTGATTCCCGACGATATTTCATATACCATAACAGTGGACAGTCAAAACAAAGAGGGATAACTATGGAATCCAATCAAGAAAAAAACAATGCATTGATTTGGGAAAGTACGGTACCGATCCTTACCAACCAGATCATTCTGAAACAGCTCGGAATGACGTTCTGGCTACCGATCATCGTATTATTTACAGCAGTCAATTTTCTGGTCAATTTCGCCCTTGAGGTCATGATGATCTCAGGCGGCATCATGCTTTTATCCCTCGCAGCCATGCTGCAGGTGTTTGCGTACTATAACTGGAACTACCGCGTCCTGATGACCATCGACGATAAAGGCATTGTGTTCAGACCAGCTTTGTTGGATTCCCCTAAATGGAAAACCATCCGCTTCATTGCGACTTTCCTCGGCGTTTTCTCCCGTAGACCGGGTGTCGCCGCCGCCGCCATCCTCTCTGGATCAGGCAACGGGGAAACGGTAATATGGGAAGAAGTCCATGACTTCACGCCCGTACCCGAACAAAACGCTTATATCGTCAAACTGAACGGCAGCCGCAAGACAGTCGTCTTCTGTAATCCAACGAATTTCGAAGCCGTCGGCGAGCGTTATAAAACGATGTTGGATACGATCCGGGCCGAGTATACGAAAGAGCAGGAAGCTCCACTTGACGAAGAAGTCTTGCCAACTCGAGAAACCAAATAACCGTGCCAGCCACGGTTTTTCTTTGCATTCTCACCGGATTCTGCTAACTTCGCTTGATAAACCCTTCAACCCGTTCTATGATGTAGTCTGTAAACAAACAAAGGTGACCCATGAACAAACTCAGAAATGCGTTGTATAAATTTATGTATGGACGCTACGGGCACGATACGCTCAACTATTTCATCATCATTCTGGCGATGGTGATTTCGATTGTTTCCGCCATCTTTTTTCGAAGCAACAATTTTGTGAGTCTGTTAGTCTATGCGCTCTTGATTTATTCAGTCTTCCGCATGATGTCGCGCAAACGCTATCAACGCAAAAAGGAAAACGAGAAATTCTTTGCGATCACACGTCCGATCCGTTCACGATATAAGCTGATCAAGAACAATCTGACCGACAAGGAAAACAAATACTACCAATGTCCCCAATGCGCTCAGAAAGTGCGCGTACCGCGCGGAAGAGGGAAGATCGAGATAGCATGCCCTTCCTGCCGGACGAAGTTCACACGGCGCTCCTAACCCCTTATCGTTCTTCAAGTTCCGCAAGGAACTTTTTGTATGCTTGTTTGAAAAAAAACAGTAAACCCCGTCAATTTGACTGGTAGTGGTATACTTAGATAGAAATAAACATTGAAAAGCGGGAGGCACCATGCTGAAAATCACATTTATCATGCTGAAACCGGATGCCATGCAACGGCATCTTGAGCACGAAATCCTGGCAATGTTTCATGCCAAAGGAATCGATCCTGTCAAGGGAAAGACCGTTCAAGTCAATGAACCGTTGATCCTGAAACATTACGCGGAAGTCATCGGTCGCGTCAACATCCCCGACTTTCCGGATCGCATACGCAGAGAATTCGTCGGCAAGACCGTCCGCGTTTTCGAAATGGGGTCCGCTTCGGCAGACTTGATCCATGAAGTACGGGAATTGATCGGGGTGACCGATCCGGCTAAAGCAGGCAAAGAGACCATACGCGGTAAATATGCCATGGATTCAATGGAAGATGCCAAGACAGAAGGACGTATGTTGAGAAACCTGATTCACGCTTCCGATTCCGAAGAGCATGCCAAAGAAGAAATCAAACTATGGTTCAACGACTGACAAGCAATCGATTCTCATCGTCCAATAGACTGTCGAAGGAAGAACCATCCAAATACTAAACAACATCGCATCAACCGAAAGAGAGGTTCCCTATGGAGAAAATCCAATTAACGAAAATCCAAAAAGAGATCATTGCCGGCGTTATCTTGCTATTACTGTTTATCTTTGTGGCCATTATCAGCCAATTACCGTTTGGACTCACCGGAGTCGCGGAATTCACGGGAATGAAACGATTCACGTATGAAGTCGTCACCTTGGGCATGGCCTTTGCGGCATCCATCATCTTCTCCTTCCTCGCAGCGACAAAACTGAAACCGGAAACGCTGCCTGAAGTCATGCGTGAGGGTCTTATTTGGGGAACCATGGTCATCGTATTGGCTGTTGTTACCACATGGATGGTCACGGGATTCGAAGAAGGCATCAATTTCGGTTCTTACTTCGCGGTGATGGGGCATTTCATCGGACCAGCGATCTATGCGAAAACGCAGAAGATCATCTAAAAGGTTTAGATTGAACTTAGATTGATTCAGAAGCGGGACCAAGGGCTCGCTTTTTTAGATTCAAAGTAATCAAAACAACTTTGACTCAAAAGAGTAGAACTATGACTATGCGAGGAAAAACGGAGTGAGCGTAGATTTCCTTTTCTTTTTAGAACATCAAGTCAAGAACTGTAATGGCTGAGGTAAGTTGGAAATTGCCGATTCATTCCTACCACTGCATGGATTATAGTACTTAATATTGTGATATAATGCGACAATGAAGGCCCATACTGAAAATGAGTATCTATCGAAACAAATAAGAACCGCCCCAATAATAAGGCAGTAAAACAAGTGATTCATAGCTTGCATCCAAGAGCGACTGATTCCATCATTTGAAAAAGAATAGGAATAACTTTGCGAACACTTATTGGAAATGATATACCCTAAAAGAAAGGTCGAATTTCCATGAAACAGATGCTAGAAGCCAAAGAAAATCTACAATTCGATGAATTATTCGACTTGGATGAAATTCAACGGATCCAAGATTCGTTTTCAGAAGCAACCGGCGTAGGTTCCATCATCGTTAAACCGGATGGCACCCCGATCACAAAATCGAGCGGATTTTGCGAATTGTGTAATTCGATTCGCAAAACGGAGGCTGGGTTGCGCAACTGCCAGGCATCCGATTCCGCCATCGGGAAAGTATCTCTGGATGGTCCCATCATCCAACGTTGCTTAAGCGGTAGTTTGTTGGACGCCGGAGCAAGTATCGTGGTGGATGGACAACATATCTGCAGCTGGCTGATCGGCCAAGTCATGGAAGATGGCGAACCCTATGAAAAGATGCTGAATTATGCGGACGGCATCGGCCTCGATAAAGAATCCTATCTTCAAAATCTTGCGAAAGTAAAACGCATGTCGTATAGCCAATTCGAAAACCTGGGTAAATTCCTGTTTCTCAATGCGAAGTATCTTTCGCAAATTGCCCATCAACGATTGGAACTGGCATTTCAAAACGAACAGGTGCAGTACCTGAACTATCACGATTATTTAACCGGTTTATACAACCGGGCATTCTTTGAGGAAGAGAAAATGCGTTTGGACGGTTCGCGCCAATTGCCTATCTCGATCATCATGGGCGACGTGAACGGCTTGAAACTGATCAACGATGGATTCGGACATACCAAAGGGGATGATTTCCTCATCGGCATTGCGGACATCTTGAAAGACTGCTGCCGTAAGGATGATATCATCGCACGCATCGGAGGCGATGAATTCGGGATTCTGCTCCCCCAAACCGACAGTGAAATGGCACAGCGCATCTGCAACCGGATTTATGACGCATGTAAAATTGAAGCCATCATTTCGGATTTGATCTATCCCAGTATTGCATTAGGGCATGCCACTAAAGAATTC
>JBBQGS010000053.1:0-10130 GCA_038323255.1 Erysipelotrichales bacterium | reverse complement strand
AGGAAAATCCTCGCTTATCAATCAGCCAATGAACTCTTTCGACAAAACTGCTTATCCTTAAACATCGATTTCAGTTTAACTTAGTTGTTTGGATTCCTATGCTTTCTTCCTAAAAATTCCATTCTCTATTTACAATCCGCCACCGTCTTTTCTCACAAATAAATTTTCATTTATTTCAGCATTTCCATGACAAACCATGTGAATACTGGTATTATTAACCCATTATATTCAAGGAGATCCCCACCTATGAACTATGTCGGATATCTAGCCGCAATCCTAACAACCTTCTCGTTCCTGCCGCAAGCGCTGCAGGTCATCCGTACCAAAGACACGAGAGGCATCAATCTGACCATGTACAGCATGTTCGTTGCCGGCGTCGCCTGTTGGACACTATACGGAATCTACCTTGGTGACATGGCGCTTATCGTAGCGAATGCGGTTACGGGAACGTTCTCCAGTATCGTGCTGGTGTACAAGTTGAGATACAGATAACCATGGAAAACTTGCGAAACATCATTCTTGAATATGAGATGCAATTCTTTAAAAAATCCTTCTGCGAAAACACGAAAGCAGTATGCGATCGTCTGGATACGAATTATCTCGAATTTGGACAATCAGGGAAGATTTATCATCGCAACGAGATCGTCGAATACCTGCGTAATGCGGGCGACCGATCCATCGAAATCATCGATTTCAGACTCGAAAAATTATGTAAAAGTTGTTGTATCGCGAAGTACCGATGCGAAAACGACGGGAAGAATGATTTCCGTACCTCTATCTGGATCCAAATTGACAATCAATGGAAATTGAAATTCCACCAAGGCGCACCGGTAACTCAATAGGTTATCGGTTTTTTTTCGAATATGCTATGATATTGAAAACTCAGGGAGAAAACAATGAAAACAATCGGATTGATCGGCGGTATGAGTTGGGAAAGCACAATTCCCTATTATCGCATCCTGAACGAACTGACCAGGGATACATTAGGCGGTTTCCACAGTGCTAAAATTCTTCTCTATAGCGTCGATTTCGATGAAATTGAAAAAGACCAGACGGCCGGTGAATGGGAGCGGATGGGAGAAACGCTCGCCAACATCGCGCTGACCCTTCAAAACGCCGGCGCAGATGCCATCGTCCTTTGCACAAACACGATGCATAAAGTCGCCGCTCAGATCGAAGCGAAAATCAGCATACCATTCATCCACATTGCCGATGCCACAGCCGAAGCAGTACTTACGGCTAAAATAACCAAAGTAGCGTTGTTAGGAACCAAATATACGATGTCGCAGGACTTTTATAAAGACAGGTTGATTCTAAAGGGATTGGATGTGATCGTTCCCGACAAAGCCGACCAAGAGTTCATCAATAACGTAATCTTCAATGAGTTGATCCAAGGGCAAGTACTTCAATCCTCTAGAGATGGCTACCTATCAATCATCGATCAACTGGTTGAACAGGGAGCGCAAGGTGTCATTTTGGGTTGTACGGAGATCGGGCTTCTGATCCGGCGGCAAGATACATCGATTCCACTTTTCGAAACAGTGGAAATCCATGCCAAGAAAGCAGCCCAATTCCTACTCAAAGACTAAAAAAAGCCGCGAGGCTTTTTTGTTTATTCGAGGTCGACACCGTATTCTTTCAGTTCCTGTTTTGCCTGTTTTGCGTTTTTGAACCGAATCCCATGGATCCCGACTTTCTTCGCACCGTTGATATTCTCCTGTAGGTCATCCAGGAAAATCGTTTCCTCTGCAACAAGCTGATATTTATCGAGTAAATGGTGATAGATTTCTTTACTTGGCTTGGTCAGCTTGATCTGATAGGAGATGACACTTCCGTGCGCTTTCGCAAAGACGGTATTCCTTTCAAACATATCCATGAATTTGTATTCCGGATAGTTGGAAAGGATGTAGACATGATACCCTTTAGCGAGCACTTCCAGAAACAACGCGACGGAATCATCCATCAGTGTCATCAGTTCATGCCAATGATTCATGACATAGTGAATTTCATAGCCGTAGTGGGGAGCTTTCAACTCAAAGATATCAATTAACTGTTGATTCGACAACACTCCTTGATCGGCTAGTTTCCACTCGACACTGTGAAAAATGAGTTTCATTAGATCTTTCACCGTGACCGCATCATATCCCAATGATTCCAGATAAGCTTTCGGATCATATTTCAGAAGTACATTGCCTAAATCGAATACGATATTTTTGATTTCACTCATGTTTTACCTCGATGACTTGCTTTAATGTCAGACTATAGATGAAAGTATATACCTTTTTATCCAGAAATATTCTCGATAATGCAATAGAATATGAATTCAGCTGACCTTGGTATCGCTCGATTAATTGTTCTTTTGAACCATGACGGTCAGCCTTAAAGTCCATCAGTTCAACTCGGTCAGAATAAATCACAAGCATATCAATGATTCCGTTGATAATCGTATTGTTTTCAAGCAAGGCGAAAGGGAATTCCTTTTCGACCCTTGCTAAACGAGCCTTTGTATAGAAATCGGTATGATAGAACGAGAGTAAAGAATCGATTTCATCCTGTGTGCAGGTTGGGTCAATCCGCAGGATTAACTCCTTGTCCCAATCCTTCAGTGGTAATCGCTCGATCAATCGGTGTAGACGGGTACCGCGTTCTTTGCCTTCTAACATATCCCGATAACGAAGCGTGAAATCAGGAGCGAATATTATTTCCTGACTGGAAGGGGTGAGATAGGTAGTAATGGTTTTCTCCTTTTTGATGGGAGTAAACGGATCGGCTTGTTTCGCAATGAAAGGGATCTTTTCATCGCTGACATCGCCTGTCACATCGGACTCAATGAATAACTTGGAGTGTTTCCCGTACATGATGCTGGCAAGCCAACCTGAATACCCGATTTTATTGAACACGGAAGAACGGGTAAGAGCGCTGGTGAAAGGGTTTTTCGGTTTTGAATCAACGATGACTAAAACGTTTTGAGGACGGGTTAGTGCGACGTAAAGGACGCGCATCTGTTCTTCCATCTCTTCTTGTATTGCCTTGGTTTCAAGGGCGATGCGAACAGGATTGTCCCGCACATAGCGCTCAGGCAAAAGAATGGACTTGAGTGCAATGCCCAAATCGGGATCGCATATGAGATCATTATTCAAATCCAGTACATTCTGGCGTAATGACGACCAAAAATAAATGACCGGGAATTGCAGACCTTTTGATTGATGGATGGTCATAACGCGTACGACATCATCCTCCAAGGAAATCGGAATCGCTTCCGAACTCGACTCGTCTTTGATTTCTTCAATCAATTCCAAAAATCCTGGTAGATTTCCATGATTCTCTTCAAAAGCCAACGCTTTCTGAAGAAACAGATCCAGATTCGTGCGTTGAGGGTGCGTACAAACCATTTCATAATAGTCGTTATAGTCGAAAACAAGCGGCATGAAGGTATGCAAGGGTAAAGTCATTGCCATTTTTCGCAATTCTTCGAGTTTGACACTGAAATCAGGGTACATGTGGTCAAAAGCAGAACGCAGTTTCTCGCTTCCTTTATCAATATAGATTTGTGCGATCATTTCCTGCGTGAAGCTGAAAAAAGGAGAGAGCAGGGTACCGACCAAAAGTTGTTCGTTTTCCGGTTCAAGACATAGATGTAATAGTTGCAGAACATCCTGCACACTGTCGGCTTGATAAAAACCAGACTGAACATCGATGAAATAGGGAATATTCACTTCATCGAACGCTTTTTTCAGATAGTTTTTGAGTTGGTGGGAGCGAACCAAAATCACGTAATCGCGCCATTTGGTAAAATTGGAATTTTTCCTTCGTTGGATAATGTCGGCGGCGATATGCCGCGCTTTCTTTAGCGATTCGCCGGGGTTTTCATCTATTTCGACGAGTGCTACCGCTTCTTCGGTTTCATCCCCATTCTCTTCAACAGTCCCTTCTTCAGGTTGTTCATCGTCCGCATCTTTCAGAACCCAATGTATCTCGACCGGGGTTCCGCCTGCTTGTCTTGGTGTTCCTATACTCACCGCATCTTCCGCAAGGTAGTTGCTTCGAAGACCTTGGACATTCATCGCATCGTTGAAAATCAGATTATTGAATTCAACGATGGTTTCATCGGATCGAAAATTCTGCTTAAGATAAATCAGTAAATCATTCACGTCTTTGCGACCGATCAAACCTTGCATGATCTGCGGCTTGGCATTACGAAAGCGGTAAATGGACTGTTTGATGTCTCCGACTCTAAAAACATTGTTGCCGCGACTGATCAATTCAACGATCAGATTCTGGACATCGTTGGAATCTTGAAATTCATCGACCAAGATTTCCTTAAATTGTTTTTGATATTCGTCTTTGACATTAAATTTCGTATCTCGTAATATCGCCAACGCGAAATGTTCCATATCGTCGAAATCGATGCAGTTTTGTTCGGTCTTGATTTTTGCGAACGCCTGCCGATATGCTTTTGTTAACTCGCCCAATCTGACTAATCGGCCGTACATCGCAGCCATATCATCGATGAATAACGCCTCTTCAAACAACTCAGGTATCAACTCCTGCAGAAGACTGGTAATTTTTTTGCGGGCTACTTTTACTTCGTCAGAACCTTTTGCTGCAGGAATGTCTTTTGCCATTGATAAGAAAGACGAGCGTATCTTGGTATAGTCCTTGTCTGTGACACCTTTTTTTGCGTAGTGAAGCTGAACCGGTAGGATTCCTAACCAATTTTCGAGGTTTTCATTTAATTCTTCTTCTGCAAGTGCAGCTATTTTAAGTTCGTTGAAGTATTCTTCAATTTCTTCGATTTTCAATTGCCAATGAAGGAAAAAATAAGTGCTCAATGGATCCTGAAGATTTGTGAGCGATCCCTTCATTGAATACGATTCAATCACTTCATCAAGCCATTTTTCGGGATCAGGTTTTGATCCTAAAACGATCGACAATTTTATCATAGCATCGCGTAATCCTTGGTCAGCTTCAGGACGCGAAGAAAAGTGTTCTAAGAGATCTCTGAAATCTACCGGTTGGCTGGCATACGCGTTACGTAGCACACGGTCGAGCGCTTCTTTCTTATAAAGCGATGCGGTCGCTTCATCGAGAATGTTGGAAGCTCGTTTGGGATCCAAATTTAATACATAGGAGTAATTCCGTATGACGGAAAGGCAGAAGGAGTGGATGGTCGAAATCTGAGCCGATGCCAATAATGTGATCTGCGTATAGAGAAAGGCATCCTTCGACGCTTCATAGCGCTCGTTTAGCTTCTTGGCGAGGCGACGTTTCATTTCACCTGCCGCAGCTTCCGTGAACGTCATCGCAAGAATTTCACTGACCGAAACCTTATCCATTTCGATCCGTTTCATCAATCGTTCAATCAAAACAGTTGTCTTTCCTGCACCTGCGGAGGCGCAGACAAGGATGTTTTTGTCCGTGGTCTTAATCGCAAGTTGTTGCTCATCGCTAGGTTTTACACTCATTGTCACTCATCTCCTTTCTTCAGGTTTTTCACCGATGTCCGTGTCTTCACGTTCACTGTGTCGCCGCGAAACTGGCATAAGCGAACATAATCGCAATACTCACAGGCATGCGGCGTACAAGTCCGGCTGATATCGCCGTCGAATAGATGTGTGCCGAAATAGGCATAGAGTTCATTCATCAGTTTTTCAACAAGCTCAATCCGATAGGATCCACCAAATACGACAACGTTACCGTCTTTGTTTACTCGTAGATTTTCGATATTGCGTCCTTTGAAATCAAGCGTCGATGGATCGGTGAAGGTCCATCCTTTTAACCTGTGTGTCTTCCACGCTTCCTCTTCCCACTCCTCATTCCCATATTCATCAAGTTTGATCGGTCTTAATCCCAGTTTACCGGCAGAAACGCTAATATTCTCCTGTTTCAGTGAAATGTAGTAAGCTCCGGCAGCTTCAAGTTTCATGTCCTGCGATGCTATCCACATATAGGTAAGCAATTGAAGCTGTTGGCCGGTCAGCACTTTGCGCGGATATAATCTTTTCCCGCTGCTCTTGTAATCCATAATCCGCAATTGTGACGTATTTTTGTCGATGCGGTCGATAAAGCCGCCTAATTTGAGAACGATCTCGGAATGAATCTGAATATCACGTTTAAATTCGTATTCCGTGTTGGTCGGCTTGAATGTCGATTCGGATTCCATCATGGCCAAACGATCGAACACCCTGCGTACCTGTTTCAGCATGCGGTCTTTCAATGTCGCAATGTAATCAAGATGCTGTGGATAGAGCCGAATGATATCTCTGAAGTATGGCTGTGCAAGAGCCTCGATTTCCGTATCGCTGAGCGATGCATAGTTCTCGCCGTTTTCTTTTATGGCATTTTCGAAAATAGCGTGCATCAAGGTACCAATAATATTAACTTCGATTTTCGCATTCGGTTTTGTGCGCAGGTGCAAGCCGACCGACAAAAAATATTTGTACGGACACTCAAAGAAGCGCTCGATTGCGGAAACACTTCCTTTGAGATGTCCTTTCGGGAACAGTAACGATTTATACGTTTCCTGTTTCAGTTCAGGTTCAGGTTTTTGTAGACCATCTTTTTCAAAAATCTTCCATCTTTTTGGTTTTACACCGTATTTTTGACAGAATGTTTCGACTTCAAATGCGAGTTCATTACTTTTACCTTCATAGTTTCCGGTTGCATAGGAGAAGATCAATTCCGGCGACCATGTAAACAAATCGCCGATACGCTTCATATGATGATCATAGCGATCTTGCAGAGAAGGAAGACCGCTATGCTCGCGATAGTTCTCGTCAATGAGTCCGTTTCTTGAATCGAATTGCGGATAATTCTTCTGGCCGGCTGAAAGAACGAACATGCGCTGAATCCCCGGAAGATGAAAATGATCAAGGTCGGTGATGATGACTCCGTTGGAAGGGTTTTTCACTTTCTGACGTAAACCATCTAACGCGAAACACAATAAATCGGTGGCGTTTTCCAATCCCTCAAGCTTTGGAATAGTTTTTTCCAAGGTTGATTTTATCTGAAGTAACGCCGTCTTTCCCTCATCGGTCGCACTGCAGATACTGACACAAAACGAGAAGACGGATTCTACGTACAATCGCCAAGTTGAAAGATCCAAATCCACCGCTTTTGTCAGGATTTCGTCTGTTTTTAAACGAATATTTTCGGCTTCTTGTTCCATTTCAAGATAAGTTTTAACCTGCAAGTAATCCCAAAGGACTTTCTGGTCCATGCAATCTTTTATATGCGTCAAAGGATGAGACAGAAGGTCGATACCGATTCCGAAGTCAAGAATATAGTTGACTAAAGGAAATGCGAAACGTAAGGGAGCACAATTCAAAACATCCACCCAACGCTCAATCGTCTTATTTTCGCAAAATCGTAGGAGCTGTATAAATAATTTGGCCTCTTCGATGAGGAAGGATTGCGATAGTACGGTATATGGAATCCCAAGTCGGTCAAAATTGGCTTTGAGGACAGTAAGATTTGCGGCTGGGTCAAGGCATACAATGCTTTGTTTGTTGAACAACATCGGATCCGATGCAATGAATTGTGCGACTCCCAATGCTTCTGTACGCGCATTGACCGCATGGAAAAGTTCCAGGACCGGCTCATAAGATACGAATTTGATCGGTGTTGCGCCCGCAATGATTAGTTCATTATATCTAAGCGATGTTATCAGATTCTCATCCGACCGAGACAAATACACCTTCTTCGTTTTTGTTTCATTCAGTAATTCACTAAACCAACGCTGGGTCGACTTGCCCGGAAGTTCCATCGTAGCGATTTTTTGCGCTAGACGTTTGAGATCACGTTCTTTTGCGGACCCGCCCGGCAATTTTTCAATATCAGCCCCGTAAACATCCATCTCAAGGACGAAATCAGCGATTTCCTGAATAGTCTGCGGATACTTCAGCATATCCCCCAACACTTCCATTTCATCCTTCATTAATGTGCAGATTTTCGCCGTTTCACAGAAAAATGTCAACGGATCCTGCGTAAAGTTGTCGAAACCGCGCAGGTAACTTGCCAGCGATAAAATGCTCACACCGGTCAAAATTGGGCTTTGTTGTAGGATTTCACCTAGTAGAGCCGTCTGTGCATTGGGTTCACTGAAAATTATCGAACCATTTTCAAAAGAAAGGTTGTTCATCGTTGTTACCTCAGTTATAATTATAAATGATATTTCAGAGGTAATCATGACTAAAAACAAGAAGTACGGAAAAACGGCCTTATTGGTCGCCTCCTTTCTCTGGGGTATCGGGTTCGTCGCTGTTCAAGGCGCTCTGGACAGTGGTTGGCATCCCTATTTGCTGCTGGGATTTCGCGGATTGATGGGCGGTGCATTTCTCGGTTTGTTTTCCTTGAAACGGAAGTGGTGGACGAAACCTACGCTAATGCGTGACGGATTCCTTGCCGGAAGCCTGATGTTTCTAGCCTTCACACTCCAAACCTTTGGACAACAAGCTTCATCCGCAACCAATGCATCCTTTCTGACTACGTTATATGTCATGTTTACACCTTTGCTTCTTTTCCTACTCACTGGGAAAAAGGTTGGTGTATCGACACTGATAGCCGGAATCCTTTCGTTGCTTGCGACCGCATTGCTTACCCTGCGCGGATCCATGAATCTGAATATCGGCGATTTGCTTCTGATCGGCTGCGCTATCGTCTTCGCAATGCACATCCTTGTGCTGGAAAAGACGGCGCATCATGACGATGCCATCTCGCTGACAGTCCTACAGTGCCTCACAATGAGTGCCTGGTCCTTTCTCTTTTCTCTCTTTTTCAAGACAACGGTACCGGCGCAAGGATGGGGATTTGTCGCATATTGCGGCATTGTGAGTAGCGGATTGGCTTTCTTTCTACAGACTTATGGTCAGAAATATGTGGATTCGGCAATCGCCGCGATTCTGTTGACCATGGAGGCATTGTTCGGAGCACTAGGCGCCGTGCTCTTCCTCAAAGAACCCTTCGGACCTTCCGCAATACTAGGCGGAATTCTGATGATGGGAGCCATCGTTTTACTGGAATTAGGACCCATTTTGCATCAGCAGTTTGCTAAAGCATTCCTTATCGCTAAACGGGAAGTAGAGAAAGAACCTTAAGGGGGACACACCATGTCAATCGTCGAAGTATTGTCCAACATCAACGATCGTCGCAAAGGCGGCGACCAATGCCAATTTAACGGTTATCTGGAAGATTATCTGGAAACGCTGGAAGACAGCAATCTGAAGACAAGTTTAAACTATCTGTTTGTAGCCGAGCCGAATCTGCGTATCATCGTGGACTTATCGTTTGGCGTAAACAAGGATGTGATTTCAAATCAAATCATCCGATACAAAGATGCATCCAAGCTGCCAAGCGGATTCTTGAAGGCTCCCTACATCGTGTACGGAAAAGCCACAGGTGATGCGGAAATGGGCATTTTATTGATCGATGGAGATAAAACGGATTATCCTCTCGCTAAAGGTCTTTATTATTGCATGACCGAACAAACCGCGATGCTGGAAAACGCGCGTAACGAATTGGTTGCCGTGAATACCGACCAACCGGAAGTCGTCGATGCGATCGGGAAAAAACTGTTGGCCCAGACGCAACGCGTTGGCGCATTGCAGCGTGAAGTCGATCGTCACTATTACAATTCATTCAATGCATTGAACGAATTGGTACTGGCGAAAGCGGAAGATTTGAAAGTCAAAACAGTCGAAGCCTGTAAAGAAACGACGGAACGTGGCGATCTGATTTATACCGCCATTTCGAAATGGTACTTGCTGAAGAAAACGGTCTACGTCCAATATATGACCAATAAAGATCTGTTGGAAAAAGACAATGAAGGGAATATCAAGAAGCAACGTCATAATGCGAAGCTTCACGCCGATCAGGTTCCGTTTATGGCCTTCAGCGAACTCTGGCGCGTATAAAATCATCTAACGAAAAGGACTTCGAAGGAAGCCCTTTTTTGTATGTTTTCAAGTACAAAAGGAATGTTCAATCTACCTGTCTTGAGGACTATAAGGACAACTTTTTCTCTTTTTTCATCGAATACATCAATTTATCCGCTTTCACAATGAAGTCGTCGAATTTTTCTTCATTGGTGAGTTGATGTACCCCAAAACTGGCTTGGACTTTAATTTCATGAC
>JBBQGS010000052.1:0-10206 GCA_038323255.1 Erysipelotrichales bacterium | reverse complement strand
TAGCCCCTGCTTGCTTTTGTTGAGCCGTACGAATCACCAACAATGCTTCGCCATATGTTGCCGACATGGAGTCGACGATTTCGATATGTGCATCCGGATACCGTTCAAGGACATCGTTGCGGGCGGACCAAGCGTTTTGGAAAGTCCCGCTGAGCACCGAGGCAAACCCGATATAAAGGACGTCGTATCCATCTTTCACGAAGGATTCGAAGGATTCGGTAAAGCGGTAAGTCGACACTTGCGACGTTTTCGCATTGGGTTCCTGTTTCAGTTTATCGTAAAAGGCTTTGGCGTCGAAAACTGTATCGGGATGAAATGTGAATTCTTCCGCTCCGATTTTAACGCTCATCCCCAAGACATGGATTCCATACCGGGCACAGTCTTCGCTGCGCAAATCCGCGGTGGCATCCGTAACGATTACATATTCCCTCATTGCGTTCCCCCTGTTTTGCTTTTCTTTTTGAATAATTCATACACGATGATCAATCCCAGCATA
The DNA here is from genome assembly GCA_038323255.1 of Erysipelotrichales bacterium. Classification (GTDB taxonomy): domain Bacteria; phylum Bacillota_I; class Bacilli_A; order Erysipelotrichales; family Erysipelotrichaceae; genus GWE2-51-13. Next base: position 9,710 of record JBBQGS010000052.1, on the reverse strand, counting down.
TTCAGAATGAAATCATCCACGTCCATGGCACCGCTCATCGTGAGGTATTGGGTGGCTTCAATCAGGACCAACATTACAATCCAAAAACTGTAGAAGTTGATTCTGTGTTTCATTTTCCGATAAAGGGCGGGGAAAAACAAGGCGAATGGCGTAAATGCGACGAGATTTCCCCCGATATTACGTAAAACCTCGTTTGCGCCAACATACCCGATTGAATATTTGTAAAGATAGTTGTTGATGGTGGCGAAAGGTTTGAGATTGATTTTTAGGATCATCGCTTTTTGCAGATAGGTCCAACCTCCATGATCGATCCAAGAGAGATTGATGGTCCGATTGGAAATGAAGAGTAAATATACCAGAAACGCAGCATACAACAGCATTATGCTTGTCCAGAAACGATGCTGTGTGTTTTCCATGGAATCCCTCCTTTCGTTTTCGGATTTGTTTATTATAGCATGATATGATGAAATTTCTATGGGCGACCCCTCGATTGATGAGCCAAATCTCCAGTTTTCATCAACCTAATCGCATAGAATCAGTTGAAAGTATCATTAGTTTTCGGGTAGTCTGTTCAAGAAAAAACCTGCTTTTCAACAGGTACTTCAAATCATTTCACGGCTAGTTCTACGACACGATAGGCCCCATGATAAACTTTACTGCGATGGTTTTCTAAGATTCGCTCATTCATCAGTTTTAAATGGCTAGGATGGTTCAACAATAATTCCATCATCTGATTGGCTAACGCAGGCGTCTCGCACTCCAGTGTTCCATCACCGATTTCACTTGCATGAATGGCACCCCATGCTTCATGACCACCAACCCGTTTTATAAACAATTTTGGAATCGGATAAAACGCCAATTCACTTGGTTTGGTCACTAGGATGTCGCTGGAACGCATTAACAGATTGGTGGAATACACCGCAGCGAAAATATCCTGATGGTAGAAAACATGGATTCCGGCAACATGTTGGTGAATCGCCTCTTCCGCAAATTTCTGCGTTTCTTCCCATTGGTCGAAATGTAAGGTAGCTGCTTGGTGTAATCCTGGCACTTTCTTTATTAGCGACTCCCAGACCTTTCGGTGATCTCCAATATTGAGATAAAGAACTACTTTATTGGATTGAACTTCAGATAGCAGCGACTTGATGATCGCTGCGTAAAAATCGCTTTGGGCGCCTGCCCCTCCGATGGTCATCAAAATACGCTTCGCACTTTTGGTGTCGATTCTTGCCAACCGAAGTGCGGTATCCTCAGGCAAATGCTCTACTAATTCATGATCGATATAATGCCCCGTATAAACAAGATCCTCTTCTCCCATCGGATGCTGCGTCGTCGATCCTCCCATTCCCTTTAACGTCTTGTATCCAAAATAGGACGAGGGAGTCTGAACCGCATGAATGCTACCTTGTGAAAGATGCAATGCCATCGGCCAATTGTCGGGAATCGCATTCACGACCCGTTTTATTCCTGCATGGATAGCCGCTTGAGCCGGCCACACATGCGTGGCGATGAAAGGAATGTCTTTCGGTAAATCGCGATAGATGGGAACCATCGATTCGGCCATTTTTTGGTCGGACGAATTATAACTCAGTTTTTTGAATCCAGTGTAATTTAAGGGTTCCCAATAGAAGCGGTTAAACAGAGGGTAGTTTTGCGACCATCTTGATCCCATCGAATATAGACCGTTCAAATGAGCGATGATTTTACCTCCGCTAGTCTGTTTGAAAGAAGGCAAATCAAACCAATAAGGAGTATACCCCATGGCATTCGCACAGGAAGCGATGGCCATGGAAATCCGGTAATGTCCGTACCCCATCCGGATGTTTCCAACAATCAATGGTTTCTGCGATCCGACCTGCCATGGTTGCTCGGACGCAACCAAGTTCATTACATTGAAAGGCGGATGGAGCACTGTATTCACTTCTTCCCCGAGATGATACGTCGATTGGGAATCGTTTCCGAATTTTTTGATTAACTTCGCGGCGTTTCTTTCAGATTTCCGAATCTCTGACTTTGTCATCGGATTTTGATAGATTGATGTATGTTTTTCCATTATTCTTCCTCCCGGATGCTTTCAAACGGACCCAAAACCTTGTTTTTACCATTGATTTTTTTGTTTTTCGAACTCAGATTCATAAGATATTTCCCATTGGATAAAGTGTCGATACTTAACACTCCTTGCTTCGATTCTAAAGATGTGACGATAGGTTTCTGTGAGTCCATGACCCAACGATATAGTTCTTTTTGGCTCATTGTGTATTGAGACAAATCATCCGATGTGAATAGAAGACTTCCGAAAAGGCGGTTCGTCATCGCTAATGTCTTTTTTTGGCTCAGCGAGAGCGAGATATTAGTGTCGCGAAGTAGGAACACATCCGGATCATTCGTAAACGCGCGACCGTCCAAATGCCGACGCCCGATCGTACTTCCGATCGCATGATAGGTTGAGATGCGTTCACGATGGAAAAACCGCATGTAAATCTTGTCGTTCCAATCCAACCCGACATCACAGCCGATACGACAGAAATCAACTACACCAAAGCACGATGCCAGAGGTACGCCGCAACCCAAAATATATTTTTCTTTGACGCATTCCCTGACAAACAGCATGGCTTCTGACATCAACTGACCGCGGGATTTATTGTTGCTGGGTATCATGCAGGCGGCATACAGGAAATCAAGTTTCACCATATCGTAACCCCAGTCGTTCAGCACCACGTCGAATACTTTGCGAAGATATCCTTTAACGACCGGCAAATCAAGGTTCAACGCATAGAAACCGCCCCAATTGCTACCCCCGCAACAAAACTCACCCTTTTCATCTTTGAGAAACCAATCAGCATGGTTTTTATAGAGTTCAGACTTGGTCTCCGCCACGAATGGTGCCAGCCAAATTCCCGCCATCATTCCTTTTTCATGGATTTTATCCGCAATCGGCTTCATTCCCTGTGGGAATTTCGTTGGATCTATGCTTAACCAATCTCCGACAGCTGTTTGATATCCATCGTCAATCTGGAAAAAATCGACCCTGCTCTTGTCAAAGTTCTCCAGATTTTTTTCAATGATCGATTGGGAAATGTTTTGGTAATAGTTGTACCAGCTTGTCCACCCTGTCGCATGCGACATCCTGGGTTGAGATATGCCTAAGAGCTTGAAATATGCATCGTAGACTTCATCGCTTGTGCCTTCCAAACAAACCATATCTAAGACACAAGTCTTTGCCTGCAAATATATTCCGGAAATATCTTTTGCGAAGGACCACTTTCCTTTGTTATGGAAATATTCGAGTATTGTAAACCCTGTTTTTTCATCGAGTGATCCAAAAAGGGTCACTTGATCGTGCGACCGAACGGTTGCCAAGGTAAAACCGTGGAAATGACCTCTCCGATGTGAAAAGGTACGCACGACCGTATCTCCGTATCGGTCAAATTCGTACTTTCGCACGATTGGTTTTGCGAAGCGAGAAAGATGGGGCATCTTATCTTGCGGCAGCCATTCACGACTATCCGTCCATGATTGGTAACCATTAAAGAATAAAACATCATCGCTGTGAACCTTCTGATCTAAATCGCAGCGGACTTCATCGATTTTCACCTTAACAAGAGGTAGAAGGTATAATTGCAATCGCGTCCCGCATGCAATTTGGGTAATCACAAGTTCAGACTTAACTTGGCTCGCAAGTTGAGTGGATGTGAGTGAAAACGGCATCCCCTGAACATCGAAGCGCACATCGAACGTACTTTTCGCCCAATCCATCCTACTTCTTTTCTTCATCGTCTGTGATACCGCGCATAATGGTTGCCTCATCATAACCTAACAATATGAGCACTCCGATAAGACAGAAAACGGCGGCAGCTATGGCTGTGAAGCGAATTCCGATTTCATTGCTTCCATTTCGTTCCACCAATAAAAGTGCACTTATGATTAACATCGATACCATCTGACCCATTTTTGACATGAATGTACGTGTTCCGAAGAACATCGCTTCGCGTCGAACACCCGTCTTGCGGGCATCAAACTCCGCGATATCCGCAATGACCGCATTTGGGAGAATACCGAAGATAGCCATCGGTATGCTGCCAAGACCAACCAAGATTAAGCCCTGTGTCATCGAAACGATGGGTAATGTGCCAAGGAAGGCTCCAAACACATAAGTAACAATAAAGAGCATAAATGCGGTAATTAACAATTTTTTCTTGCCGAATTTACGCGCAACCAAATTGACAGGTACATAGAAGATAAAGGATCCTAAGCCTAAAATCACCAATAGTGTGCCCGTCGTCTCTTCAGGTAAGTGAAGTAGAATCGTCACATAATAAATCAACGCACTTTGAAAGACGGTGACCGCCACCCAGTAGACAAGATCCGAAGCGACAAACACAGTGAAATGTTTGTTTCTAAAGGTCGCCTTCATCGAGTCGATCATTTTAACATCAGAAGGAGTCGAAACACAGTATCGTTTTTCATCGATGGTTAGAACTGGGATGTAGAGAAAAATCAAGCCGATGAACGAAAGGATTGTAAATGCCAACCGCATGGCAGCTACTTTCCCCATTCCGCTACTTTCAAACATTGACCAAAGCAAAGGCGCCTGTGAAGCAACCGCAAACCCTAAGAACCATGTCACTGAAATGAATGTAGATAGATTCAACCGTTCTTGGGGTGTATGGCCTAATTCGGACATCAACGCAAAGAAAGGTGTAACATACATCGTTAAGAAGAGATAAAACAATAATAGGTTGATGGTCAACACGATTGCATTGAGCCAACTGACATTTGCGACCGGATTATAGAAAACCAGGACGGTGAACAGTGCGAAAGGAATCGAAGCCTTCTGCATAAACGAAATCCGTCTGCCTTTTTTAGACTTACTGCGATCGCTCAAGGTCGCAATCCACGGATCCGTAATTGCATCGAAGAAGCGGCCTAACATCATGATTAACCCGATGATGGTCAAAAATCCGAAAAAGCGTACTTGCGGAATGCTGACCGGAATCCCGGAAATATTGGTCGGAATATAGTAGAAAATCAGATAGGTCCCAACCAGGCCTGACAATAACGACCAACCAAACTGCCCTAACGAATATGCGATCTGCTTTGACAACGGTAACTTTTCTTTCATGTTTCCTCCCTGGATCATAGTGTTATTTTAAACGGATGTAGTCACAGATCATGGCAACCAATAGTTGGATCTGTGCTTCGCCCGTCACTACCGAATCGCTACTGACGATGTTCCCACGTATGAGTAATTTTTGGATAATACTCATTAACGTATGCATGCTTGTCATATAAAACAGTTCAACATTGAAATCTTCACGGATTGATTTGTCTAGTTTGCCTTTTTCGATCGCCCTAAAAATAGGCTCTTTTAAAGAAAGGATACTATTTTCCACATCATTGAGCAGATCAAATTCGACAGTTTCGCTTGCGATGAAATTATCGAATTGTTCCAAGAAACGGAATACTTCCGGTGTTTTTTTATAATGGTAGAGAAAGACGCCTAACAAACTCTCAAACTGAGATATTCCATTCATCTTTTCATACTCTTGAGGAAGATATTCAGGTAACTGTATAAATTCACGTTTCCATAGAATCGCCGCAGTGGCAATCGCTAGTTGTTTTTTCGACTGAAAATAGCGGAAAACGGTCGCAATTCCTACTTCCGAAGCATCCGCAACATCTTTCATCGTTGTCTGATCCAGCCCACGCAACATAAAGACATTGAGTGCACTTTGAATGATGTGCTCCCTGCGCGCTTCTTTTCTCTCTTCACGTTCGGATTGTCTGATTTGTTGAAGTTTCATGCATCCTCCATATAATGATAGCATCACTATCATTATGATATCTATTATATCACTGAAAGCGCTATCTACAAGTACCATTCGTAAATGATTCGAATTTTACGAAATTCATGTAACACTCGTTGTACTGTTTGACATGATTTATTTCTAAGTCTCCCATCAAATCACTAAAAAAGCCCGATAAAAGGGCTCGTAGATTTGATGAGTTAACGTAGAATTGCGTTTATAGAAAATGCAAAAACGACATAAATGATTCATCTTCCTATCAACTAGACTAAATCTTGATAAGCTCGTAATCGCTATTTCCAAGATTCAGTTTTACCGCATGATCAATCGCGGCTTTCCAGTCGGTTTCTGGGAACAAATCGGTAAAGTGATCCTGTGTATGGGACTGGTTTTCAAGTACGCTACCGGGAACGACCGGTTGTGCGTTGACCGCATCTGCACAGGCGACATCCAGTGCGACCGCATCAAACGATGCGAACATGCCCACATTGGGGACAAAAGGAACATCGTTTTCCGAGTGGCAATCACAGCACGGAGAAACATCAATGACCAAACTGATATGAAACTGCGGCCGACCGGTTACGACGGCCGAAGTATACTCCGCGATTTTCCTGCCCAATACGACATTCGATTCGCTCCAATCCGGACGGACTGCATCTTTCGGACATACACCGATACAACGACCGCAACCGACACATTTATCATGGTCGATAAACGCAATCTTGTTGGTAATGGTGATGGCTCCATGGGCGCAAATCTTGACGCACTGGCCGCAGCCGATACATTTTTTCGACGCGACGGACGGTTTCCCAGCACTGTGCATTTCCATTTTCCCTGCTCTAGAACCGGATCCCATTCCGATATTCTTGAGTGTCCCGCCAAAACCGGTCGCTTCATGACCTTTGAAATGGGTGAGAGAGATGATGATATCCGCATCCATGATGGCTTGACCGATCTTTGCTTCTTTGACATATTCACCATTTTTCACCGGAACCAAAGCTTCATCTGTGCCTTTGAGTCCATCCGCGATAAGGACATGACATCCGGTGGAAAACGGCGAAAATCCGTTCAGATAAGCTGAATCAATATGATCCAACGCATTCTTACGGCCACCTACATATAAGGTATTACAATCGGTCAAAAATGGTTTTCCGCCCAGATTCTTGACCATATCCACCACGGTTTTCGCATAGTTGGGGCGCAAATAAGCCAAGTTTCCCGGTTCTCCGAAGTGGATTTTGATGGCAACGAATTTCCCGTCGAAATCGATTTTCTGCATACCGGCACTTTTGATCAGACGGGTCAGTTTCTGCTGAAGGTTTTCGTTGGAAGTTGTTTTCATACTGGTAAAATAGACTTTTGATTTTTCCATTGTGTGCTCCTTTTTCATTGAAGGAAAGATAACATTTGAGACATGTTCGATTTTTACTATCAAACTATCGAATTAGTCCCGAGTAACATTGTATCATCTATAGTAAACATTTGAACCCAGTTCCCAAAATTTCCAAATAAAAACCCGAATCGTTAGAATCAGGTTTGCACTTTCTACATGGTGGAGATAAGGGGATTCGAACCCCTGACCCCTTGATTGCGAACCAAGTGCTCTACCAACTGAGCTATACCCCCGCGACAAGCGCAAAAGTATTATAGCATACCCTTTCCGTCGCTTACAACGGAATAATAGGATTGATTAGAGTAAATTCAGAAGTTGGGAGGGATGGTCGACGAGAAAATCCGCATGGTTGTCGATCAGTTCTTTGCGGTCGCGAAAACCCCAGGTTACACCGACTGTTTTGAGTCCTGCGTTGTGTCCGGTCGCGATATCGACTTTCGTATCGCCGACATATAAGATATTCGCCGGATCGAGTTTCATCGCATCGATGCATTGAAGGGTCAGTGTCGGATCGGGTTTGGGCGCGATGCCTTTGACTTCCCCGCTCACAAACGTGAAGTCCACATCGCTGAAGAAATGTCGGATGATGCTTTGGGTATTGGGATTCTGTTTATTTGAGATGACACCGCATGGGATGCCTCTGCGATTGAGTTCATGCAGGAGATCGACGATGCCTTCGTAAGGCGCTGTTTTATCCATCTGATGAAGCTTGTATTCATGCAAGAAAATCGCCAGCACTTCCTGGACATGCGCTTCGCTGCTCCCGATCGGCAAGCAGCGTTGGATCAGCTTCAGCATGCCGTTGCCGACCTTTAACTTAACTTCGGCTTCACTGAAATGCGTATATCCGAAATGATCTAAGGCGAGGTTGATGCTATCCCTGAGATCCGCGATGGTATTGAGTAATGTTCCATCCAGATCGAAGATGAATGCGTTGATGGTCATAAAATGCCCTCCTACGATTTTAGAATAGAAGAGCGAAAAGAGAATGTCAAGGTTAATCGAATTTCCATATGTCGTAACTGAGTGAACCCATCTGGATGTCGGAATACATCAGTTCGGGTTTTGAGTTGTCTGTCGCACTCGCAATCAGGCTCATCAGCGGCGCAAAATGATCGGCCCGCGGGACAGCGATCGTTGCAGAAGGTCCGTCTTTCCATTTCTCTAAGGCAGGAAAATCAAGTTTGCGAATCTTATCGTTGATCCAGGTATGGAATTCTTTCGCCCACGGCATCACCGGAGCTCTGTCTTCCCAGTCGATGCGACGCAGATTATGTACAGTGACGCCGCTGCCGATGATCAGGACATCTTCGTTTTTGAACTTACGCAGACTTTCACCGATCGCAAACCATTGTTTAGGGGTCGCAAACGGATCAATCGACAAAACAACCAATGGGATATCCGCATTGGGATACATGATGCGAAGAATCGTCCAGACCCCGTGGTCGATGCCGCGTTTGGAATCCATGACGGTTGTAATCCCATCACCTCTGAATTTTTCAACGACCCGTTTAGCGAGTTCCATATCACCTTTGGCCGGATACTGGATTTGGTAAAGCTCGTCCGGAAAACCGCCAAAATCGTAGATCATACTGAAATCAGCAATGGCGCTGACACTCTGAATCGGACTTTCGTAATGTGCAGACAAAAGAATGATGGCTTTGGGCTTGGGTAGTTTGTTGACCATATCGGATAGATATCGCGTATAGACGGTATTTTCGATGGCAATCATCGGAGAACCGTGGCTGATGAAGAATGATGGTAACATTTTGTAAGTACCTCCGTGACATTATTATAGCGCATCGCTTGAACAGGATGGAAATGATGCCCAAGAAAAACGACCCCGATGGGAGTCGTTGGATTAACTGATACCGGAAACGGTGACGTCGGCAATACGGATTTTCAAAGGTCCGCTGAAGCGGTCAAGATCCTGATGGTCGATTGAAAGTTGGATACGATCCTGGAGTTCAAGCAGGTTGCCGTTGATCGAACCTCCGCTAAGCGGTGATTTGATTCCATCCTTGACCAGATAACCCAAACGGATTTCACCTCCGAAATCACCGCTTGCTTCGTCGACAATAAACGCGGAGAAGTCCAACACTTCAAGTAAGCTGCCGCTTTCAAGTTCACTGATTGCATGTTTTCCGCAATCCATGTCCATGTTTTTCAGATTGCCGGTAATGGGGACATCCAGATACTGACAATGTTTAGAATCACCCCATACTTGCGTGAAGACACCTTTTTTGAAAACTTGGACAGGTTTCAGTAAGACTCCATCATCATCAATCGGAGCGTTGGCGCAGGATGCCGGCAGTTGGTCGACCATCTTGAACGAAATCTTATCCTCTTTGGCATCCTTCTGCACATCTTGTCCGGGTTCGAAGGGCGATGATTGATTGAAGAGCGATCCCGCATGCGTCGCATTGCGGTAGATACCGAATAACTGGGCGACGTTTTCTCCGGAAAGGATCAAATCGGTTTTCTTGAGATCCGGGGTCGGTTTTGCACTG
>JBBQGS010000051.1:0-11421 GCA_038323255.1 Erysipelotrichales bacterium | reverse complement strand
TTTTGGAAAAGCCTGTACGCCGATATGATCGCTAATTGCAATGGCTTCATGACCCCAGTCCATCGCCTGCTGGATGTATTCTTCAATCGTGCTTACTCCATCCATTTCGGACATTTTGGTATGCAGATGGAATTCGATGCGTTTTTCAGGGGCGTTGTCTTCCCTTTTCATCCAATCCGCGACAACTTGGATATCTTTTAGCGACATATTGATGTCGCGCGCATATTTGTCATAGCGGGCGTTTCCGAACACCTCGATCGCGATGCCAGTTTTCAGTTCATTGAAGCGAGTTTGATCGGCGTCGTCTTCCGCAAAACGAAGACAGGAAATCGCATCATCTTCGTCGTGGATATAGATCGTCTGACGGAGGGTCGTGTTGCTTTTGATCATCTGGTTATCAATCTGGAAGATCTTGCCCTTAACGCGAATATTCTCCATGCCGTCAGTGATGTTCTTCAAAAGGACAGGTGTATAATCTTCCAGTTTGCCAGATTTACGACGGTAATTCTGTTGTGGCTGAAAAGTTTGGTGACTGGTTTGCGGACGCGAGACTTCTTCAATCTTGACATTGGCGCTGATACGCTTAGTCGCAATCGAATACGGAATACCGTAAATGATTAGCCGTGAAGCGATTTCATCGGCTCCGTCAGCCAACAGTTCTTCCTGGTTTTCATCCGTGCATAAGAAATTGATTGCCTCGTGCTCCAAGATGATCGAGCCGTGAAACGGCAGATTCAATTCCTCCAGAATCGGTTTGAGATATTGTTGGATTTCGTTGATGGAGAGATCGCAGGATTCGCTGCTTACCGCAAGTTCGATTTCTTTTACTTGCGGTTGATGCAGACCTGCTTTGATGCGCTGATACAAATCGAAAGGGATTGCTTTACGCAACCTGAGTTGAACCCGCAATGTGCCGCTGGGTAACCTATAAACCGGCGTGTCGATCGTTCCGTCCAAAAAATGATGACGGTCCTGGATCGTTATGCCGATGCTTTCCATGAGTTGGAGAATATCTATTGAAGACAAAAGTCCACTTCCTTTCTACTGCTTTTTGCTTATTAACTCGGCTAAAATACTACGTGCGGCGATTTTGCCTGTTTTCAGGGCGTGTATGACAGTCAGACTGCCGGTCACCGCATCTCCTCCTGCATATACATGTTCGAGTGAGGTATGTTGCTTTTCGTCGACGACAATCCGATGATAGGAATCGGTACTCAACCCTTCTTCGTTCAAACTCTTCACGGAAGATCCGATCGCCATGACGACCATATCGCAAAGTAAGGTTTCTTGCGCATCGGTTTGTTGGATCAGACCGCGCGGATTGGCTTCGTCGATGATCAATTCGGTAATGACGCAGCGCAATTCGGCCTGTCCGTCTTCACGTTGAAAGACGGAGATAGGATCGCGTAAAGGATGAAAGGTTACCCCTTCCTGCTGTGCTTCCTGGACTTCTTCGATGCGTGCCGGCATCAATCCGATGTTGCGGCGATAAATCAGATGTGCGTCGATCCCTAAACGAACGGCCGTGCGCACCACATCCATCGCCACATTGCCGCCGCCGATGCAGGCGATCGACTTAACCTCACGAAACAATGGATGCTTCATCGGTTCTGCATAGAGATTTGCGATTTCCATGAACTTTTTCCAGCTGATGACCTTTGGGAGACGTACGCCTTCGATGTTCATATAATTGTCAGCCGCGGCCCCGACGCCGATAAACACAGCGTCGTAACCTTGGCTGAATAAATCGTCAAGTTTAAAGGTTTTCGAAAGATTCATATCTTTCAAAAACGTAGCGCCGGAATCTTCCAGTGCCTGAATCTGTTGTAGAACGATTTCGTTGGGAAGTCTGAATTGCGGAATCCCATAACGCAGCACGCCTCCGAAATAATCTTTCTTTTCGTAGACGTCGACTTTTACATTTCCCCTCAATAAGTCGTTGGTAACCGCCAATCCGGCCGGTCCGCTGCCGATGACTGCGACCTTTCCCAGATACGGAGTTTGAATTTTAAATTGCGGTGCCGCATAAGTGTCGCCGATAAACCGTTCGATCTTGCCGATCTTGACCGGTTGGTTGGTTTTATTGCGTACACATTTCAGTTCGCATTGGATTTCCTGATAACATACCCGGCCGCATATTTGCGGAAAACAGTCGCCGGAGACAGCGATTTGCCGTGCCCCTTCCCCGTCACCTTCAAGAAACAGACGAATCATTTCCGGAATGTTCATATGTGCGACGCAACCGTCGACGCATGGTTTATGTTTGCACTGCAGGCATCGTCTAGCCTCCAAAACCGTTTCTTCAAAGGTTAGCGTTTGTTCATCTTCCAACAGATTTATGTGTTTAAGTTCGCTCATCGCTAGCCCTTTCTTGAGAGTTTTACTTCAATGGTTTAACCGATTTTGATGCCGCCTTCGCTGCGGATTCGCAGAACATGGCAGGCACCTTTGCCGAAGATGTCTTCAATCAGATGTCGATATCCGATGAGATCTTCGTTCTTGACAATGACTTGGATCGTGCCGGCCAAACCTCCGCCATGCACGCGCCATCCGCCTCTTCCTTTAAGATACGATTCGCTCAGGGCCAATGCCAGTCCCAAACCCTGTTGCGGCGACTTCGGATTGATGACATTCTGCAGGTACATATACGAAGAACGACCCGACTCGATCATCAATTCCAAGAAGGCATTAAAATCACCTGAAGATAAGGTTTCGATTTCTTCGACGACACGGTCGGTTTCCTGAAAGAAATGCATCGCACGCAGAATCGCACGATCGCCGACCAAGGGACGAAGATGCGCGATTTCCTCAAAGAAACGGGCAGGTTCTACTTCACTTAAGACTTCCTTTTCGAAATATTGGGCAACGGTTTTCATTTCACGCGGCATATCGGCATATTCATCCGATAGATCCGCATGGCTGACACCGGTATCCACAATACACAAGGTATAACCGCTAAGGGCGAAATCGAACTTGATTTGTTGGACTTCCGCATTGTTGGGGTCGAAGAAGTCGATGCCGACGAAACCGCCGACGGCGCTAGTCATTTGATCCATTAAGCCACACGGTTTACCAAAGAAGATGTTTTCGGCTGCCTGTCCGATTTTGGCAATCGTAGGGGCTAAAACGGAAGCATCGTTGAACAGATGGTTGAACAGGGTTCCAAGGGCAACTTCAAACGCGGCCGAGGAAGAAATACCCGAGCCTTTCAATACGGTTGAATCGAAGATTGCATCAAAGCCACTCGTCTTCAGGTCCAACGCCCGAAAACTGGCGGAAACACCCCGAATTAGAGCTTCGGATGTGAACTTTTCGTTTTCATGCACGCTAACGTCAGCGAGATCGATGTCATCGATTTCATAACCATCGGAGCGGATGCGGGCTAACTGACTGTCGTTTTTTGCGGCCAGCACCAGCACATCCATATTGACGGCGGCGGCTAATACCCTGCCGCGTTGATGATCGGTATGGTTGCCGCCCAGTTCGGTTCTGCCCGGCGCACTAATCAGCATGATTTGCGCATTCGGGTCGAATTCAGATTCGAAACGTTCGCACAGTTGAAAGATACGCTGTTTGGTTTTGCTTAATAACTCGATGCCGTAGATTTCGATCAGCCGTTCGTCCAAATCTCCGTTTTGGATCAGATGCATCAGGTTTTCGCTATTCATGCCGAATTTCCTCCTTGCGATAGAAACGAAACTGGGTTGTCAGTTCCTTTTCTTCGAATGCTTCCAAGATCCCTTTGATTTTGGAATCGTTGTTGATGTTGTTGGGGTAGAATTGGGTTTCCAAACAGATGCCGGCATGTTTGCCGTTGACGAAGCCGTCTTTGCCCTGTTTACCAGTCAGATAATTACCGGTGTAGATTTGGGCGCCTGGCGCATCCGTGGTAACGCAGAGATTGAACGAACCTGCGCGTAGCCGAATAAAGGGATGTTGGGTGTCGCATTTGCGCTCGAAATGATGATCAAGTCCTTGGGCAATTTGGATTGTTTCAAGATTTTCCGTAAGTCGGGGTCCCAAGCGTGCGAAACGTCCGAAATCCATCGCACCGGCCGCCTTATGTAAAGGGTAGAGTGCCATTGCGTCCTTGTCGAGCGGTGCGAACCGGTCGGCATCGATGCTGAGTTCATGATGACCAATATCGGCTTCCCCACTCAGGTTGAAGTAACTGTGATGGGTTGGATTGAAGAGGGTGCGCTGATCGCTCATTCCGGTATAACGCAGGATCAGATGATCTTCGTCCAGTGTGAAGGTTACGCTGAAATCGAGGTTGCCCGGATAATATTCTTCCTTGTGAGGACTCAGATAATGCAGCGTCAGGCTATCGGGCTGTTCATCGATTACATCGAATACCCGTTTATTGAACCCTGTTATCCCGCCATGCAGATGGTTGGGTCCGTTGTTTACATTTAGTTGATACATTTTATTGCCGAGGGTAAATTTCCCTTTTTCAACCCGGTTGGCATTGCGCCCGATGACACATCCGATATAGTTGCCGTCTTCGATATACTCTTCTAAATTTTCATATCCCAAGACAATGTCACGGTTGAAATCCTTGACGAAAAGCGAACGGATGATGCCGCCGAAATTACTGATTTCGACGCGCAGACATTCGTTCTCCAAAGTGTAGAGGAAAATTTCCTGCTCTTGGTAAGTACCCCAAACTGTTTTCATTTGAACCTATCGCGCCAGTTTCGTGAGCGCATCTTTCGCAGCGGCTTGTTCCGCTTTTTTCTTCGAATTCCCTTTGCCTTTGCCCATCAAGATTCCATCGACCTTCACCGCGATTTCGAATTCGGGTTTGTTTGAGGGACCGACGATCGATAGCACTTCGTATGCCACGGTTTTACGATCGTCCGATTGGGCGAATTCTTGTAAACGAGTTTTATAATCGACGACGACACTCAGCGATTTGCTTAAAGTCGACACTGAGATGGCCAAACGAAGGACCGCATCGGCAGCCGCAAACCCTACTTCCAGATACAAAGCTCCGATAAACGCTTCAAAGGCATCCGCTAATAAGGAGTCGCGGTTTCTTCCGCCGGTCCGCTCTTCGCCGACCCCAAGTTTCAGAAATTCACTCAATCCCAGTTTACGGGCATAATCGGCCAACGATTTTTCGCAGACCAATTGGGCGCGCATGGTCGTCATCTCCCCTTCGGGAAACGCCGGTGTCAATCTGAACAACACGTTGGCTGTCCACAACTGTAAGACGGCATCGCCGATGAACTCTAACCGTTCGTTATCGCCCGGCATTTCGGGATGCTCGTTGAAGTAGGATGTATGGATGAACGCTTGATCGATGAGGATCGATTCTTGATAGGGAATCGCATTGGATTCGCACCAGTTCTTCAGGGTCATACAAGTTCCTTCATTTTGCCGACGGCATCTAATTCGACCATCCGCTTTAACAGCAGGATCGCATTGGTGAAGGCTTCCGTGTTGCTTGATCCGTGGGCTTTAACGACCGGACGGTTGATGCCTGCCAAAATTGCACCGCCGTATTTACGATAATCCAGATATGCTTTCATTTCACGCAGTTTTCCTCGCATCAGCAAGCCGCCCAAGCGGGTCATTATGTTGGCGTTCAATACTTCTTTCATCAGCTGTGTATAGGCACCGACGGTACCTTCGATTGTTTTCAGTGCGATATTACCGGAAAATCCATCCGTTATGATGACATCCGCATCGCCGTCGAGAATATGACTGCCTTCGATGTTACCGATGAAATTCAAATGTTGGAAGGCACTGATTTTCTCGAAGACTTCCTTATGGATCGGATCCCCTTTTTTAGGTTCCGAACCGATATTCAGTAAAGCAATCCGCGGATTTTCAATTTTACGGACCGATTTGGCGAATGCATCGCCCATCAGCGCGAACTGAACCAAATGATCGCTGGTATTTTCGGCGTTGCATCCGACATCCATCATATCCGAAACGGTGTGTTTCAGGGTCGGAAAGGTAATCAGCAGCGCAGGACGCTGCAGGTTTTCAAAGGTCTTCAGCATCAAGAGCGAGGCCGCCAGCAGCGCTCCGGTTGACCCGCAACTGACAATTCCGTCGCAGGTGTTGGCTTTGACTGCTTCGATTGCCTTGATCATCGAGGAATTGCTCTTGCGGCGCACCGCCAACGGACCTTCTTCCATTCCCATGATTTGGGTCGTATGCACGATAGCGCAAAACGACCGCAGGGTTTGCAGCTCATCTTGATTCCCGAACACCGTAAAGTTGATCTCAGGATATTGTTTACGTACGTCTAGGATTGCTTGGACGATCACGGCGCTGCCGCCGTCTCCGCCCATCGCGTCGATTGCCAGATTCATCGTCTCACCTCGTTTCTTATTATACCTTAATCCAGGATTACCTGTTGTCCGATTTGGCCGTTTTTTAGGTTTTCAATCCATTTCACAATTTCAGGGTCATTGCTTTTCAGCATTCCCCGGGCATCCTGTTGCGCTGTTTTCAGAATATTGATGTCTTTAACAACATTGGCAATCAGGAAACTCGGAACACCGCTTTGCTTCAGACCTAACATTTCACCGGGACCGCGCAGTTCCAAATCCTTGTTTGCGATGGCGAATCCGTCGTCGGTTTCATTCAACACATTCAGTCTCTCTAATGTCAATGGATCGTCGCTTTCGCTCAACAGATAACATTTCCCTTCCATATTACCTCGACCGACACGGCCGCGCAGCTGATGAAGTTGGGAAAGGCCAAAGCGGTCGCTGTCGTAAACTACCATGATATTGGCATTGGGAATGCTGACGCCGACTTCGATGACGGTCGTGCAGACCAGTAAATCCGTGGTTCCGTCTAAAAAGCTCCGCAGAACTTTGTCTTTTTCGTCATTGGACAGTTTACCGTGCAGTTGGTCGATGTGTATCGTAGCCGGCAGATATTTTTTGAGATTGGCGGTCACTGAGTTGACGTTGCGCAGTTCGGAATCTTCTTCGATCGCCGGACATACGACGTAAATCTGCGTTTTCTGCTTAATCGCAGCCAATAATTCCTTCAGAATCGGGCGGATACTGTTCCCATGTAAGATTTCGGTTTTGATCTTGGGTTTGCCGGCATGGTAGAAGCGGATGGTCGAAACATCCAAATCTCCAAACACGAATGATGCTAAGGTACGGGGGATGGGCGTCGCGCTCATTAGCAGAAAATCGACTTTATCGCCTTTGGCACCCAGTGCCTGCCGTTGTTTGACACCGAAACGGTGCTGTTCGTCGGCGACCACCAGACCGCAGTTTTTGAATTTGACATCGGTTTGGATCAAGGCATGGGTACCGATGATGAGATCGATCTCCCCTTTTGTTAAACGCAGTAAGATATCTTTTTTAACGGAAGTGCTAAGTGCCGCATAGAGGACTTCAATCCGTATATTCGAAGGCAGATAGGTTTTGAGGGTCGAATAGTGCTGTTGGGCTAGGATTTCGGTGGGTACAAGCAACGCCGCCTGATGGTGCGAAAGCACGCAGGCGTACATCGCCAACGCAGCTACTACCGTTTTGCCGCTGCCGACATCGCCCTGTAACAGACGGTACATCCGTTTGGACGATTGCAGATCATTGAGGATTTCATCGACCACTTCCTGCTGGCTGAGCGTTAAGACAAACGGTAGATGTTGCGACCAGGCTGCGATTTCCCGCCGGTCGAACACTTTGGTTTTCCCGAAGTTCTGGCCAACTTGTTCATCGCGCATCAGTTCCAATTTTGTGGTAAAGCGCAGAAATTCTTCATATTTTAAAGTTCGTGCAGCGCTTTGGACTTCACTGAAGTCAAGCGGACGATGAATCATGCGCAGTGCCTGTTTCATGGGTAGAAGACGGTAAGTATTTCTAAAGATAAGAGGGATGTCGATTACTTCAAGTGAATCAAAACGCGCAAAAATTTTCTCCATCACCGCTATAATGTCTTTTTGACTGACATCCTTGCGTAATGCATAGACCGGATGGATACCGGTCTGTTCGCTCATCGGCTGCGTATTGTATTGCATCGCCGTGATCTTGTTTTCCCCTTCATACTTTCCAAACAGTGTCATCTTGGATGTGACATTGCTGATCCAGGGACGGTTGTAGATGGTGACTGAATAGATGTTATCAATGCTTTGAAACAGGAATTTACTGACCTGCAGGGTGGAGCGTATGCGCATCGTCTTGATCGGAGGGATGATGTCCCCTTCAAGGACGACGCGATCGCCTTTATTCCAGTCTGAAAAAGGAAGCGGATTCACTTCCTCATATCTGGTCGGATAATGATAAAGCAGACTTGACGGATTTTGCCATCCCGCTTCATTCAGCCGTTTGATCAAGGCCGGACTGCATTTGAGGTCTTTGAACTCCATATACTTACGAAAAAGGGCAAGAACCCTTTATTCGACTCCGAAGATGAAGGAATAGACTGGCTGTTGCCCTTGGACGATCTCCACTTCGATTGAAGGGAATCTCTCCGCGATAAATGATTCGATACCGGTTTGTTCGTCTTCACTCACATCTTCACCGATCAATACGGTGATGATTTCACTGTCTTTGTCGATCATTTCTTCCAACAGTGTCTTGGTTGCTTCGAGTTTGTCTTTGGTCGATACCACGATATTTTTTTCGAATATGCCCATATAGTCGCCGGCATTGATATCCATTCCTTCAAAGAGGGTGTCCTTGATGGCATAGGTAACCTGTCCGGTCTTGACATGTTTGAGTGCTTTCTTCATTTCGGCGAGGTTTTCGTCGACGCCGACTTCAGGATTAAACATGATGCAGGCGCTGAGACCTTGCGGAATGCTTTTGGTCGCCAGAACACGGACGTCATCTTCATCCAAAATGCTTTCGGCTTGTTGGGCGGCTAGGATGATATTTGAATTGTTGGGGAGAATGAAGATATGTTCAGCGTTGACTTTCTTGCATGCGGCGACGAAATCTTCGGTGGAAGGATTCATCGTTTGACCGCCGCTGATGACCACATCAACACGGTATTCTTCAAAGAGTTGACGGACGCCTTCGCCGGCAGCAACTGCGATCAGTGCGTATTTCTTTTTCACTAAAGGTGTTTCCACTGCGTTTGCGGCGGTCAGCATGATATGTTCATGTTGCTGCTGCATGTTCTCAATCTTCAATTTCAAGAACTCTCCGTAGCGTTGACCCAGATTCAATGCTTCACCCGGAGCTAAGGTATGGACGTGGACTTTGACGATGTCTTCGTCCTGTACAACCACGATCGACTCACCGATGCGGGCTAAGGCATTGCGTAGTTTGGTTTCATCGAACAATTCGATATTATCCGGCGAAATTTTCAAGATGAATTCGGTACAGTATCCGAATTCGGAATTTTCGAATTCCGTTTGAACACTCGTGCCGATTTCGGTTTTCGCCAAAAGTTGAACCGGAGTGCCTTTTAATCCAAGTCTGAATCCTTCAAGTATGGTTACATAGCCTGCTCCGCCGCTGTCTACAACGCCAACTTCCTTGAGGATAGGAAGAAGTTCGGGTGTATTCTGCAGCGATTCATGGGCGGATTTAATTAGAAAATCGAAAAATTCGAGGATATCTTTCTCAGGATGCGAAACTAAATAATCCTGTGCCTGTTTTCCGCTTTCACGCAAAACCGTCAAGATTGTTCCTTCGACCGGACGCATGACCGCTTTGTAGGCGATTTCGGTTCCCTTAACCAGAGCATCTGAAATATCTTTAACATTAAGGGTGGATTTTGAGTCGACCGATTGATAGAAACCGCGGAAAATCTGCGATAAAATGACGCCGGAATTCCCACGCGCTCCCATCAGCAATCCTTTGGATAATACCTTGGCGATATCGCCAACATTGTCATTTAAAACAGCTTTCGCTTCGCGCAGTCCGGAAGTGAAAGTAAGATTCATATTTGTACCGGTATCTCCATCAGGAACCGGAAATACGTTTAATGCATCAATTTCATGGTGATGATTGGTGAGATTATTCGCACCGCTTTCCAGCATGACCTTGAACATCGAGCCGTTGATCGTTTTCATGGTACCTCCGTTATGCGACGACACGTACGCCCTGGACAAACACGTTGATGGCGACGAAATCATGCTCCAACGTTTTTTCCAAAACGTATTTGACCTTCTTTTGCACTTCGGTGACGACTTCGGAAATTCGTACGCCGAAACTTATGACGATATAAAGGTCGATTTCGAAGCCCGCTTCACTTTTGCGGACAACCACGCCCTTCGAATAGTTATCCTTTTTCAGCAATTCAGCAATTCCGTCTTTCAGGAATTTCTGCGATGCCATTCCTACTACCCCGTAACATTCGGTAACCACGCCTCCGGCCAAGGTTGCGATCGCTTCCTGGCTGATATTGATGTTCCCCAATTTGGTGATGCGTTCAATTGACATACATCTTCCTCCTTTGTAGTTTGTAGCAGTGGTATTATAGCAGACTCTTTCGGTAAATACAAAACTACTTCACACAGGGCTGACTGAACGCGGTACGCGTCATTTCATCAAAGAAGATGCAGGCATTCTCGACTTTCAGTGCGTTTACGATGCGTGGATACTCTTCAATCATATCCAGCGTACTCAGCGAGGTGAAGATACGATTTCCGTCCTGCATGATAACTTTCACGTAGTTTTCATCAAACTTGGTCGGACTTAAATGGATTTCGGAAACGTTTCCTAGTCCTTCGCGGGTGATTTTTTGCATGGTTTTTAGTAGCGGCGCCAAAGTTTCAGCATCTTCGTATCCGTAAATACCGGGATTCTGTAACCATGCTTTAGCATATTCCACTTTCATGTCCACCATTTTACCATCGTTCAGCATCAGTTTGGCTGCATCCATCCATATCCCCATGATCGGTTTTTCGAGAACTTGGATGCGAATGACATTGTTTGCGTCCAAACTGACTTTCACTTCCTGAATCAGCGGTTCGCTTTGAATATTGCGGCGAAGCAATGCCGCGTTTTGCGTCATGAATATGGTTGAATAGCTGTTTTTCGATAGTTTGAGAATATAGTCGTCAGGCAGAATTTTGGTTCCTGATATAAGAATTGCTGAGGTTTGCGCATTGGTTCTTGCGAAATAGAAGTAATAACCGGCGGTAACTACCGTTGTGAACAGGCAGAAAATCAGTCCGATCAGTAAACTGCGTAGACGACGGTTTCTTTTGTCTTTTTTTCGATGCGCAATCAGATCGTCGACCGATACGACATCCCTTCCCTTAGAGCTCATGGTTTCCTCCAATTGAAGAATTCGATTTCCGTCTGTAATTCGACGTCGAATTTCTCCTTAACTGCGGCTTGGACTTTTTGGATCAGATGCGCGATATCGTCGGCTTTGGCGTGATCGACATTGATGATGAAATTCGCATGCTTGTTGGAAACCATCGCGCCTCCGATGCGAAAGCCACGCAATTGACAGGCTTCAATGTATTCCCAGGCAAAATGG
>JBBQGS010000050.1:0-11490 GCA_038323255.1 Erysipelotrichales bacterium | reverse complement strand
CCTCTTCCACTGTCATCTCCAGGACTTCGTGGATATTCTTCCCTTTATAGTTTACTTCCAAAGTCTCGTCATTGTAACGTTTACCCTCACATTCTTCGCAAGGAACATATACATCAGGCAGGAAATGCATCGAAATGCGTTTGACACCGTCCCCTTGACACAGTTCGCAGCGTCCGCCGCGTACATTGAAGGAAAAGCGTCCTTTATCGTAGCCCTTGATTTTCGCCAACGGCGTCATCGCAAACAACTCGCGGATATCGTCGAAGATTCCGGTATAGGTGACCGGATTGGAGCGTGGTGTGCGTCCGATCGGGTCCTGATCGATCTCAATGAGTTTGTCGATCTCATCCATTCCCAGAATTTCGTCATGCAGACCGGGTTTGATTTTCGGTTTTCCGAGATGATGGGAAATCGCCTTCCCTAACACTTCATTAACCAGCGAAGATTTCCCGCTTCCTGATACACCTGTCACGCAAATGAATGTACCCAGAGGGAAATCCACGTCGATGTTTTTCAGGTTGTTTTCACGCGCCCCTTTAACGCGCAGAAACAAGCCGTTGCCTTTTCTGCGTAGTTCAGGAATCGGATTGGACATGCGACCGGACAGAAACATGCCGGTGATCGAAGTTGGATGGACCATAAGTTCGGCCGGTGTCCCCATTGCGACCACTTCGCCGCCATGCAGACCGGCACCCGGTCCGATATCGATGATATAATCGCTTTCCAACATCGTCTCTTCGTCATGTTCAACGACGATCAGGGAATTCCCCAGATCGCGCATATTCTTCAGGGTGTTGACCAGTTTATGGTTGTCGCGCTGATGCAGTCCGATGGAGGGTTCATCTAAAACGTAGAGGACGCCGGTGAGATGCGACCCGATTTGGGTTGCGAGGCGGATGCGCTGCGCTTCGCCGCCTGAAAGCGAACCGGCGATGCGATCTAAAGTGAGGTATTCCAAGCCGACATCCTTGAGGAAAGTCAGCCGTTCGGTTAGTTCTTTGAGAACAAGACGTGCAATTTCCGTCTGCATCTGTCCCAATTTCAAATTCTCCATATAAATCAGTGCCTGTTTGACGCTCATTCTAGTCCAAGCGTTGATATCCTTAATCCCGACCCGCACACTCAAGGCCATTTCATTGAGTCGTTTTCCCGTACAGGTCGGGCATGAGCTCTCAGCCATGAAAGTCGCATACCATTCCCTGGCCATGGCCGATGTCGTCTCCATATACCTGCGCTCAATCATGGTCTTAACCCCTTCAATCACATCATTACGGGTGAACACATTCCCAGAACGTGATTCGATCGTATATTTCACCGCATCGGGGGAACCGATTAAAATAATATCCAACTGTTTTTGGGTCAGTTTGGAAATCGGTATATCACGCGGTATTTTATAAGTATCGCATAAAATGCGGAAACTCTGCCATTCGATATTTTCACTGCCGATGATGTTCTTGTAATAGACGATGCCCCCCTGTGAAATCGACTTATTCCGGTCGGGAATCAGGTAATCGATGTCGACTTTCTGCGTCACGCCTAAGCCTTTACAGGTAGCGCAGGCGCCTAAGGGAGAGTTGAAGGAAAACAGACGAGGTTCCATGATCGGAATTGAAAACCCGCATTTCGGACAGGAATAATTACTTGAAAAGAGGAGCTCCTCGTGACCGTTATCCACAATTGCGATACCACCCGCCAGTTTCAATGCCACTTCCAGCGAATCATGCAGACGCGACGTACTGTCGGCCTGTTTTACAATTCGATCGACGACGACGTCGATATCATGTTTTTTGTTTTTCTCCAATACGATTTCATCTTCCAACAGTTTGATTTCCCCGTTGACCCGCACACGAACATATCCGTCTTTGCGAAGTTTATCGAAAAGATCCTTATGCGTTCCTTTGGCTTGGCGCTGCACAGGAGCTAAAATATTCAACCGTGCTCCGTCTTCGCTGCTCATGACCCGATCCGTCATTTGACGGAGTGTTTGGGAAACGATCGGTTCATTGTGGTTGGGACAATAAGGAATACCGACTCTGGCATAAAGCAGTCGCAGATAGTCGTAGATTTCCGTAACCGTACCCACGGTGGAACGCGGATTGTTGGAAGTGGTCTTTTGGTCGATGGAAATCGAAGGCGACAAGCCTTCGATCAGGTCTACATCCGGTTTTTCCGTATTGCCCAAGAACTGCCTGGCATAGGCACTTAAAGATTCGACATAGCGACGCTGCCCCTCGGCATAAATCGTGTCGAAAGCAAGGGATGTTTTTCCGCTGCCCGACAGTCCGGTCATGATGACCAGCTGGTTGCGCGGGATTTTTAAATCGATGTTTTTAAGGTTGTTCTCGCGAGCCCCTTTGATGACGATAAAATCTTGATTCATGTGCTTACCTCTGCCTCATTATTATACACCAGCACTCCCTTGCTTGTCGCCGGGGATGCTGAATTTACTTGAATTTTTTTCAAGTCAACGTTCGCTTTTCAATTCAAGAATGACATCGCGCAATTCGGCAGCCCGTTCGAAATCGAGCACTTTGGCCGCATTGTGCATTTCCGCTTCCAGACTCGTGATGAGTTTGTCGCGCTCCGTCTTGCTGACCTTGGATTTCTTCTTCAGCAGTTTAGCTGCCATTTCCTGGGTTTCTTTGCCTCTGATCACATCGTGGATTTCTTTGACGATGGTGGTCGGTGTGATATCGTGTTCAATATTATAGGCTTCCTGAATGGCTCTGCGGCGATCGGTTTCGCGCATCGCTTTCGCCATCGAATCGGTAATCCGGTCGGCATAGAGGATGACCGTCCCGTCGGAGTTGCGCGCTGCACGGCCGATCGTTTGGATGAGCGAACGTTCCGAACGCAGAAATCCTTCTTTGTCCGCATCAAGAATCGCAACCAATGAAACTTCGGGAAGATCCAATCCTTCGCGTAATAGGTTAATGCCGACCAACACGTCATACTTCCCCTTACGTAAGTCACGCAGGATTTCAATGCGCTCCAAGGTCAAGGTTTCATGGTGCAGATACGCAACTTTGAAGTTGGCGCGTTTTAAATATGCGGTGAGTTCTTCGGCCATTTTGACTGTCAGCGTCGTGATGAGTACGCGTTCGTTTTTCGCCATGCGATCACGGATTTCATCCATCAGATCATCGATCTGACCATGACTCGGGCGTACGAAAATTTTAGGATCGACCAATCCGGTCGGACGGATGATCTGCTCGACGACCAGGTTGTTGGTGAGCTCCAATTCGTAATTGCCCGGGGTCGCCGAGGTGAATATGACCTGATTAATCTGTTTCTCGAATTCGTCGAAACGCATCGGACGGTTTTCCAAAGCACTGGGTAACCTGAAACCGTATTTCACTAAGGTTTCTTTACGTGCCCGATCGCCGTTGAACATCCCGCGCACTTGCGGCACGCTGGCATGCGATTCATCGATCACAAGCAAATAGTCTTCTGGGAAGTAATCGAACAGGTTATACGGTCGCTGACCGGGTTGCCGGCCGTCGATGTGCATGGAATAGTTTTCGA
Organism: Erysipelotrichales bacterium; assembly: GCA_038323255.1. Lineage (GTDB taxonomy): Bacteria > Bacillota_I > Bacilli_A > Erysipelotrichales > Erysipelotrichaceae > GWE2-51-13. The sequence goes on along the minus strand of JBBQGS010000050.1, from coordinate 7,965 downwards.
TACCCGGACACATCCCGAACTCCCGTAATGCTTCAACATCATATCTGGTCCGTTGCTCCAAGCGTTGTTTCTCCAAGAGTTGGCCGGATTTCTCAAATTCAGCTAACCTTACTTCCAGTTCCGCCTCGATGTTAAGGCAGGCCTGCATGATTTGTTCTTTGGGACGCGCATATTCTTTTGCCGGGAATACATTGTATACGCTATAAGCATTTTGAATCTTTCCACTAACCGGATCGACCTCGGTGATCCGTTCAATCTCGTTGTCGAACAGTTCGATGCGCAGGTTGAAGTCTTCGGTATAGCCCAGTCTTACTTCGATGACATCGCCATGGACTCTAAAGGTTCCCCGCTTTTGATCAAGGTCGTTGCGGGTATACTGTCGCTCGACTAACTTACCTAACAGTTCTTTACGAACGATCGTTTCGCCGGCGCGGATGGTAAAAAACATATTGCGGTAAAGTTCCGGATCGGATGAAGCATAAATACAGGCGACCGAAGCAACAATGATGACATCGCGGCGCTCCAATACCGAGTTGATCGATGCCATCCGCAACATATCCAATTCTTCGTTGATCATCGCGGTTTTTTCGATATACGTGTCCGTTTTCGGCATATACGCTTCAGGTTGGTAATAATCAAAGTTGGAAACGAAATATTCCACTTTATTGTTGGGGAAAAGATCTTTGAATTCGGAGTAAAGCTGACCCGCCAGTGTCTTGTTGTGGACAAACACCAAAGTCGGACGATTCACAGCTGCAATGACGTTGCCGATTGTAAAGGTCTTTCCCGTTCCGGTCGCTCCCAGCAGAACCTGGGCGCGTTTCTTCGCGCCTAAACCGGCGATCAGTTCGCGAATGGCTTGAGGCTGATCTCCGGTGGGTTGAAATTTGCTTACGAGTTGAAACTTCTCATCCATGGATAATTTCAAGCGCCTTCTTCATTTGTGTATCGCGTGTACCCATTTCTTTATGCCAAACGCGAGCGACGTCGGAATTAAGCTTGCTTAGCCAATCCGATGTTACAACACCGTCTGTGACAGTCCCGTAGGTAGCTTGGTAGACTTTGAAATCCATGACTGTTTTAGGTGAATAATACCCATCAATCCGGTCGACATTGGCATAGCCTAGGAATTTCAGCGCTTCCTGTAGCGAAACGATCCCAGGGTTGACTGCATCAGGCAGAATTTTTTCGCCTTCTTTTAAGGTTGCGAATCCGTGTTCCAAAATCGCTGGCAATTCAACCACGATGTTCGGTTTGATTCCGACGCCGTTGATCTTTTCACCGTTGGGAGTGAGCCACTGTGCTACCGTAAATTTCAAGATGCTTTGGTCAGGAAACGGACGCTGGGTCTGCACGGTGCCTTTCCCATAGGTCAAAGTTCCGACGATCGATACTTTCTCACCAAGGTTTTCGCTGAGCGCCGCGGTCAGAACTTCGGCCGCCGAAGCAGTGTTCTTGTTGACAAGAATGACGATTTTTGTCCAGTCGACGATGACTTTTCCGCTAGATTTAGAAACTTCGATTTTCCCGTCACGGCGTTCTTGCTGGATGAGGATGCCGCCGCTTTTCACAAACAGCGATCCTATATATTCCAATGTACTGAGATAGCCGCCGCCATTGTCGCGCAGATCGATGATCAAACGCGTTGCACCGGCTTTTTTGAAATCATTCATGAGTGCTTGAACTTCATTTCCACTGGTATCCCCAAATGTGTAAAGTTCCAACAGGGCTGTATCTTTATCAATCATTTCACCATACGCAGTGTTTTTGATCGTTGCGCGTGGGATGTCTTTGGTAATAGGTTCCCCTGCACGTAAGAATTCGATCTTAACGATCGTTCCGGCTGCCCCTTTGACTTTCGTGGCGAGTTGGTCCGAACCAATACCCTTCATAACGACTCCATCGACTTTATTGATGATGTCGCCCGGCAGGACGCCTGCTTTTTCAGCCGGTGAACTGCGGAAAACACGTTCGATGATATATGTTCCATCAGAATCGTAATATTGTACGCCGATGCCCACGAATCCCATATTCATGGATTCCGTAAACGCTTTCGCTTCTTCGGAGGTCATATAGGAGGTATGGATATCCCCTCCGCCGTCAACCATTCCGTTGATCGCGTCATCAATAAGTTTTGTATTGAGGTCTTTGATGTCTTTACCAAAGTACCAACTGTTTCCCATCGTTTGATAGATGGCTTCAAGTTTACTGAAAGCAGATGTGTCGACCGGCGTCGCCTGTGGTGCGAATGTGGATCCGACAACCCACCCAAAGACAAAGGTTAGTAAAAGTACACTCGTGAATAGGAACCGGACACGGTTTCTTCTGCGCCGCTCTACAACTTCATCGGGCCATAAATGTTTCTTCAGTGTAATATGAACTTTTTTCTCTTCTTCCATAGTTTACCTCGCCTGTTTCTTATTTTACCATGCACACACTATCTTTAAGCATTCAATGCAATCTGTCAAAGGAAATCCGGTGAAATATCGGGCAACATTCGTTTATTTCCCCCCTACCATTAAAAAAACCGGATGATCCGGGTTAAATCATAGCGTTGGTAATCTTACCGATGCTATTATAATTGAATTATGTAATTTCGTCTCTTTTCATCTTTCATTCATAATTCTTGTCAATTCGTCAATTTGCCATTGTCTTTCATTTTCCGCAGCCTTACTGTCGTTTGGATAAATCAAATTGATGGCTTTGATGGCATAGTCTGAAGCAACCATGGCATGCTCTCTCATGTGTCCGGTTCCTATCGCTTGTCCAGCGACTCTCAATGTCGTCTTTTCTAATTCATTGCTACATTCTTTCGCCAGTTTATGAACTTTAAACCCCGCTTGACGTACATCATACATTCGTGCATTTCCAATCTGCCAAGCTTCATTTGTCGCAAAACCTTGTTGGATAATCTGATTATTTTCATATTCAACACCTGTGATGGTAAGGATATGTTTCGCCATTCGCAAAGCCCACTTCGCCAATAGAATCTGTGAAGTTTGCGCATAAAGAACATCAAGCTTTTCTCTCAGTAAAGTTGCATCTTTGATTTTTATCTTTACTTTTGTCGCCATCATTCCCTCTCATTCGCAGAATATGTTTGCCAAATTTAATCCTCAAGATAGCCTGTCGGTTTTAAATAAAGATTATCTAAACTTGATCAAACGAATAGCATCAAACCGTAATCCGCGAAATTCTCGCATAGTCGCAACATTGTCCTAAAATTCACTCTATTCAGATTTTTTAAAAAGAAAGATTCTGGAAGCCCCATCCGGGAAGATTCTTGTTTCATCGTTGAATCCGCCAACATTGGATTGTTTCAGTTTGATGCCGCCATACATTAGCGATCTTCCATCCGCGGTCCCGTGTTCCATTTCGGTATGCAGAACTTTCATTTTACGCACCGCTTTATGGAGTAGTGAATCCGGTTTGATGCGGATCGGCGACACCATGTTGATGAGATCGCCAAACACGCCGATGTCGATATCAAACGGACGGTTACTGAAATCATAGGTCGTTTCTTCGTTCAGACCGACCGGACGGATGATCTGCGTGGTCGGGTTGGCGATGGCACGGTCTTGGAAATGCATCAGGATGCCTTGCGACTTGTCGTCGGAAACCACCATCCAGTCAGTCAAATTTAACTGGTTCGAGGGGGAACAACGATAGAATGTGCCGAATTGGAAGAGATTTCGATACTCTTTATAGAAGAGAACCTGCTGCTTGATGGAATTCAGACTTTCGCTGCTAAGTTCGTTGAGATTCAACTCATACCCCAAAAGGCCGAAGCAGGCGACTTGGAAACGGGTTTCCAAAGGAGATAAGCGTTGTGTCTGGTGATTGGGGACCGCAGAAACATGGGCACTAATCGTACTGAGAGGATATCCTTGGGAAGTCGCATCCTGAATGGCTACTCTACAAAGCGCGTCGGTGTTGTCGCTGGTCCAAATCTGCGGCATATAGGCCAACATCCCCAAATCAAAGCGATTCCCACCGGACGCGCAGGATTCAAAGAGGATCTTCGGGAAATGCGATGTGAGTTCATGCAAAACGCGATAAAGTCCCAACATATATCGATGATTGTGCGATCCGTCATACAGGTCGCTGAGGTTACGGTTCATATCCCATTTCACGTATTCGATCTGGGCGGATGAGAATATCTTCGTAAACGTTGAAATCAAGTAATCCTGGACCTCACTTAAAGCCAGATCCAACACAAGCTGATTGCGCCCCATGGAAGGGATGCGTCCGGGAATCGTGATTGCCCAATGCGGATGCGCCCTGAAAAGGTCGCTGTCGGGGGAAATCATTTCAGGTTCCACCCAAATACCGAATTGCAGATCCAATGCGTGGATTTTATCACTTAATCGTTTTAACCCACCCGGCAGTTTCTTGGTGTTGACATCCCAATCTCCCAATGAGGAAGCATCGTTGTTTCGCCTGCCGAACCAACCATCGTCCAGCACGAAAAGTTCGATGCCGACTTCACTGGCTGTCTGCGCAAGTTTAATGAGTTTCGCTTCGTTGAAGTTGAAGTAGGTGGCTTCCCAACTATTGATCAGGATAGGCCGCGGTTTATTTTGCCATTGTTGGGGAATCAGATGCTGATTGATCAACTCATGGAAATGACGGGACAGCTCGTTGATCCCTTGATTACTGTAGGTCAATACAGCCTGCGGACTTTCCAGTGATTCCCCGGGTAATAAAGGATAAGCAAACGAATGCGGATTGATGCCCCATACGATGTGAGACTTCCCATAAGCATTCACTTCTCCAATCGTCGCATGATTACCTGAATAGATCAGATTCAAACCGTAACACTCGCCTATTTGATCATCACAGTTTACTGCACGTAAAATAATCAAAGGATTATGCCGGTTGGATGAAATACCTGTTTTGGAGTCGTTGATCAATATCCCCGCATTGAGTGCTTTCTCATGGACTTCCCTCTCGCGTCCCCAATGCCCGTCGAAACTGCGCCAGATCAAATCATTGCGGTTGAGGTCAAGTTGAGCGCTGAGGAGCCGGTGGACAATCACCGGTTCGTCGGAATCGTTCTTCAGGATGCACGAGCGAACAATCACATCCGTTTCCTCAAAGACACGATAAACCAGAGTCAGGGTCAAACCGCTGTGCATGTCGGTGGTTTCGATTTCGAGCACCTTGTTTGCCCCGTATGACGAAGGAAGCAGCGAAGTTTCAACCGAATTCTCGCGGTCTTCCACATAACGAAAATCACTCACACGATTCTTATCAAAGGTCTCAATTTCAACCATCGCTTCACGGATATCACCTTTTCCATACGTGCTGAATTCGAGAGGAAGATCTTCCAGTGAAACGGGATTATACTCGTCCAGCACCAAACCGGTCGGATACGGCATTTTCTCACGCAAGAGTCCAAGATCAAAATTCCCCAATCTTATACCATAATGAAGATGTTCCAAATGACCGCTATCGGTCAATGAAATGATATAGGAAGTATGTTTTGTGTCGAGTTTCCAAGTTTTCATAGGGTTACCTTTAGATTAAGTGTACCATACTTCAAGGACTGATATTTAAGAAGAAAAAGAACGCTGTTACGCGTTCTTATCATTCATGAATGGGATTAATTGTAAGAATTCCCATAGGAGATGTTGAAGACATTCTCAGGACGGAGTCTGCAAGGAGCATTGTATCCGTTAAAATCACAACGGTTTGCTAATGTCCAACCAGCACCGAAGGCAAGATCTCCTCTCCAACGGTTGGCATAATAGGCGACAGTGTTGGTTCCGAGATAGATGATTTCGATGTGCAGATGCGATCCCGAGGAATTCCCCGATGAACCGACTCGGCCGACGATATCGCCAGGTTTGACGATCATTCCGGGATCGGCGGGAGATCCGGATTGCAAATGTAGATAACGAATCGCATAGGATTTATTGTTGACATTGACCATCAGATAGACCTGGTTGCCTCCGAACGAGGAGCCCGGATATCCGCACTTATTGCCAAGATAACCGACGGTGGGACAGGCATCGACCGAATAGAGGACGACACCGTTGGCGACCGCATAGAGATTCGTACCGATCGACGCGGTCAAATCAGCCCCGAGATGGGTGCTGGAAGTACCCTGATAATACCAGGTGCCTCCTGCGACTCTAAAGCGACTTTGGAATGGTGAAGACCAACCCGGCGAAGGTGCGATCGCGTTTAAGGCTTTCGAGATGGCTTTCAAAGCAGCCTGAGTTGCGGATAAGTCGGCCGCAACCTGGTTTTCCATTGCTTCCAACGCAGCTTCCTGCTTTTGAAATTCCGTCAGAATCAACGCAGCAGCTTCTTTCAATCCCAAAACCGTGGTCTTATTGGTTTCAACATTCGCTTTGTTCATGAGCAGCGCCTCTTTTTGGCGCACAACTTCGGCTTTATCTACATTCAGAAGACGAATCTGTTCATTCAGCATCTCCATCTGAGTTTTATCGAATTTGGTGATATCGTTGATTCCTTCGACCCGACGGATCAAATCGGTGAAATCATTCGCTCCCATGATGAAATCGATGTACCCATTCAAACTGGCGAACGACTGCATGTTCTGCATACGTTTCTTAACTTCGCCGTTGATGCCGTCGACGACGATCTCGCGTTGAACGATTTGTCCTTGCAACTTAACAATGGTAGCTTCGGATTCCGTGATAGAAGTCTCCAGAGCAGCGATATCCGCTTCAAGTTTGACGACCTGCGCATTGTAGTTGGTCAATTGAGCAGCATATTTACTGATGTTGGCAGAGATGTTTTTAATGTCTTTCTGAATCGCTTCCAGTTGTTTCTGTGCATTCAACGCTTTATTGTTGATGTACTGTTGGAAAGCGAGACACTCGGTACGGTGATTTCTGGCATCGTAAGACGAACAAAGATTAGAATAATAAACTTCGTTGCTTGCGAAATCATATGTGACCGCACGGACATTGGAAAACCCCAGGAACAGGAAGCAGGTCAAGATTAGTACGAATGTTTTTCTTTTCATCGTATGTCCCTCAAGTGACGGGAAACGGAAACGAAACTACCGGTCAAACCGACCGCTACGGCAAGGCCCGCCAAGATGCCGCTGACTTGATAAACCATCGGGAAAGTCGGACGCAGGATGAATAGGTTACTGACAAATACCCCACCCAATGTGTTAAATAGATACTGATAGCCAAATATGGTTAGTAAGATAGGGATGAGCGAACCCATGAGTCCTATCAGAATACCTTCAATCAAGAACGGGAAACGAATGAAGTGATTGGTCGCTCCCAAGGTGCGCATAATGTGGATCTCGTCCAAGCGGGCATGAATCGTGATTTTGATGGTATTGGAAATCAGAAAGATTGCCAATATGCTCAGAATCGTGACCAACAGCAGTCCGCCCTTGGATAAGGAATCCATCATTGATACCAGTTTCAGGGTGTTATCCCCGCCATAATTGACGCTTTCAATCCCTTCCAAGGATTTAATCTGTGCAGCCAACACATCAAGCACAGCCGATTTCTGCACATCCACTAAAAATGCGTTGCGTAAGGGGTTGCTTTCCCCACGATACATTTCGAATATTTTCCCATCCGCACCGAAGGCGGCGATGAAACGGTCAAGTTCGGCGTTCTTATCGGAATAGGTGACGATTCGGACTCCTGGTAAGGCGACGATTTGCTTCTGTGTCACCTGTATGACTTCAGTGGTTGTTGAGTCGAGTATCTTCACGTGGATTTGAACACTCTCTTCGACATTCTTCGTGATTTGTTGGATATTCAAGGTCAGCAACAGAAACAGCGATACCAGCATTAATGTGATCGTTACTGCGGTTGCGGCGGATATCGACATGGCCGCATGCCGTAGTACGCCGGTGAATCCTTCTTTAATATGTCGTCCTATCTTCACGTGGATTTGAACACTCTCTTCGACATTCTTCGTGATTTGTTGGATATTCAAGGTCAGCAACAGAAACAGCGATAC
>JBBQGS010000049.1:0-11798 GCA_038323255.1 Erysipelotrichales bacterium | reverse complement strand
GGTCTACTCAGCGCTTAAAAACTTACCCAAGCATAAACTGAGAAGTAAAACACTGGTTTCGAATAAAGTGGAGCTTACCTTTGATATCGAAATCAAAGATAAAACGGAGCACAAGATCGATGCTCTCAAACAAATCTCCGGCGTCGATTCGGTCAGTCTGATCAGCTATCAGAGCGACCTTGGAACCTAACACCTTCCCGAAGACAGAAATCTTCGGGAATTTTTTAAAACAATCAAAGTATGTTTCGTATATGCAGGACGTAGGCGGGAATGTGGTGTATAATTCAAAAAAAAAGGAGTATGTTATGCGTAATTCGTTACAGGAAAGCAAACGTATCGTGATTAAAGTCGGAACATCGACCCTGACGTACGATACGGGAAAAATTAATCTGACACGGATGGACAAACTGGCCCAAGTACTTTGCGATCTCATCAATCAAGGCAAAGAAGTTGTGTTGGTTTCTTCAGGCGCAATCGGGGTCGGTGTCGGGAAACTGAAACTGTCTTCCCGTCCTAACACCGTGCGCGAGAAACAAGCGATCGCCGCTGTCGGACAGTGCGAACTGATGGCGCTTTACAGTAAACTTTTCGGCGAATATGGGCATATCGTGGGGCAAATCTTGCTGACGCGCGATGTCGTCGAAGAAAGCCATACCCGCTTCAACGTCGTCAACACCTTCGAATGTCTGCTGGAAAAGGGAATTCTGCCGATCGTAAACGAAAACGACTCGGTGGCGACGGACGAAATCGAATTTGGGGAGAACCGTATCTTTGGCGACAACGATACACTGTCCGCCATGGTCGCAAAACTTTTACAGGCCGATCTGTTGATCATCCTGTCCGATATCGACGGATTCTATGAAGCTGATCCGCGGATAGACGCGAGTGCAAAAAGAATTGATACGGTGCTTGAAGTTACAACGGACATCGAAGCGAAAGCAGGCGGTGTCGGATCGACCCGCGGAACAGGTGGTATGATCACCAAACTTCATGCGGCCAAGATTGCGAATCAGGCCGGCGTAGCTATGGTGTTGGCGAGTGGAAAGGATCCGCGCGTGATCCATGATATCCTAGCCGGGGAAAACGTCGGGACATTGTTTATGGCGCAACGGGCAGACAAATGAGCGAAATCACCCTGAAAGGCGCATTCGCCAAAGCAGCCTCGGTTCAACTTGCGCTCTGTGATTCCCAAACCAAAAACAAGGCGCTTAATGCGATTGCTGATGCCTTGCTTGAAAACAGCGCAACGATAATGAGTGCAAATGCGCTCGATCTTGAAAACGCAAACAAAAACGGGGTCAAAGGGGCGATGTACGACCGTTTGCGGTTGGATGACAAACGCATCAAAGACATGGCGGATGGTCTGCGCCAAATCGCTTTGCTGCAAGATCCGGTCGGCGAAATCATAGCGTCTTTTACACGTCCCAACGGATTACATATCACCCAAGTCCGCGTTCCCTTAGGCGTCATTGGAATTATTTACGAAGCTCGACCCAACGTCACCGTCGATGCGGCCGGACTGTGTCTTAAAGCTGGCAACGCAGTGATCCTGCGCGGTGGCAGAGAAGCCCTCACAACGAACAAAAGCCTGATTCAAATCATCGAAAACTGCCTTCATGCAATCGGATTCATCCCGCATGCGATCCAATTGGTCGAAAATCCGGACCGTAGCGTTGCGGCCGAAATGATGCGTGCCAACGCCTTCTTAGATGTTCTGATTCCGCGCGGCGGAGCCGGACTCATCAAAGCGGTAGTGGAAACCGCCACGGTTCCGGTCATCGAAACCGGCATTGGGAATTGTCATGTCTACGTAGAAAAGAGCGCCGATCTAAAGATGGCGCTGGATATTCTGGTCAATGCGAAAACCGACCGGCCTGGCGTATGCAACGCAGCTGAAAGCCTATTGGTCGATCAGGCAATCGCGGATGCATTTCTGCCACTAGCGTTTGAAAAACTTTCCGCCATGAAAGTCGAACTGCGCGGAGATGCGCTTAGCCGGCACATCGTACCGCAAATCAAAATCGCAAACGAAGAAGATTGGGGTGAAGAATACCTCGATTTGATCCTATCGGTCAAAGTGGTGGCCGACATCGACGAAGCAATCGCACATATACGCAAATACGGAACGAAACACTCGGAAACAATCGTTACTTGCGATCCAGCGAAGGGCGAGCGTTTCCTAAATGAAATCGATGCCGCAGCCGTTTACGTCAACGCATCGACGCGCTTCACCGACGGCTTCGAATTCGGATTCGGAGCGGAAATCGGCATCAGCACGCAGAAACTCCATGCACGCGGCCCGATGGGTCTGAAAGAACTCACTTCTACGAAATACAAGGTTCACGGAAACGGACAAATCCGATAAAAAACTCTGCATTTAAACGGCAGAGTTTTTTTGTTGGTTGATCGCTTCTTGAATGACTTTTCCCAAGCGTTTGATTGCTTCTTCGATCTCCGCTTCATTCGAGTTGGTATAGTTGAGACGCATCGTGTTGGCATCGCTCCGATTGACATAGAAGGGGTCACCCGGAACGAAGACGATTTTCGCCGCAATCGCTTTCTCAATCAGTTTCATCGAAGAGATACCCTTTGGCAAAGTCACCCACATAAACATGCCGCCTTCCGGTTTGGTCGATGTGACGCCTTCGGGGAAATAACGGTCTATCATCTCTACCATACAGTCGCGCAGTTTGCGGTACATCGTTTTGATAGTCGCCACGTGCGCATCGAGGTCATTGTCGACTAAGAACTGATAAATGATTCGTTGGGCCAGAAAATTGGTATGGAGGTCGGTCGCCTGTTTCGCGGTAATCAGCTTATCCATGATTTCGGGAGCGGCTACTACCCAACCCAAGCGCATGCCCGGAGATACGATTTTCGAGAACGAGCCTAACAGAATCCCGCGTTCGCCAAGACTCTTTTTGATTGGCAAGGTATCATCCCCATAAAAGCGTAATTCACTGTAGGGATCGTCTTCCACCAGTAATGACTTATATTTTTCAATCAACCGTGCAACTTCTTCCCTGTTCTGGGGCGAATAGGTCAATCCGGTCGGGTTCTGGAAATTCGGAACGGTATAAAAGAACTTCGGATGATAGGTCTTCAGCATTTCTTCCAACATCACCAAATCCACGCCGTCTTCCTTCAGGCTAACCTCGTGGAACGTAGGTTCGTAAAATGTCATCGACTGCAGCGCCCCCAGATAGGAAGGGTACTCGACCAAGACATCGTCGCCTTCATTGATCAGGATCTTACCTAAAAGATCCAATGCCTGCTGGGAACCGTTGGTGATCAGGATCTGCTCAAAGGGAACATCCAAATCAAAGCGCATCTTATATCGTTCGCTGATATATTTCCGCAACGGTACATAGCCTTCGGTCGAGGCATATTGGAGAACGTGTTTCCCGTCATTCTGAAGCACTTTCACGGCGGCATCGGCGATGGCTTGGACCGGGAATGAATTCGGATTGGGGAATCCTCCCGACAGCGAAATCATGTCAGGTTGGTCGAGCACTTTGAATATTTCACGGATGAATGATTTCTTAACGTTTTTGCTTCTTCGCGAAAATTGGATTTCCATGGGATGCTCCGATCTATCTGTTTCTATTTTACGATAGTTAACTCAAAACGCATAGCAGATGCGTCATATTTCAACATTTTTTTGGTTGAAAAGTATGGGAAAACTGGTATCCTTGAATCAAAGGGGAATACTATGGCAAAACTAACATTTATAGGTAGAGGCAATGCGGACATGTTGGCGAATGATTTGACCGCGCTATTCCGTCGTTCCGGTATAAGTTGCATCTTGGTCGACGAAGCACGTAATGCGACCCGCGACACCATTCTTTTAGTCTTCGAAAAGTATTATATGCGGGTTGAAAACAGGGTGAGCGCCAGTGTGCTGATTTATCCGTTTAAAGACGGAATTAAGGTCGAAGTCATCGGTTCCGGGGGCGGACAAAGCGTGTTTTTTCGTTTCAATTGGGGCAGCGAGATCTCAATCGCACGATCGATGGGCAAAATTCTGTTGGAACTAGGGTTTACGGAGGTATTGTATTAAGCGAAGCGATCATCTGAATAATGGACGATGATTAATCGGGTTGTATTTGCGTTGAGCCAAAAATCAAGTTCGTCTGCGCAATCGTATCGAATCTGAACAGCGCGTTTGCGGACACGATGATACACGATAAGACACAAAAAATGCCGAAAGGCATTTTTATTCAACTATTTAGCGAGAAACGGTTTGAACCAACAGTTTGCGCTGCGGTCCATTTCAAGTGCGAAATCGCTGATGAATTTACGTTTATAGAGGCCTTCCAGTGCTTTCATGAAATCGACAATTGGAAGCCCGGCATCGCGTGACTGCGTTTCGAACATTTCCTTCAGTTCATTTTCATCATGACGACGATACGTGTTTTCGCGAACCATCGATGTGCTGCGATAACGCGTGGGTTTCTTGCGGTCGAGTTGGGTCTGCAAGGGATATCCGAATACCAACATCCCGATGGGCACGACGTAATCCGGGAGATTCAACAGTCTGCGGTGTTCTTCACAGTTCTCGATAATATCGCCGATATAGCAGGATCCGACGCCGAGTGAATGGGCAGCGACTACGGCGTTCTGGGCAGCGATCAGCGCATCGCTCAGCCCCAGCAGTAAATCACCTGGTCCCGGATGTCTGAATTCGACATTCGCTAGTTTTTCGAATCCGTCGAAAAGCCGTTGCGCATCGGCACAGAAGATCAACACCATTGGTGCTTGCGCGATAAACGGCTGATGATCACAGGTTTGCGCGAGTTTTTCTTTGAGCGCTTGGTCGGTGATATCAAGTATCGTATAAAGTTGCAGGTTGCCTGCGGTCGGTGCCTGTATGGCTGCATCCAGGATAAGACCTTTCACTTTTGCGTCGATTTTTTCTTGCGTGAAAGCACGCACGGATTTACGCTCGAAGAGTCCTTGGATCGTTTCATTCATTGTTTCACCTCACATAAACAAACGATAAACCAAATCGATTAAAAGTTCAAGATTGACCGCAAACTTAATCCAAAATTAACCTCACCTATGGTATAACACAAGTAGATAAGACCGAATTGACTTGGTGTGTAAGGTCCAAATAGGACAAAAGTGAGGAACCTATGAAAAAACTATGCGTATTTCTCATCACTGTGATCGTTGTATTGGGAACCCTAAGCGGATGTTCTGCCTGGTTTCAAAAAACGGACAACGGAAAGATGGTTTTAATTGCCGATCGAGCCATGATCAAAACATTGATTTCGAACCGTTACAGCACATACCGTGGGAACGGAATGGATACTCAAAAGGAATCGGTAGCCGGACAAGGTAACTATTCCTCCACCAATACCCAGGTGCAGGGAGTGGATGAAGGGGACATCGTCAAGACCGACGGGAAGCTGATTATCCATGTCGGGAGTCCGGTCATCCGGATTATTGATGTTGCAAGCTTGAAAGTCGTCGGGAAAATCGAACATACCTACACCGACAAAGACACGAAGTTCTATCTTCCATCTGAGATCTTCCTATATAAGAATAAATTGGTCGTCATGGGATCCATTTCGCAATACAACGGAAATGTCTATCCGATGATGAAAGAACCCATGATCGGGCGTCCGTTTTGGATCGGATATCAGGACACCTACGCCGCGGTCTATGATCTCACGGATCCCGCCAATCCGGTTCTGTTGAAGAATTATGAAATGACCGGCGGATTCTACTCAGCCCGTTTAACCAATAATGAACTCATGGTTCTATCCAATCAATACAACATTATGCTATATTCGCAGGACGGCAAAGAAACGATCAATGATCCCTCGGTCAAAGAAACCGTATCGGGTAAAATCGTATCATCTATCGACAGCAAGTCAGCCTATGTGCTACCAGGCAAATCAGGGGACAGTTTCGTCAATATCCTTAAGGTCGATCTCGCCACATTCGCTACGCCGAAACTAAGTTCCTACCTTGGTTCAATCCAAACGATCTTTGCGGATAAGGAAAACCTGCTGATTGCGCAATACCGCTTCGTTCTGCTTAATCAGGCGACCGGCGAAGGGAAGACGGTCACCGATCTGCTGCGTTTCGACATCAATTCACTTGAACTTCAAGCGGATGCGTCGATCAGCGGATATCTGCTCAACCAATTCTCACTCGATGTATATAACGATACGGTCCGCGTCGCTGCGACCAACTGGGCTAAAGATGGGAAAGTATCCAATTCCGTGCATGTCTTCAATATGGCGATGGAACCGCAAAGTTCGATCCTGAATCTGGCGGCCGGCGAAACCATCCGCGCTGTACGTTTCATCGGAGAAAAAGGGTATGTGGTTACGTTTGAGAACGTCGATCCGCTCTTCGTCATTGACCTCAGTAATCCCAAAGCCATCAAAGTAACCGGCGAACTGAAAGTGCCCGGATTCAGCACCTACTTGCATCCGATAAACAAAAACGTCTTGTTTGGGATCGCGGAAGACCTCGAAGTCGTGCCGATGTCCGACCAAAACGGAAACAAATGGAACACCGTGAACCGCTTCGGTATCAAAATCAGTCTGTTTGATGTTTCCAATCCGACCAAACCGATTGAACTTGCTTCCAAACGCGTAGTGGGCCAAAACGGGTACACCGAAGCATCCTATAATCATCGCGCCGTCGTTTACGATAAAGAGCGCGAAGTGTTGTATCTGCCGTATACTGATTCCGACTACACCACCCAGGTTTGCCAGACCTATCCGGGCAAAGAGGGGACGGGCAACTATACCTACTGTTCCTACAAAATGGAAAGCGGGATCAAAGTGCTGAGCGTCACCCCGACCGGCGTCTCGATCGTGAAATCGATCGTGGTTGCGACCAACAACGATTATACGAATCTGGTCAACCGCGTTGTCTATGTCGGCGATAAATTGTTTGCGATCACCAACAGCAATATACTTGTATTCGATCGCGATAGTTTCGCAGGACTTACCATCATCAAATACTAAGTGAATATTGAAAAGTAGCTAAATCGCATGAAAAAAGGGACATCGTCCCTTTTTTTCAGTTAATCGGCGTAAATTCAGCTTTACTGACTCCGCACATCGGGCAGTACCAATCATCAGGTAATGCTTCAAACGCGGTACCCGGTGCAATTCCCGAATCGGCATCGCCGACGGCCGGATCATAGATGTAGTCACAAGCGCTGCATGCATATTTTTTCATTACGATTCTCCTCTGAAGCCTCAGCTTTATTTAAGTATACCAAATCAATTACCTGATGAAAAGGGCTAAACAAAAGTCATCCGCCTCAAAGTATCAAAGCGCTTATGATATAGTAGTAACAAATGAATGTGGAGGTAACTATATGGAATTCTTGAGTTTAGCGAAAGAACGGTATTCGGTTCGCAAATTTGCAAAAACACCGGTCGAACAGGATAAAGTGGATCTGATCCTCGAAGCCGGACGTATTGCGCCGACTGCCGGGAATCTTCAGCCCCAACGCATCTATCTCATTCAAAGCGAAGAACAACTCGATAAAATCAAAAACTGCACACGGTATGATTTTCATTCGCCGCTTTACTTCATCATTGGCTATGACAATGAAATATCCTGGAAGCGCAGATATGACGGACATGACAGCGGCGATGTCGACTGTGCGATCGTCGCAACGCATATGATGCTCGAAGCGTGGGAGAGCGGCATCGGATCGACTTGGATCGCTTCGTTCGATCCGAAGATTCTAAAGCAGGAGTTTGCTTTGCCAACTGAATTTATTCCCGTGCTAATGTTCGCGATGGGGTATGCGGCTGAGGACAACCAACCAGGTCCTATGCATTTCCAACGCAATCAATGGATTAAAGGAAGCAACCTTATCATAAAATAAAAATGGGAATTCCCATTTTTTTAGTGAATGACGTGGATATTTTCAACATGAATCAAATGAAACAGGGGATGTCTTTTAAGCGCCTCGGCCAATAACTCACTCATATCGCGGTTGATCTCAGCCACAGTAACACAGGGCGGGACCATCAGAAAATCTCCTCCGCCGACCGCCCGGTAATTATTCATGACGATCGTAAAGACCGCATCGTCTAAGATAGGCTTACCGGCATATTCCATTTTGACAATGCGCTGCCCGATCGGGTTGGAAACCTTGATGGTATAATCGATTCCGTCGACCATGTCATAATTAAAATGTTGGGGTTTGGGATCGTCGAAATGTGGGGAGACGATGATTTTATTATCTTTCACGCTAAAGTATTCAGCACACTTCTCGAGAAATTCTTTCAATACATGCTTGTCCATCTTTTTAACGACCAAGGTATTGGGATAAATATAGGTAGACACGATATCACGGTAAGTGATATCCGGATTGAATCCTTTCACGCCATTAAAGAGAGCGCATGCGCTCAGCTGTGCGCCGCTGACTTCAAGCTGGACTTGGTTGATGAATGAGACAAGCGGGTGTTTATGCAATCTTGCGTCAAAAGAATCCGTGATTTTCAGTGACGGTCCATCCACATGACCTAACGCTACATCCAGTCCGATTTGCGTTTGCGTTTCAATGGATTGTCCAATCTCATCGATAACCGGATCGGGTGCGAAAGCCGCCATTTTTATGATTTTCGTTTGAACGGATAAAGTTTCGCCAAATTCGAACGTGATTTGTGCGAATTCCAAGGCATTATACGTTGTTTGGATGACTTGTGTAGAACCGATTTGTGCCGTGAAGGAACGGTGTTGATGACCGGTAATCAAAAGGTCAATCCCCGCAAGTTGCGCCAACTGGTATCCGACATTTTCGCCGGTCAACCGTTCAGTAGGTACTCCCGAGATCGGGTCGCGTTCCAATCCGCCATGATACATCACGACCACCGCATCCGCCAAGGGCTTCAACCGGCTGATTTCCGCTTTGACCCGGGCGATCGGATCACTGAATTTCATACCCTTGATATGGGCAGGTTTTTCCCAATGCGGTATATAATCGGTACATACCCCGATGAAAGCAATTATCTTGCCGGATTTCGTGGTTACAAGCTTACTTTCCCCCAACGATTTGCCTTGAAAAGCGATGTTGGAGGTAAGGCATGGGGCATCGAGATCGCTAAGGTAGCGGTTAAGCACGCTTGGTCCGAAATTGAAATCATGGTTGCCTAGATTCACGAAGTCGTACCCGATTTGGTTCATAACCTGGCTCAAGACATGTTTGCCTTCCTTCAAGTTGTTTGCATAACTGAGAAAAGGCGTTCCCTGCAGACTGTCGCCGTTGTCGACCACCAAGACTTCGCTGTGTTGAGCATACTCTTTCACCGCACTAGAAAAGCGCGCCAGTCCAAAGCCCTGCGTTGAATTGTCAACATAGCTATGGGCTAAGACGCTTCCGTGGATATCCGTAGTTGCTAAAAGAATCAGTTTAGCCATTTTATCACCAGTTTCATTATATCCTTTGTTTATGCCCTACCACAATCACAGCACCTGTTTTTTTTTGTGCGGGCTTGTTATAATATGCCAAAAGGGGGCAGGACATGAACGAATATACCTTGCGATGTCGCATCCGACACTTTGAGCGGGAAGATGCCGCCGATGTTTATGCATTCGCGTCATTGCCCGAAGTCGCGCACTATGCTAATTTTCTGCCGCACCGCTCGCTGGCGATGACGCAGGAGAATCTGCGGCGTTGGAAAGCCATCGGCGATATCTTTGCGATCGAACTGCCCGAAGAAAAGAAAGTCATCGGGGCGATTTCATTGCGGCCGGATTTAGAATCGCAATTCGGTTGGATTAAGATAGGCTATACATGCAACCCGCTTTATCAAGGAGCAGGGTATATCAACGAGGCTTTACGCAAAGTCATGGACCACTCGTTCTATGACCAAGAGTTACCCGGTATCGCATTGCATATTTTCGCCGACAATCTTCCGTCCATCAAAGTTGCACAGAAAGCGGGATTCGGGGAATATGACGAAGCCAATCGGAAAGTACGCTTCGACGGTATTGAAACCACCGAGTTCGTTTATCGAATGACAAATGGCAAATACAAAGAACGCTTTGGTGGTCGCTGGTTTGGCGAACTGCGCGACACGAAAAACATGGAAGCCGAAGAGATGAACATCATCCATCGCGCTGCCGTAAGGGCTGTAATTCGAAAAGGAGATTGTTTTTTGATGGTTCAGTCACAACTAGGGGATGTAAAGTTTCCTGGTGGAGGCATCGAAACCAATGAACTTCCCATCGAAGCCTTAAAGCGGGAAGTTGCTGAAGAAACGGGCTACAAGTTGAGCCCAGAAATCTTGCATTTGGGGTATATCGAAGAATTCACGGATGCATTTGAAAGCGAAGTTCAGCTTTTTGCGCAGCGCTCCGATTATTACGAAGCAGAAGTCGAAGACAGCCAAGTTGAGCTAAAACTGGACGATTATGAAGCCGAACTGGGGTTTCATCCCGTTTGGATCACGCTGGATAATGCGATCAAAGTGAATCAGCATTGTGTCGAACCGAAACGTTGGACGAAGCGAGATCTTAAAATATTGATGATGTTGAAACAGAGGGAAGATAAGGCATATGCAACAAATGGAAAAACAACTTAAACGGAATATTCCGCTCACATACCTATTTGAGTTTGGGAAAAACATGGGCTTCACACAAGCCATCTGGGTGACATATCTTGCTTTCAAAGGATTGAGTTTAGTGGAAATCGGACTCTGCGAAAGTGTTTTTCATCTCACCTCAATGCTAATGGAACTGCCGACCGGGATGATTGCGGATATCTACGGGCGAAAATTCAGCCGCTTATTGGGGATTGTCGCCAATACGATCTATCTTTGCCTCCTTTTCTTTGTGAACGGAGTTCCGCTGGCACTGCTTGCTTTCGTGTTCGCCGCACTTTCTTATAATCTGGAGTCCGGTGCGGATACGGCCTTAATCTACGATAGTATGCTTGCAACCGGGGAGAGTGATTCTTTCACGAAAATTCAAGGACGCCGCGAGGTCGTCCTGCAGTCGGCTTCATTGATCGGAATCCTCGTCGGCGGAATGCTGGCGGATATCGATTATCGCCTCGCGATTCTGGCTGCGCTTGGTTTAGGCTGCATCGTATTTGTGATTGGTCTACGTTTCACCGAAGCGCCTTTCCCAAAGGAAAAGCTGAATATGCAAACGGCGTTCTCAGCCCAGTTCAAAAAACCGTGGCGGATGGTAAAAGCGCAGCGACAGTTGGTTTTTCATATGGTTTTGGTCGCTATCGTCCTCTCAAGTATCACGACTGCGCACTATTATGCGACCGCGTACTTAAAAGGGAATGGTTTCTCGTTATCATTGATCGCACTGTTTTTGATTCTACAAGCGGGTGGTGCGATCTTAGGTGGCGCAAGCGCAAACTATCTTAAAATGAGATATGGCGAGGATAGACTGTTCAGAGTCGTTCCGGTTTTAATAGTTGTCGCCCTCCTACTTTTAACGACACCAATATTTGGGTTATCGCTCTTTTTGATGGGATTTTCCGATTCCGTCCTGTATGTCGTGCTAACGAATAAAATAAACCGCACGATCCGCAGTGATGAAAGGGCGACAATCCTGTCGCTCAATAGTATGTTTTTCAGCATTGTGATGATCGTTATGTTTCCCGCTTTCGGGATCTTGGCAGATAAGACGGGGCTTGCGAGCGCTTTCTTTCTGCTTGCCGGAGCAGCGGGAATTCTTGCGCTTTTAAATGTTGTAAAAATTAGCTAAAAGCACTCCATCGGCGTTTGACACTCAGGGTACCCTATGGCATAATCATCCTATATTGTAAGGGGAGAGACGATGAAAGAAAAAAT
>JBBQGS010000048.1:0-11873 GCA_038323255.1 Erysipelotrichales bacterium | reverse complement strand
AATTGAGCGCCGTCTGCGTTGCGACAACGACGATATTCGGATTCTGTTCGACCAGTTTCGCGATCGAACCGGCATGATCGGGTTCAGTATGGTTCATAATGATATAGTCGATATCTTTCACATCGACCACTTCATTCAGTTTCGCGATATATTGGTCATACGTTTTCAGTTTCGCGGTCTCGATGATCGCTGTTTTCTCTGATCCTTTTAGTACGTATGAATTGTAGGTTGTCCCGAATTCCGTTGTCATGATGATGTCGAAGACTTTCAGATCAGGGTCTAAAGAACCGATCCACCATAGGTCTTTATTTAATTGTAACGATTTCATGATTTCCTCCATCACATGGCGAAAGTCCGCCATCGTTCTTATGATAGCATACCTTTTTGGTCGAGTTACACTCTCATACCCAATATTTGTGAATGTTTCGTCATTTGTGAGAAATTTCAGTTTTCGTCAACATAAGGAAAACACCCATACATGAACATTCTGAAAAAGGTGCTTGGGTGTTATGAAAAAAGAGAATCCGATTATGCCGGAATGGAATCGGGATTCATGTAGAAGAAACTCCATTGGTGACCGTCAAAATCCTCGATTGTACGGGTGTACATGAATCCCAGATCTTCCGGTTCGACATTTTCAATGGCGCCTAAGCTAAGCGCTTGATCCACCATGCGGTCGACGTCATGGTTGGAATCAAGCGAAATGGAAATCAGACTTTCGATTGTTATTTTCGCATTCGCAATGGATTTCTTAGTGAACCCTTGGTAAAACTTAGGGATGACAAGCATGACATAACACAGGTCGTTGATGATCAGGCAAGCTGCTTTTTCATCGGTGAAGTGTGGATTGAATTCGAAACCCAATGCTTGAAAGAAAGCGACGGAACGATCTAGATTACCAACCATAATGGCTAAGAACAACCGCTTTGACATACGATCCCTCCTTGTATAATTTTAACCTTAATCGAAATGAAGTTCTTCTAATATGACTGCGTAATGTTAAATGTCGACAACGCTAAAAAAAAGCACCCGCAGGTGCTGTGTAAGAGGATTATTCGATGGCGTCGCGCAAGGTCCTAAAGGCGCTTTTGCGTTCGATCGCGGATAGATATTTCTTGCGCAGACGGATAGCGTCCGGCGTAACTTCGACCAATTCATCGTCGCGGATGAATTCGACCGCATATTCCAGTGTGATTGGGATCGGCTTGGTGATGCGCATCGCTTCGTCGTTGCCGGCGGAACGAATGGCAGTCAGTTTCTTATTGGTGGTCGGATTGACTTCCATATCGACATCGCGCGAACTGATACCGATGATCTGACCGGTATAGACGCTCTCAGCCGGTGAGATGAAGAACTGTCCGCGTTCTTGCAGTTTAAAGATGGAGTATGTCATGGCGTTGCCTGTTTCTGTCGAAATCAGGGCACCTAAGGTCCGTTGCGGTACTTCGCCGACATAGTCGCCGTATCCGCTGAATTGACGAATCAGGGTTCCTTCACCGCGCGTATCGTTGATGAATTCGCCACGATAACCGATTAAGGCGCGGGTGGACGCTTTCCATTCCATCGTGACATATTCGTTGCGTTCATCCATATTGATCATCTGCGCTTTGCGGTAGTTCATTTTTTGGATGACGGTTCCAGCATAGATGCTCGGCACGGTTACGATGACTTGTTCCATCGGTTCGCTGCGTACACCTGCGATATAACGTAGAATGACTTCCGGTTTGGAAACAGCCAGTTCATAGCCTTCACGACGCATGTTTTCAACCAAAATCGTCAGATGCAGTTCGCCGCGTCCGGAAACTTTGAATTTATCGGTGGATTCGAGTTCTTCGACACGTAGTCCGACATTGACTTCCAGTTCCTTGGTTAAACGCTCGCGCAGATTACGGGAGGTAACATATTTACCGCTCTTCCCTGCGAAAGGAGATGTATTGACCAAAAAATTCATCGAAAGCGTCGGCTCTTCAATGGTGATCATGGGTAGCGGTACGATGTTGTTTGGATCGCAGATCGTATTTCCGATGGAAATATCCGCAATACCGCCGATAATGACGATTTCTCCGCTTTGCGCTTCTTTAACTGCGACGCGTTTTAACCCTTCATAGATGAACAGCTGCGATACTGTCTGACGTACTTGCGCTTTACCATGGGCAATGACTACGGTTTGACCCACTTTTAAAACACCTTTATAAATACGCCCGATGCCCAAACGACCAAGATACTCGTCGTAAGCCAACGAACTAACCTGCATCTGCAGAGGTTCGTCGTCATAATCAGGATAGGGTCCGCAATGTTTCACGATCGTTTCGAAAAGCGGTTCGATCGAATCCGAATCATCGTCAGGGTTGTATTTAACTACACCAAATTTGGTGATGCCGTATAAGATTGGGAAATCTAGTTGTTCGTCGGTCGCATCTAACGAGAGGAATAGGTCATAGACCAGATCCACGACAACTTCGGCACGTTGGTCATGCTTATCGATTTTATTGATGAGCAGAATCGGACGAAGTCCCAGTTCCAATGATTTCTGCAGGACGAAACGGGTCTGCGGCATCGGTCCTTCGCTGGCGTCGACTAAAAGAATGACAGTATCGACCGTCCGGATGATGCGTTCGACTTCACTGGAAAAATCAGCATGGCCCGGAGTATCGACAATGTTGATTTTAATATCGTTATGGTAGACGGAACAGTTCTTGGAATAGATGGTGATGCCGCGTTCACGTTCAAGCGCATTGCTGTCCATGACTTGTTCTACGACTTCCTCATTTTTACGAAACACGTTGCTTTGCGAAAGAAATGCATCAACTAATGTACTCTTTCCTGCGTCGACGTGGGCGATAACTGCGATATTGATCATCTTGATATGACTCATTGCAAACCTTCTTTCAAAAGACACTTTATTATAGCATTCTTTTCGTCTACTTCAAAGAAAACATAAATCATGTAACCTTTTTCATTCAATTTCGGCATTTTGGATGCTTTTTTTGAGGATTTCAGCCGATTTCCTTAGGTTTTCGCGCTCATTTGTATCCAAAGGGATAGGCAGAATATGTTGGATTCCGTTGCGGCCGATAACACAGGGCATCGCCATATAGACTTCTGATATCCCCTCTTCGCCGCTAAACAGGCTGCTTACTGTAAGGATGGATTGTTCATCGCGTAAAACCGCTTCGACGATGCGTCGCACTGCCAATGCGACCGCATAATTCGTGTATCCTTTACGATTGATGATCTCATAAGCCGCATTACGGACTTCATCAAGAATTCTTTCTTTAAAGTCCAAATCGACTTTCTTGAATACTTCGGCCGCATATTCGTCGACGCTCATCCCGGCGATTTTCGTCGCACTCCACGCCGCGATTTCAGAATCACCGTGTTCACCGATGATGTACGCATGGATATTGCGCGCATCGATTCCGAATGATTTCGACAAGATCGACTTCAGACGCGATGTATCCAATACCGTGCCGGAACCGAAAACCCGGTTGGCCGGCAGTCCCGAGTAACGATACGTGATATAGGTAAGCACATCGACCGGGTTGGAAACGACCAACAGAATCGCTTCAGGACTATACTTCACCAAGTCCGGGACGATGCTTTTAAAGATGGGAATATTCTTCTTCAATATATCGAGACGGGTTTCCCCCGGTTTTTGACCTATGCCTGCGGTGATGATAATCAAATCGGAATCTTTCGTATCTTCGATGGTACCGCTGATCACGTCAACCGCTTTCACAAACGCTGCGCCATGACGCAGATCCATCGCTTCGGCTTCCGCTTTTTCGCGGTTCACGTCGACTAAGACGATATCGCTCGACAATCCTTCCGACATAATGGCAAAAGCGCTGGTTGAACCGACGAAACCGGCACCTATAATTGAAATTTTATTGGTTTTCATACTGCCTCCTGTATACAGTATGGTAAAAAAAAAGTATTTAATCCACCATAACGATATAAAGACCCTTGCGGGTCTTTACGAAATGGTCTGTTCGAAAGCGGATGATTTAGCGTAATGATTGCTGCGGGTGGGTTCGATGATCAGCAGACCGTCTTTGACTAAGCGTACAAATACGTCAGCCAAAGCAGGGTCGAATTGGGTTCCGGAATTGCGGGCGATTTCTTCCAGGGCATAATCCACGCTCATATAGGACTTGTAATGACGATCGGATGTAATCGCGTCGAACGCATCGGCGATGCAGATGCAGCGGGCGCCGAAGGATATGTTTTCACCTTTGATTTTGCGCGGATAACCCTTGCCGTCCCATCGTTCATGATGACCGATGACGCTCGGAATAACCTTGTTGAAGGTAGGCAGATATTTGATAATGGTGATCGACAGATCAACGTGTTTCTTCATCGTTTCATATTCTTCGGTTGTTAAGCGTGTCAGCTTGGTCAGGACGTTTTCGGGAATGCCGATTTTACCGATATCATGCAAAAGCGATGCCTGGCGGATGATTTCGACTTCTTCCGTTTTGGCGCCGACCGCTTCGGCAATTGCCGTCGCATATTTTGCGACCCGCTGCGAATGTCCGAAAGTAAAGTGATCTTTCGCATCGATGGCGGCGGTCAAGGCATAAATGGTAGCCATTTGGTTCTCGTCCGTATCCGAAGCTAAATGGTTTTGTTCTTCCATTTCGGGATTGTAGATCACGGTTTTATTGCGTCCGGTCTTCTTGGCATCAGACAATGCAAGCATCGTATGCTTCAAGAGTTCTTTGTCATCATTGGATTGATTGGGGAAAATGCTGATACCGATGCTGACCGTGACAAAACGCGCCGTTTCATCGTCTTGCGCCATGGTGAGACCTTCGACACGGGCACGGATTTTTTCCATCAGTTCATACGATTGTTTTGTATCCATGAATGGTAAAACGACAGAGAAAATGTCGCCGGCATAACGGCTTACGGTCCCGTAGGCACCGCAGACTTGCTTCAAAACACCAGCCACTTTAATCAACACCGCATCTCCGGCATAATGTCCATAAATATCGTTATAGACAGTGAACATATCGATGCCGACCAAACAAACAGCGGTAGTTCCGCGTTTACGGTCGGAGGTGACGGAAATCAGTTTATCCATAAAGTATCGGTGGTTATATACGGAGGTGACGGCATCCATCTGTGCTTCAGATTTGGCTTTTTCATACAAGCGCGCATTGGAGATGGCGATCGAAGCAGTGACGCAAACCATCGAGATTTCTTCGATGTTCTCGACTTCTTTCATCGAACGGATGTCTTTGTTGCACATGATCAGGATACCGATCAGTTTACTGTTGTATTTCAGCGGAATCGCACATTCCATCAGCAGATTGTTGAGTTGCATGCGGTCGGCGTCCCACATCGTCTTAAAGAACGGATGTGTATCCATGTTCTTGGTGAAGATGATATCGTCGGTCTGTTCGAACCAACGGACGATCGGATGGGTATTGGAGAAACTCATCGCTAAACGATCGAGTTTCTTGCCTGAAGCATAGAAATCAAAACGGTCTTCCTCAAGATTGCGCATGAACATATAATTACGTTCGGTACTGCTGACTTCCGAAATAACGCGCATCAGGTCATCGACGATCAGGGCAAGGTCTAAGTTATTGGCGATGCGCAGGGTAAAGTTTTTTATCAGGTTGTTACGTTTGTTTTCGTCCTTGTAGAAGAAATTGTTGACGAGATTGTAGATTAACCTGAACAGCGGTTGGAAAATGACCAGTGAAACGAATGTGACAATCAGGATAAAGACATTCTGATCCATCCCTGTCTGCATCTTGTTGAAAACGGAAATCAGCGTGTTGACCGCATAGATGCTTCCGATGGTGATTGCCGTCAATAATGCGGTAAAAATGACCGCTTTGGTGATGACGAATTTAAGTTCAAGAACACGGTTCTTGTAGATGGCAACCATGATATACAGAGAAGCGATTGTTCCGGCGGCAAAATCGATCGGATATTTGCCGATGACCGGAATCAGGTTGGCGCCAAATCCGAAGAAGAGGATGAACAAGGCGAAGATGATGTTCTTCAAACCGCTGGTATACGGTTTGGCACTACGGTATTCTCTGCGTGCAAGAAACAGACACACCAGCAATAAACCGAAAACCGCGACATAGCAGAAATAAGAAGCGATACCGATTTCATACTGCAGTTCAATAAAGGGTGCATAGGGGACTTTCACCATTGCGGCGGACTTTGTGGTCAGACCCAGATAATTCAAAACTTGGATGATGCCGATCATCAGCGTCCAGAATATGATTGAGACGCGGCGTTTCATTTTGATGTAAATGGTGAAGAAAACATAAGCGGCCAATGGGATCATAACCATCGCGGCGACCATGAAACGATTCCAGAATAGCGTTCCGGGTGCGGTGTTCATCTTCATCAGCAACGATGTCGCCGACCAAACCGCCATGTTGGAAACCATGAAAATGAAGGAATTGATAAGGTTGTCTTTTTTCGACAAAAACAAAATGATCAAAATCGTCAACGCGAACGCTAACGAAGTAATGGGTAAACCCCAATAAATGATCACTTGCAGTTGGTCGATCATGAGTAATCCCCTTTTTCGCCTTTAAATGCGATCTTGAGGATTTCCATCACATCGTAATGCGATGGATTGACTTTGCTGACTTTATGCTGGATGGTTTTTTGGTATTTCTGTATGCTTCCACCCGGAAGAATCGTTACTTTCAATGGCTCGATACCGAGCATTTTATGCAGGTTCTTGTAATCGTTGTCGATGTATTTGAAATAGATTTCTAATTGTTCTTTAATGAGATCCGCATCGTCGATGCCAGGATCGTCTGCCGGATGGTTGATTTCGACACACAAATTGATATACGGACGCTTTTCGCTGTCATAGCTCTTGCGGGCGAACCATTGGTCGATATGCAGATGCGAAAGACGAAGCACTTCTAGGATCGTCGCTTCGGTGATGCGCGTAAATCCTGCAAGATCGATGATCGGATCGACCCGGTCAACATACCTGAAATGCGGCAGCATGATACCGTCTTCCGGACGTGCCATGACTTCGCATTTAAAGATATCCCCGATACGATAACGTGCAAACGCTCCACCCTTAAGGGTCGTGATAACGATTTCGTAATACTCATCTTCTTTGATCTCGTCCATCAAGTATGTTTTGCATTGATAACTTGGATCTTCAAGGTTTTTATAGAATTCTCCCATCGGGATGAATTCGTAGAAACAGACATTGGGAAACATGATCAATCCGTTCTTACTCCATGATTCGGCTGCGATGCAGGTCGGTTCAGTCCCACCGAAAATCTCGAGCGGTTTGATCCCCCAGTAATCTTCGATTTTCTTTTTGAAATGAGCGGTATCCGTACCCGCGCAGACGAAACCCTTCAAATCGAAGACATCTTTAGGAAGCATTGGTTTGTGCTTGAGTTTACTGTTGACTTTCGCTTTGGCAAATTTATAGAGCATGTCCGGTTTGAAGTGCATGAGGTTGACTTTTGAACCTTTGCCGCCTTCTGAGAATTGCTCGCCCATTCGGACGATAACACTGCTCAAACCATAGAAAAGGTCGATGCCCTGCTCGATGCCCATTCTGAATCCTTCTTTATTCCGCTGCCCGAAACTCATTTTATTGCCTTCATCGATTGACGGAAAGAAATTGACGCTGTATTCGCCTTGGATTGTATACGGTAAAAGTCCTGTAATATAAGGTAAAGGCGCCATGCCATTGAGAAAATTCATGCCTGGTTTTAGGTTAAACTTCCCTTTTTCCGTACTTGAAGCCAAGATAAAACAGGCGATGCAGATATCACGGTGATATTTGATCATCGTTTCGGTATAAGGTGCACATTTCGTCGGGGCTTTACCGCCTTCCCATGTCGTCTCAATCCAGACGACCGCATTGGAAGGAAGCACGTTATTGTTTTTCGCCAACAGATAGTCGGCGTAGTCTTCGTAGTTGGTAAGCGGAACCATCGTTCTGAACTCGTCGACAGTACGCGGATGTTGTCCACGCATGATTTTGAGTCCGAGTTCGCAATTGGCAAACAATTCGACCTGTTCCAATAATAAGCTTTTTTGAATCGTCATATATTGTGAGATCGACAAGTCCAAAAAACTGCAATATTTTTGCCAGATTTCTTCATATTGTTTGTTTCTCAGCATCTCGTCAAAATTCATTTTATTCTCCCCTGTTTAAACGAATGGATACAATTTCTGATTTGGACAGGTCCGAACAACAGAAACGGCACTGACTTTCGGTATGCATCATAACCCGGTAAGGTCTTCGGGAAAAACCAGTAATCCTGCATCGTGACATGCAACACGTCGAATATTGTCCAAATCATACCGGCAATCAACAGATCCCCGTTACCGGAAGCCAGATATGCAAAAAGATAGAATGCAAAGAAACCCCAGACGCCAGGATGTCTGCACAATGCATACAGTCCGGAATCGACAACTTTTTCAGGGGAAGTGCCTTCTACATAGGTGGAGTTAAAAGGGAGTGCGAAAAATAAAGCGTAGAACATTTCAAGCAACCCGAGAAGCGCCAAAATCCAAAAGATCGCAAGCGGTGCTGACCTGAATGACGATGAAGTGCTAAACAGAATGCTTCCTGTCGCATACATCAATAAAAGACAGCCGAGTGCAAAGCTTAGGTTGAAAACCGGATGGATGGGGTTTAACTTGTGAAAGTCAAACACGCTCAGCAGGATAAATGCCAGAATTCCAAGTCCGATTCTCATCATTGGTCTCACCTTCGACAATCTTGTATGTTTATTATAGCGTTATTTCCCCTCTCTACAATACGCGAAGTCACATATTTTACCCATTATTACCATTCTTTTTCAATTTTTCGTACACAATACGACGTGTTACCATAGGTGACGAGCGCTGATAGGCTTCATTCAGAAAATTGAAATAACTGCCCGGCGTAATCAACCCGTTGAGTCGAATCAGTCCGAGCTCTTTGAAATGGACGAAATAGTCGACCAAAAGGACACAATTCGTACTTACGAAGAAATAGGTTTTGAAGAGCCCTTCACTGAATTTATAGAAGTCCGCTTGGGTATTGCGTTGTACCCGAGAAGAATAATCGTTGATGGTCGGGTCGGAAATTCCTTTAGGATACCAAGGTTTGGTGCGGCTTAAAAGATGAATGACGCGGTCTTCGATCATCTTTACCTGGTTTGGATTCAGTTTCAGCGTGAATGCGATGATCGTCTTCTTTTCGTGTTCAATCGAGTACTCGATGAACTTTTTGCGGTCGACCTGAATCAGCACTCCGTCGCCGAACGTCCCGTTGATATAGCGACTTTTCGGGTCGTGCAGTCCATATGAGAAAATGAAATCGCGAAAACTGATATCTACGTGACCGAATGCATCGGTGTTTTCTTCTTTGAGGTGGATGTAGATCTCCAATTCGTCGCGTTTCTGCTTCCCTTCGACTGAATTGCGGAAAACGATGTTTTTGCCGGCAGAACGGTGGAGATTCTTGTAGACTCTAGAAGGCAACAGCATCGCTACGAACATCGGTAAAGGATAGTGGATGTGTACCTGCAAGCGATTTTTGATGGCATTGTTAAGCAATAAGTTCAAACCTGCATACAACTGTAGAAATCCGTAAAAGATCAAATAGGCGGCCGCAACATAGGTCAAGCGCAAGATACCGGGTAACGGATCCAGTATAAGTACCAATGCAAAGGTCAACGTGATAGCGGCGTCAAAAAAAGCCCACACACGGTGCCCGATATGGTCGAGATGGAAATTGTACCAGGTAACGAATTTCGCAGCCGCATTCAATAACGCCCAGAGTCCGTAGACAAAGGGAATCATCGCACCAAAAAAAAGAGGAAAATTCAATACCAACAGAAACAGGATGAAAATCGACATTCCATAGAGAATGCCACTACTGCGTTTCGCGATGTCTTTTTCCAGAAAGCCGATGATGATGCGGCTGATGCTTAAGACAAAAAGCAAGATCAGGTTAATGCGGTAAAAGAGGTCGTAAACCCATTGGGTTTGGATCAGCAGAAAACTGCCCAGAAATATTAGTAAGATTCCATAAAATACGACTGAAATGGATTGAATTTTCTCGCGCAGCATCTGTTCTCCCCCCTTTTCGTATCATTGTATCACTCCTGTTACGTATTACTCCATCGATTTCTGTTCACTTCTCATCCTTGCTTTGATATACTAAAGCAAGAGGTGACACTATGCCCTTACATCATGATGAGAATTTCGATATCTTGTTTGAAACTATTTTAAACTTAAGTACACTGGAAGAATGTTACGAATTTTTCGAAGATTTGTGCACGATCAACGAAATCACGGATATGCGTGACCGGTTGGAAGTCGCCAAACTTCTGATGAATGGTGGCACGTATGAACAAATCGAGACGCAAACGCACATGAGCAGCGCGACGATCTCGCGGGTCAACCGATGTCTGCAGCACGGCAACGGCGGTTACCGCAATGCAATCCTGAAAGCGAAAAAATAATTTCGCTTTTTTTATACTTTATCTCTTTACTTTGTTAAAGTGTTAAAGTATAATTGCGACTATACAGGAAAGAGAGAAACTTTTATGAAAAAAATCCTTACAATCCTCCTAGTCGTGCTGCTTAGCGCATGCTCGACTACCGTGGCCAAAGATTCCAGCCTTAGCGACATTACGAAAAAAGGGAAACTGGTGATCGGGTTCACTGAGTACCCGCCGCTTGGATTCACCGAAAACGGAGCAGTCACCGGCTTTGACATCGACATCGCCAAAGAAGTCGCCAAACGCTTAGGCGTCGAAGCGGTCTTCCAAATCATCGACTGGGACGCAAAAGTCCTGGAACTTAATTCTAAAAACATCGACGTGATTTGGAACGGACTAACTATCACGGCGGACCGAGAAAAAGAAATCCTCTTCTCGAAACCCTATTTCGATAACCGCATCGTCATCCTTACCTTGGCCGCTTCAAAGGCTGAGAAAATCGCTAACTTATCCGGATTGAAAGTCGGAGTCGAATTACAGAGTTCAGGACAAGCCGCTCTAGAAAAGAGCACCGTCTTTGGTTCATTGAAAGAAATGGTCAAATATTCCACGATGACCGAAGCCATCCTCGATTTACAAGCCGGTGGCATCGATGCGATCGTCGCGGATGAAATCTACGCCCGCTATGCTGTTTCCAAGAATCCTGCCAACTACCGCATCGCCAGCGAAGTCTTCAACTCCGAAAACTACGGGATCGGATTCCGTTTGAAGGACGTTACATTGCGCGACAAGATTGATAAGACCATCGATGCGATTGCGACCGACGGAATGGGCGCAATCATCTCCAAAAAGTGGTTCGGCGAAAATCTGCTGAAGCGCTGACATGTTGGACTACTGGCTTAAAATCCTACCTACGATTGCCCAAGGGTTTAGAACCTCCATCTTCGTTTATATCCTCACGATGGTGTTCGCATTACCTTTGGGCTTAGTCGTTGGTTTGATGGCGGATATGTGGAAACCCGCCCGTCCACTTATCGGCGTATTTACCTGGATCATCCGCGGCACGCCACTTCTGCTTCAACTATATATCACGATGTATGCGATTCCCTTGATGATTCCAGGGCTGCGCATGGACCGTCTGTTTGCAGGTACGCTGACGTTTGTGATCAACTATGCCGCCTACTTCGCTGAAATCTTCCGCAGTGGACTCGCGATTATTCCGCTTGGTCAATGGCAAGCCGGACAAGTCCTCGGATTGAAGAAAAGCGAGATTATCGTACATATCATTCTGCCTCAAATGTTCAGAAACACACTTCTTCCGCTTATCAACGAAGCGATTACACTGGTTAAGGACACTTCCTTACTGGCAGCGATTGCGATTGGTGAAATGCTGCGAAATGCCAAAGAAATCGTCGGTCG
>JBBQGS010000047.1:0-11898 GCA_038323255.1 Erysipelotrichales bacterium | reverse complement strand
ACCTGACCCGGATGCGGACGGGATGCGTCGTGCCATGGAATTGGCACTGTCCGATGGGAGCATACCAAAATCAGAAATCGGGTATATCAACGCCCACGGAAGCGGAACCAAGATGAATGATGTATTGGAGACGATGGCCATCAAGAAAGTATTCGGTGAGGCTGCCTATTCGATTCCCATCAGTTCCACCAAATCCATGACTGGACATTCCTTGTCTTCAGCCGGTGCCATCGAATTGGTCGCGACGTTATTAGCCATGAACGCTGGATTCATTCCACCTACGATCAACTACCATATTCCCGATCCTGAATGTGATTTGGATTATGTACCCAATATTTCCAGAGAGAGTGATTACAGGATGGCGATGCTGAATTCGTTTGGATTCGGAGGTCAAAATGCCTGCTTGATTGTACGTAAATATATCCAAAACAAAGAGAACTGAAATGTATTCTGAGGAAATCAAATGTATGAAAAATGACGGGCAACCGTCATTTTCTAGCACATTCTCCGGTTTCTCCGCGCAGGATCTGAATCCCGTGTTCTAATACCGGCAAGATGACATCTAAACACTCGCTAACCGCCTTCGGACTACCTGGCATATTGATAATCAGGGTTTGTTTCCGTATCCCGGCGACCGCTCTTGATAGCATCGCACGATTGGTGAACTGCAGGCTTTGCGCACGCATTGCTTCAGGAATACCTGGCATTTCGCGATCCAGCACATCTTTAGTGGCCTCAGGCGTGATGTCGCGCATCGACATACCTGTTCCGCCTGTAGTCAAGACAAGATGCAGATCCATTTCATCGCACATCTTGATCAGTTCTGCTGAAATTAATGCTCGCTCATCAGGAACAATCACAGTATAGACCACTTCGGCCTGTATTTCTGCCATTCGTAACGCGATCGTCGGACCGCTCTTATCTTCCCTTAAACCTTGCGAACCTTTATCGCTCGCTGTTAGAATACCGACTCGTATCATGAGGTAAATCCCCCTTCAATTAGGTTTATTTTAGCACAACAAATTGTGAAAGTGAGAAGAGAAACTGAATTGTGAATAATTTTACGAAATATCGTTCGCCCCCTATTGGAAAACGCAACCATATTGTGTAAACTGAATATGTAGCTAAAACTCCGAGCGTCGTATCCTAAACGAAAGCATGGATCGCACGCCGTTAGGGTGAGTCGGAAAACCGGTTCGCCTTCCACTGCGAGAAGGAGGGAATCACATGAGATTTCAGTTCGCGAAAAAGGTTTTTTTATTTACGTCCATTTTTGCCATCGCCCTATCTTTGAGTGCCTGCGCAAAGAAACTGCCCAGCCTTAAAGACCCCAACATTACGCTTTCTACGACAACCAGCTTAAACGATTCAGGACTGTTGGAATACTTGAATCCATTGCTTTTGAAGGAAACGGGTGTCAAGATGGATATTGTTTCGCAAGGGACGGGGGCGGCCATCAAAACGGCCTCCGACGGAAATGCGGACGTCATTTTCGTCCACGCAAAAGCTTCTGAAGAAAAATTCGTGATGGATGGATTCGGAGTAGAACGGATTGAACTGATGTACAATTATTTCGTGATCGTCGGACCGAAAAACGATCCTGCTAAAATCAAAGATGCGGGACTGACTGCTAGCCAGGCATTTGCGAAAATCAGCACATCCGGTGCGAAATTCATCTCGCGCGGCGATGCTTCGGGAACCAACACGAAAGAACTGGCGCTCTGGAAAACCGCGGCGATTACACCTGCCGGTGCCTGGTATGTTTCCGCCGGTAAAGGCATGGGTGATGTTTTGACCATGAGTGATGAACTTCAAGGGTATACCTTGACGGATAAAGCGACCTATCTTTCCATGAAAGATAAACTCGATCTGCAAATCGTTATCAATGAATCACCAGATCTTAAGAATCAATACACCATCATCGAAGTGAATCCAGTGAAATGGCCTTCGACCAATACCGAAGCGGTCAAAGTATTCACGGATTGGATGACATCTAAAAAAACACTAGACAGAATTGCGAAATACGGCGTCGACAAGTACGGCGAAGCGTTGTTTTTCATCAATTACGTAACGAAATAACATGACAGGCATCTTCGAAGGGTTGGTCGAAGCGTTCCACCTGATTGTGAACCTCGATCCCGAAATCATGAAAATCATCGGACTCACGCTCTTAGTGACGCTAAGCAGCACTTTCATTTCGTCCGTGATCGGGATTCCGGCAGGGAGTCTCATCGGTTCGACCTCCTTTCGCGGGAAGCGCTTCCTTGTTCGCATGCTCAATGCGCTGATGGGATTACCTCCTGTTGTTGCGGGCTTATTTGTCTACCTTCTCTTATCACGCAGAGGACCATTCGGCTCGTTTGAACTACTCTTTAGTGTTCCTGCGATGATCCTGGCACAACTTTTAATTGTCACACCCATCATCGCCAGTTTGACGATTTCAGGTATCCATAACAAAGTCAAAGCAGTGAAAGCCACCTGTCGCGGACTCGGGTTAAGTTCGAGTGAAACGCTCAAATTGTTGTTATATGAATGCAGGTACCCGCTTCTCTCTGCGATTGCTGCCGGATTCGGCCGCGCAATCGCAGAAGTCGGCGCCATCATGATGGTCGGCGGGAACATTCAGTTCAAAACACGCGTTTTAACGACTGCGATCGTTCTTGAAACCGGTAAAGGGAATTATGGGAAAGCATTAGCGCTGGGATTTGTTTTACTGTTCATCGCCTTCATGGTGAATTGGGGTCTTGGAAGACTGCAGGAAAGGGGACAAAATGAAAATCGTCGTACATCAAGCTAAAAAAAGCATCGGTCGGCGTAGTATTCTCGATGTCCGTGATCTAGTGTTTCCGGATGCTTCCATCGTGATGGTCATCGGTCCCAACGGTGCAGGGAAAACAACGTTACTGCAGACGATTTCCGGCATCGACCGAGTCAGCGAATCCACTATTTCCTTTGGGGATGCCAATTCCATCTCTCTTGCACAAATAAACCATATGGTACAGAACAGTTATCTTTTCGACCTTACAGTGGAAGAGAATCTACGTTGGGGTGGACGCGGACTGAGTGATATCAATATAAAAGTCGAGCATCTTTTAAACCGCTTAGATCTTGTCGCATTACGCCATGAAAAGTGTCGCAACCTATCCGGCGGAGAAGCACAGAAAGTCGCTTTCGCCCGCACGATTCTATCCGAGAAACCCTTGATACTGCTAGATGAGCCGACTTCCGCGATGGATGTCTCCGCTACCAAACGCTGTGAGGAACTTCTTGTAGAAATGAATCGCAATAAAGGAATCGGATTCATCATGACGACCCATAATCCATCCCAAGCTTTGCGTATCGGTACACAGATTCTGATCATGGATCAAGGGAAAGTCGTTGAAACCGGAACCCCGGATCATTTCCTACATGACCCATTAGACCCGGTTGCACAAGCATATCTTGAAAATTGGAGGTTGACCCATGTTTAACGTAAAATCCGTTCAGGAAACTATGGATATCATTCGCAGCGAGTTCGCACTGATCGAACGTTCTGAATCGATACCATTGGAAAATAGTTTCGGAAGAATACTCGCCGAAGAGATCATTTCGCGTCAGAACATTCCGACATTCAACCGATCGTCGATGGATGGTTATGCGGTTCGGGCGCGTGATACTTTCGGTGCCTCGGATACGATGGCTGTGCCCCTGCAACTAACCGAAGAAGTCAAAATGGGGATTACACCAACATTCAAGATCAATGCCAATCAGGCATCCTATATCCCGACCGGCGGCGAACTACCGCAAGGTTCTGATTCAGTTGTGATGATTGAATATACCGAAGATTATCATGACGGCTTAATCTTCATTCAAAAATCCGTCGCTCCCGGCAATAATGTTATTTTCAAGGGGGACGATATGCATGAAGGTCAGGTTGTTTTGAAGGCAGGAACCTGCTTGCGCAGTCAGGATATCGGCGTTCTTGCGGCCCTCGGCGTTTCGACACTCAAGGTTCGTATTCCGCTGAAAATGGCGATCCTTTCGACCGGAGATGAAATCGTTGAAATCACGGTGCAACCGACCGGTTCCCAAGTGCGCGATGTAAATGCCTATGTAATTTTGGCTGAAGCGAAACGACTCGGACTAGACGCAACCAGGGTAGGCATCGTGGAAGACGATGAAGAACTGCTCTATCAGACACTCGATAAAGTGCTCGATCAATGTGACATCGTCGTTCTTTCCGGCGGCAGTTCGGTCGGCATGAAAGACAATAGCGTTGCCGTCCTAAACCGCTTAGGAGAACCAGGGGTACTGGTTCATGGCATCGCGGTCAAGCCGGGAAAACCGACCCTGATTGCCAAAGCCAGAGGCAAAGCGATTCTTGGGTTACCTGGACATCCCGCATCCGCGTTCACGATTTTTCGCGTCTTCGGTAAAGCGCTGATTGAATCATTGAGCGGCAGCCAATTCCCTGATACGGTTGTCAAAGCAAAACTTAGCGTTAACGTTCCATCCAATCACGGTCGTGCGGAATATGTGCCGGTCACCTTAGAAAGGATCGACGAAACGCTCATTGCCCATCCGCTATTCGGGAAATCAGGCATGATTTCTCTATTGAGTCTTGCGGATGGATATATTTGCGTTAAAAGGGAAAGTGAAGGATACGACAGTGGAAGTCTTGTTGAAGTGATCCTAATCAAAGGACAAACTTATGAAATATAGTTATCTGCAGAACCGTGAACGAAACGAAGCAGTTACGTCGTATCTTGATTATGTCGCACAAAACTGCGATGTTTTAGGCAATGAAACCATCAACGTGATGGATGCGTTGAATCGCATTACCTCAAAAGCCGTAACAGCGGTCCATTCTTCACCGCATTATTACGCTGCCGCCATGGATGGAATCGCAACCCGTGCCGCAAAGACATATTACGCGACCGAAACCACGCCTGTCCTGTTGACACTTGACGAAGATTATATCGTCGTCGATACAGGTGATCCAATCGATGAGCGGTTCGATACCGTCATCATGGTCGAGGATTTGATTCAACAGGATGATACGCATATCCGCCTCTTGTCCGCCGTCGCACCTTATGTGAACATCCGTCAAATCGGGGAAGACATCTGCCAGGAAGAGATTCTGTTAACCACTAACACACTGATCCGTCCTTCTACGATCGGGGCGATGCTGGCAGGTGGAGTCGTAAAGGTCAACGTACGTAAACGTCCGATTATCGGTTTAATTCCGACCGGGGATGAAGTCGTGGCTCCCAAGCCTGACCCAAAACCCGGTGAAGTTCTGGAATTCAACTCGGCTATTTTTGGGGGCATGCTGAAGGAATGGGGATGTGATATTATCACGTATCCGATCATTCCCGATCAGATTGAAAAGATGGAAGCATGCGTGCTCAAAGCGAGCGGTGAATGCAATGTGGTCATCCTCAATGCCGGATCATCTGCCGGTCGCGATGACTATGCCTCACTGGTTATCAAAAATCTCGGAACTGTGTTTCTGCATGGTATCGCCATCAAACCGGGGAAACCGACGCTGTTAGGGAGTGTGAACCGTAAACCGGTGATCGGCGTTCCCGGTTATCCTGTTTCGGGGATTCTAGTTCTTGAAAACGTCGTCAAACCACTTATCGCCCAACTTAGACAACTGCCTTACGAAGAAAACCCTGTGATTTCCGCAACTCTATCCAAGCGCATCCTCTCGGGTCTGAAATATGAAGAATTCATCCGTGTAAAACTCGGCAAGGTTGCCGGGAAATGGATTGCAACGCCTTTAAACCGCGGCGCCGGCGTCGTGACCTCGTTCATGAAAGCCGATGGGATCCTTCGTATTCCGCTAAACACCGAAGGACTTGAAGCCGGTGAATCCGTTGTAGTAGAGCGACTAGTTCCGCTGAATCAACTTGAGAATACGCTGGTCACAATCGGCAGTCACGACCCGCTGATCGATCTGCTCAATGATCATCTGCGCAAAAAGAGACCTGACCTTTATCTGAGTTCGGCACATGTCGGCTCGATGGGCGGTATCATGGCGATGCGCCGACACGAAGCACACATGACAACCATCCATTTGTTGGATGAAACCGATGGGACCTATAATCGTTCTTATCTAAATAAGTACCTTCCCGACGAAGATCTGGTTTTAATCAAAGGTGTGAAACGCACACAAGGATTGATGTGCGCCAAAGGCAATCCGAAACATATAGCAAAAATCGAAGACCTTCTCAACAATGTACGTTACGTGAACCGCCAAAAAGGTTCGGGCACGCGCATCCTTCTCGATTATCTTTTACACAAATCCAATATCGATCCGGATACAATCTATGGATATGACCGCGAAGAGTTCACCCATCTTTCCGTGGCTGTCCAAGTTGCACAGGATTCGGCGGACTGCGGACTCGGGATCTACTCCGCCGCCAAGATTTATCAACTCGATTTCATCCCGCTATGCGAAGAAGAATATGACTTCGTCGTACGCTCTGATTTCATGGAAGACCCGCGTATTCTAGCCTTCCTAAAAATACTTAAAAGTCCCTGCTTTGCTAATGAACTAAAAGCGATGGGCGGCTATACACTAGATGGAATCGGAGAAACCGTTCCTTGGAAAGGGAAACCATGATCGATCAATACGGAAGAAACATTGAATATCTACGGCTCTCACTCACCGAGAACTGCAATCTGAAATGCATTTACTGTAATCCCGACGGGACGCTTTGTTCGCCTATGGATACGAAGCAGATATCGGTTGAAGAAATCGTGAAAACAGTGCGCGCAATGGTACGCGTCGGAATACGCAAAGTGCGTATCACCGGCGGAGAACCGACCGTTCGCCCGGATCTGATTGAAATTGTACGCCAAATCGCCGCCTTACCCGGCGTCGAAGATCTCTCGATGACGACCAACGGACTCCGTTTATCCGCATTGGCCGATGAACTCAAAGAAGCGGGACTCCAACGTCTTAACATCTCATTGGATTCATTGGATCCCAATAAATTCGAATCAATCACCGGTGGAGGAAAGCTGGAATCGGTCCTCGCAGGCATCGACCATGCTCTTGCCATCGGACTGCAACCGATTAAAATCAACACCGTCCTCATCCGCGGGATCAACGATGACGAAATCGACGGATTGATCGAATTAGCCAAAGACCGTCCCATCGATATCCGTTTCATCGAACTTATGCCAATCGGTCGTTTCGGTGAGTCCAATCATGAAAATATCTTGACCAGCGATGAAGTGCTCGCAAAACATCCTCAACTTAAACCTCTTAAGCGCGATGACCAAGGCGCGCCTGCCGTGTATTACGGAATCGAAGGTTACTGTGGCCGGATCGGCTTCATTTCACCCATCAGCCACGAATTCTGCGGTGACTGCAATCGTATTCGCGTCACCGCCGACGGGAAAGTAAGACCCTGCCTCGGACATAACGGGGAAGTCGACATTAAACCCTTTTTCTCTCTTCCTGAAGACGCATTCGACGCAGCCATTGCGGACATCATCTTCCGTAAACCGCGCGGACATCATTTCAATACCGAGTTCAATTCGAAACGCAATATGAACCGGATCGGAGGCTAACATGGAACTATCCCACATCGACGAAAAAGGGAATGCGCGCATGGTCGACGTCAGTGAAAAGACGCACACACTGCGTAGCGCCACCGCGTCCGGCATCGTCACGATGGACGCAGCGACGCTCGTCTTGATCCAGAACAATGGTTTAGTGAAGGGCGATGTCCTCGCCACGGCGCGCATCGCCGGGATCCAGGGAGCGAAACGCACCCATGACTTGATCCCGATGTGTCACAATCTTCCAATCGATGCGGTCCTGGTCGATTTCACCATCGATCCGCTGAACAATTGCATCCGCATTTCAGCCACCGTCAAATGTTTCTGGAAAACCGGGGTCGAAATGGAAGCGATGACGGCCATCGCCATCGCCGGACTTACGATCTACGATATGGTGAAAGCCGTCGACAAGAACGTCATCATCAGCGAAATCCGCCTTGAAAAGAAAAGCGGCGGAAAATCAGGCGAATTCATCCGCGAAAGGAAGGTGCTCTGACATGCCCAAAGTTACCGCCATCAATATCAGTGAAAAGAAAGGTGTCATCAAACACCCCATCCCAGAGGGCGAGTTCATCGTCGACTGGGGATTAAAAGACGACGCCCATGGAGGCAACTGGCACCGCCAGGTGAGTCTTTTGGGTCAAGAAAGCATCGACAAGATGACTGCCATGGGGGTCGAAGGTCTCTGTACAGGTAAGTTCGCTGAAAACCTGACCACCGAAGGGATCGAACTGTTCACACTCCCGATCGGCACAACGCTAGCGATCAACGATGTCCGCCTATTGGTTACCCAAATCGGAAAAGAATGCCATGTCGGCTGCCAAATCCGCCAGTTGGTCGGCGACTGCATCATGCCGCGCGAGGGAATCTTCTGTAAAGTAATGCATCCCGGAACGATTCGTCCGGGGGATGAAATCACCCTGTCTACCTGACTTCCGTACTTCGGAAGTCTTTTATAATGTCGCTTGATATCCACCGCAATCATGGTATACTATCAATGTTAGCATTGGCTAACTTAGATAGAGGTAGCCATGACACTCAAAGAAATCATCCCAGGACAGCGATGCATCATCGAAGGGCTGGGGAAAAAAAGCGCATTGCGCAAACGCATCATCGATATGGGACTTACGATGGGCACCGAAGTGCGCGTGAAGAAGTATGCTCCGATGGGAGATCCGATCGAAGTGACCGTACGCGGGTATGAATTGACGCTGCGCCTTAAAGAAGCGGCCGAAATCTTTGTCCGTAGGATTACCGATGAGTCTTAAAATCGCATTGGTCGGCAACCCGAACGCAGGGAAGACGACCCTTTTTAATGAACTTACGGGATCCAACCAATATGTAGGTAATTGGCCGGGTGTTACGGTCGAAAAGAAAAGCGGAAAAATCAAAGGTGTCGTTGATGACTTCGAAGTCACCGATTTACCCGGTATTTATTCATTGTCGACCTATTCGCTGGAAGAAGTCATCGCCCGCGAATATGTGGAAAGCGCCGAGACCGAATTGATCGTCAATATCGTCGACGCCTCGAATCTGGAGCGTAATCTCTTCTTGAGTCTTCAATTGCTTGAAGTCGGGAAACCGATGGTCATCGCATTGAATATGATGGATGTCCTTGCCCGCAGAGGGGATTTTCTCGATGTAGAAAAACTCCAAAAAGAGTTAGGCGTACCGATCGTCCCTATCACCGCAGCCAAAGGGAGCGGTATCGATGAGCTAATCAAAGCGATCCAAAACCATGATTTCCGCATCGCTCCCTTTAAGGAAATCTACAGTCCCGTCATTCTGAAACTTGTAACCATGCTTGAGAAAGAACTGGCAGTACCGATCAGTCCTAAAATGCATGCGTTGCGGTTTATCGATGAAGGTCCCAGCGCAATCGACGGACATACCCATCAACCGATACAGATGGCGGTGCTCAACGAAGAAGTCGAACATCGACTGGAAGGGTTTCCGATCGATCGCGATATGATCATCTCCGATGAGAAATATAAATATATCACGCGTATCGTCAACAATGCTTTTGTGAAAAACATACATGCCAAACCGAATCGTTCGCACCGCATCGATGCGGTGGTCACCAACCGTATCCTGGCAATTCCAATCTTTCTGTTGATTATGTTGGGGGTTTTCATGGTTGCGTTCGGCCCGATCGGAGCTAGTGTCAAGTCGGCATTTGAGTATTTGGTGAACAATCTTGTCATCGCCAACATTTCACATTTCTTACTTTCAATCAATGTTTCCCCCTGGCTTTATTCACTGGTCGTCAATGGGATGTTGGGCGGAGTCGGATCGGTGTTGAGTTTCCTGCCTGAAATCGCTATCCTGTTCCTCATGCTTTCAATTCTTGAAGACAGCGGCTACATGTCGCGTGCCGCTTTCATCATGGACCGTATGTTGCGGAAATTCGGACTTTCGGGGAAATCATTCATTCCGATGATATTGGGTTTCGGTTGTACCGTCCCTGCGTTGATGGCGTCCCGTACGCTGGAGAATCAGAAAGATCGTCGTCTTACTATGATGATCACGCCTTTCATGTCCTGTGGCGCCCGTTTCCCCATCTATGCGGTGATGGCAGCCGCCTTCTTCTCCCGTAACCAAGCAATCGTCGTTTATTCGATGTATATCTTGGGCATTGCGGTCGCTCTACTCTCAGGATTGTTCCTAAAACAATTCGTCACCAAAGGGCGTATCTCCGATTTCCTGATGGAACTTCCCGAATACCGTATGCCGACACTGTTCAATTTATTCATGCATACCTGGGAAAGAGTCAAAGGATTCCTCATCAAAGCCGGTACCGTTCTCTTATTCGCCAGCATGATCATCTGGTTCATGAGCTCTTTCAATTTCAATCTGCAAATGGTGAACGACGGATCCTTGTCGATCATCGGCGCCATCGGGAAAGCGATCGCGCCTGTCTTCGCTCCATTAGGATTTGGAGAATGGCGTGCATCCATGGCTCTGATCGTCGGGTTGGCCGCCAAAGAAGCGGTTGTCAGCACGATGGGCGTTCTCTACGGCGTCGGAACTGTCGCGGCATCCACCCCGGGTGCGCTCAACGCACCCCTGCAGTCCGTTTTCACTCCTTTGTCCGCTTATGCGTTCATGGCATTCTGTCTCTTGTATACCCCTTGCATCGCCGCTCTCGTGACACTCAAACGCGAAATGAATTCATGGAAGTGGACGATGATCACCGTATTTTACCAAACCGGAGTCGCTTGGCTCGTCGCATTTCTGATTTATCAGGGCGGCCATCTCTTCGGATTGAGTTAGGAGGCAATCATGGCTGACATCATCGTAGGCGCTATCGTTCTTGTGATTTTCGCCACACTCGCCTATAATTTGTTTCTAAGGATGAAATCGGCAAATTACCATTCTTCACCGACTTGCATGGGATGTAGTGAAAACAAAGACTGTACCAGTCAATGCGATCATAAATCCCCTGAACAACTAAAAAACGAATTGGAAAGTGTCTTGCATCCTAAATAGGAGGTGCTTACAATGAGTGAAATCTTGCCCTTATCACCGTCGACCGAAGACTATCTCGAAATGATTTACCGTTTGAGCGACCTTGGGAAAAGCGGTGTCCGATCCAGCGATGTCGCCACCCGTCTGCAGGTCGCTAAACCCAGCGTCAACCGGGCACTGCGAAATTTAACCGAAGGCGGCTGGATCACACAGGAACCTTATGCCCTGATTTATTTGACACAGACCGGCCGCCTACAAGCGGAAGGGATCTTTACCCGCCACCGTACGCTACAACTTTTTTTGCGTGACGTATTGGGCGTGGAAGAACCCGTTGCGGAAGCGGACGCCTGTAAAATGGAGCACGTCATCAGCGAACAGACCATGGAAGCGCTCAAACAGTTCATGCGTAAGCATTTCACCCCATGATCGAAACCATCGACCTGCATGAATTGACCCGCAAGGAAGCCGAATTCGTACTGAATTTCCGTATAAATGCGATGAGTAACGACACACGGGAAGTCGTCATCATCCATGGCTATCATTTGGGGACAAAATTGCGCGCTTATGTGCGGACTGTGTATGAACACCCGCGTGTCTATAAAAAGACCATATCGGCAAATCCGGGGGAAACGATTTTTCAACTTCGCCGCAAATGATCAATTTCAAGGATGACACAAGACGAAACGCCAAGGTTGAACGAGTTATAAAATGAAACAAAACCTTTCTTGTTGATAAATGATATAATAG
Organism: Erysipelotrichales bacterium; assembly: GCA_038323255.1. GTDB lineage: Bacteria > Bacillota_I > Bacilli_A > Erysipelotrichales > Erysipelotrichaceae > GWE2-51-13. The sequence continues at coordinate 126 of JBBQGS010000047.1, read as the reverse complement.
CAAATTGCAATGAGAAGTCGTCCACTTATTGAAATAGAAGAATCCGGAGTCAGATCGTTGCTTGAATTAGATTGAAGTGGGTTAGGATGGCTTCGGTAGGGGTTTGATAGTTGAGTAACCTACGAG
>JBBQGS010000046.1:0-12006 GCA_038323255.1 Erysipelotrichales bacterium | reverse complement strand
GCACCCATTCCCAACAAAAGAAAATGGGCGCAGGCGACGATTTTGATTCTGAAACGGTAAGGTTTATTTTCAATCGTCGGCTGGATTAACCAAAAGGTAAAACCCAATGAACTTAAACAGACCAAAAAGGGCATAAACCATCCTCCGACACCCCTATTGTAGCTGAAATAAATCCGAATGTAAGAGGTTACAGATGGAAAAGAGGCGAAATTGAGAAAAGCAGATGAACTTGTATCCAAAACACTTGTATTCAAAAATGAATAGGATAAAATGGAATTAACAGGAAATTAACAAACCGAGAAATGAGGTGTGGCCTTATGGTACTTCTCTTGCTTGTCCCCCAAATCGAAAAACTACATGAAGGCGGACTTGTGTCTTGGGCCTGTTTTTGGAAATTGAATGATTTTTAAGATGGATTTATCATGTCCATCTTTTTTTGTCAGATGATGTTTGAACAAAACAAGGAGGAATCTGTAATGGATCAAACAAACCAAATCTTCTTCGATGCCGCGGCTTCTGGTGACTTCGCCAAAGTCGTAGCGAGCCTGCAGAAGGGGGCCGACGTGAATGTTCGCAATGCCGAACAACGGACAGCCTTGATGCGCAGCGCAAAACGCGGATATGACACGATCGTCCGCTATCTGATCGACAACGGAGCGGATGTGAATGCGCGCGATGTCAACGGAAAGACCGCCCTGATGGGAGCGGCGAAAAAAGGTTACTCCGATATCGTCAAGATGATGCTTGAATCGGGTAGCGAAGTGAATGTCCAGGACGCCAAAGGCCGCAACGCCTTGATGCGGGCTAGTTTCCTTGGACATGAGGAAGTGGTTGAACTATTGATTAAATACAATGTCGATGTCAACCAAGCAGATGAGATGGGTCGTACGGCATTGATGGAAGCCTGTTTGGCATTTAGAGTCGAAGTCATCAAGAAGTTAATGACGGCTGGGTCAGAAGTCAATGCCCAGGATACCAATGGATGTACAGCCTTGATGCGCGCCAGTTATTCAGGATATCTTGAACTGGTCACCTATCTGCTTGAACAAGGAGCGGATAAGGAGATTGTAGACAAAGAAGGCAATAAAGCGATTCATTACGTGCGTGAGCACAACTTCACGGATTTAAAACCGTTCTTGAAATAGGAGGAACTAGACACAATGCGGGATTATCTGGCACACGAAGTGCGCAATATTTGTTTGCTTGGACATAGCGGCAGCGGAAAAACATCCGTTGTCGAAGCGATGCTGTTTTTCACCAAAGCCACTGATCGGATGGGGAAAACCCTCGACGGGACCAGCGTTCTTGACTATGATACGGAAGAAATCAAGCGGGGCTTAAGCGTATATACTTCGATCGCCCCGATCGAATGGAAGAACTGTAAAATCAATTTCATCGACACACCGGGTTACTTGGATTATGCGCAGGAAACCGAAGCGGGTTTGGCGGTTGCCGATAACGCTTTAATCGTCGTGGGAGCCAAAGACGGCGTCCAGACAGGGACCGTAAGGGCTTGGAAAGCGATTGCCAGACGTAAGCTGCCGACCATCTTCTTCATCAATAAAATGGACGAAGAAAACGCATCCTTCGAGAAGACATACAACCAGTTGCATACTACGTTCGGGAAAACGGTCATTCCGTTTGAAATTCCGATCTTCGATGGCGGTAAACCGGTAGGATCCGTCAATATACTGAAAAACAAGGCTTGGTATTACAACGATCGCGAAAACGCGCAGGACGTGCCGGAATCCATGGCTGCCAGTGTCGAAGAATTCGTCCTACAGATTTCCGAAGCGGTCGCGATGACATCCGACGAACTGATGGAGAAGTTCTTCTCCGGTGAAACCTTCAGCGAAGCCGAAATTCTGCAAGGTGTGCGTTTAGGCGTACGCAACGGCGATATCGTGCCGGTCTTCTGCGGATCGTCTGTCCAACTGACAGGGATTGAACGTCTGATGGATCTGATCACCGAGTATTTCCCGAGTTATGGGGAAAAAGGGACGATCGAAGCGTTCGACCAAAACGGGAAACCGTTAAAACTGCATACCAACGAAACCGAAGCGTTCTCAGCCCAAGTATTCAAGACCGTGGTCGACCCCTTCGTCGGACGTATCTCATTCGTGAAGATCATGACTGGCGTATTGTCCACCGATGCCCATGTATTCAATGTTCAACAGGATAAACCTGAGAAGATCCAACAGATCTTCGTCATCAAAGGCAAATATCAACTGGCGGTCGGAAAACTGTTTACGGGCGATATCGGTTGCATCGTAAAACTGCAGTATACCCGTACCAACGATACCTTGGCTACCAAAGAAAACCAGATCACATATCCTCCGATTATCTTCCCTCAACCGATGTTGGCGATGAGTATTTGGCCGAAAAGCAAGCTCGATGAAGATAAAATGTCCACTAGCTTACAGAGAGTTGCGGAAGAAGATCCTGGTTGCAGACTCGACAAGAGTCCGGAAACAGGGGAACTGATCCTCTTTGGATTAGGCGACCAGCACTTGGATGTCATCGTTAATAAACTCAAATCGAAATATAAGATCGATGTTGAACTCAGAGATCCGCGTATCCCTTATCGCGAAACGATCAAAGGGACCGTCACGGTCGAAGGAAAACATAAGAAACAATCCGGCGGCGCTGGCCAGTTCGGTGATGTTTGGATCAAGTTTGAACCGACCGACAGTTTGGATATGGTCTTTGAAGAAAAAGTCGTCGGAGGATCTGTTCCTAAACAATATTTCCCGGCCGTCGAAGTCGGACTGAGGGAATGCATGCAGAAGGGGATGCTGGCAGGTTATAAAGTCGTCGGTGTCAAAGCGACACTGGTCGATGGAAAATACCATGAAGTAGACTCCAAGGAAATCGCCTTCAAATCCGCCGCACGTCTTGCTTATAAAGCCGGGATGCCGCTGGCCAAACCGATTCTACTTGAACCAATCGTTAAAGCCGAAGTAACGATTCCTGAAGAATATACCGGAACCGTCATTGGCGACTTCAATAAACGTCGTGGGATGATTCTGGGTATGGAACTCAACGCGGATAACGAACAAGTCGTCACCGCCGAAGCTCCGATGTCCGAAATGATGCATTATCCGACCGAACTGCGCTCCTTCACCCAAGGACGCGGTACCTACAGTCAAAAGTTCGACCGCTATGAAGCGGCACCCCAACAGGTAGCCGATAAGGTCATTGCAGCCGCAGCGAAAGACAAACTCCACGAAGACGACGACGAATAAGCAGAAAACGCAAGCAATCGCGTTTTCTTTATTTCCGTTGATCGAGTGTTAATGATAGAAAAGCAACTTAGTCGAATTCCTTTTAATAGGCAAAATAATCTGCATGCTCATTAGAAAAGACGAAAGCCTCCTGACTCGGAGGCTTTGGTAAGTGTATGCACTTTAGTCTAGCTTGTAAAGCTTCGAATATTTGGCAATCAGATAATCAACATAATGCTGAGGATTAAAGGATTCACCGGTCACTTCTCTCAATAATTCATCCGCTTTGCGGCTGCCCCCAAAACGATGAATCTTTTCTTCCAACCATTGTTTGATGACGTACATACGGTTTGTTGAAAGTAACTCTTCAATGTCAAGGTCTTTGCGCATCGCAACCATCCACTGAGCGCTATAGGCAATACCCAATGCATAAGTCGGGAAGTAGCCGAACATCGCGGAAGACCAATGGATATCCTGCAGAGCTCCTTCGGCACAGTCATGCACTTCAAGCCCGAGGAAATCTTTGATTTTGGCATTCCATGCGGATTCCAGATTGGCAACGGTAATGGTTCCATCGAAAATCCCACGCTCAATTTCATAACGTAATAAGACATGCAAAGGATAAGTTAGTTCGTCAGCTTCGGTACGGATGAATCCGGGTTCAACCGCATTAATCGCATCCACCCAGGCAGCAAGGCCAACATCTGCTAAGTTTTCAGGGAAAAGTTCGACTAATTTGGGGTAAAGATTCACCCAGAAGGCTTTATTTCTTCCGAGCATGTTCTCCATCATACGACTTTGGCTTTCATGCATGCCCATCGACATGTTATCGAAGAACACTGTGCCTTCATACTTCTGATCGACCTGATGGTTGTAAGTTGCATGACCGACTTCGTGAATCAGCGAGAAGATTGCGGATGCAACGTTATTTTTGAGATAACGTACCGTGATGCGGTTGTCGTTCTTACTGAGGGAAGATGAAAACGGATGGGCACTGATTGCCAGATAGGAGCTCTTTGGGTCGATGAACAATGCTTCTTTCAGAATCTCCATAAATTGCTTTTGCTTTTCGACTGGATACTCTTTATACAGAAAAGAGGTATCGGGTTTAACCCCTTCACGCAGTAGTTTGTGTAGAAAAGGAACAAGTTGTGCTTTGACGACGCTGAAAAACCGGTCATATTCAACCTGCGACATCCCGGGTTCATAATCGCCCAACAAAACATCATAATCGTTTTCCAAGCGTTTGCGCGTTTTGACATTGGCTTTGGTGCCTTCGATCAACTGATGCAGATAGGGCGAGAACAGTGCGAAATCTTTCTTCTCGCGGGCTTGTTCCCAAATGTTTTCCGCATCGCTGCATAATTTCGAGAACGCCACATACTGTTGCTTGGGGATATAACGGATTTTTTCCAAATCCTTCAGGATGGCTCTCGCCTGTTCTTGCGCGAACAAGTCCGTTGACTGGATACTCACATCTTCTAACAGCGAAATCGTCTTTTTTGAAGTGGCATGGGCGAACGCTTCGCCGCTTAATATTGATAGGAGTTGATTACGATATTCCGCACCTTTTTTGGGTGCGATGGTCGACATATCGAAATACATGGTACGTAGCGCCAAAGAGAACGCCGCATCTTTCTGAACAAAGGCCGCAAAGCGACGTATAAGTGAAATATCTTTCATTTCTAAAGTCCTTTCTTATGGTAATATGATATAACTTAACGATAGAGAATGAAAGACTTTGGTATAATTGATGCGAGGGAAAAGCATGAAACAAATTCTTGTGGTCGGCGGTGCGAATGTCGATCTGGTCGGAATGCCCGACAGTCCACTGCGCAAGCGGGATTCCAATCCCGGTAGAATCCATGTATCGTTCGGAGGCGTCGGACGAAATATTGCGCACAACGCGGTATTGGTTGGGGCGCAGGTGAATCTTGTTACCCTCTTCGGATCTGATTTGCTCGGCAGATCCTGTTATGAGGACTGTGTCAGGGTCGGTATCGGGATGTCGCACAGCCGATTCAGCCATACGAAGGCATCATCGACCTATATGGCGATTCTGGATCAAGACGGGGATATGCAGATGGCGATCAACGATATGGCCATACTTGATGAAATAAACGCCGAAGAAATAAAACCGCTTATCCTTGATCTGGGTCAGGACGATATCTGTGTGCTTGATACAAACTTGACTCAGGAAACCTTGGAAATTCTAAGCAGCGAAGGGAATTGCATCTTCGCGCTGGATCCGATATCGACACATAAGGCACTTAAAGCGAAAGCGATTTTGCATCGCTTTGACATCATCAAACCGAATCGGCAACAGGCTGAAATCTTACTTGATATGCAGATCGGGAATGATATCCAACTTCTAGAAGCACTGAAAAAATTTCTGTCCATCGGCATCCGGGAAATCATCATCAGTCTGGGCGATGAAGGAATCGCAGCGACTGACGGAAAAGTATTCGTTAAACTTAAAATCGAAGCCGATACCGTTGTCAATGCGACCGGAGCAGGCGACTGTCTGCTGGCGTGTTATCTGGCAAAGAGACAGCGCAGTGATGATTTCATCGCTTGCCTGAGTTACGCAATGGCGGCCTCCGTACTGACCATTGCTTCTGAAGCAACCGTTGTTCCACATTTAAACGATAAAACGATTCGCGACGCATTAGCGATCGCTACCATAGAAAGGTCGAATCTTACATGATCCATATCCATCCGAAAGTTAAAGAAGCCCTTGCGCACAACCATCCGGTCGTCGCATTAGAATCCACGATCATCTCCCACGGAATGCCGTATCCTGAAAACGTCAGGACCGCACTGGAAGTCGAAGCCGTGGTGGAAGCCAACGGTGCTGTTGCGGCGACCATCGGGATCATCGACGGAGTCGGTATCATCGGGATGACCCCCCAACAGATTGAAGCTTTCGGAAGCCGCGGCCACATCGCCAAGGTCAGCCGCAGGGATCTTCCAATCATCTTCGCCCGCAAAGAATGGGGCGCCACGACCGTTGCGACCACAATGATATTAGCTGCGAAAGCCGGCATCGAAGTGTTTGTGACAGGCGGAATCGGAGGCGTTCATCGCGGTGCCGAATCCAGTTTCGACATCTCGGCCGACCTGCAGGAACTCGCTAACACCGATGTAACGGTCGTCTGCGCTGGTGCCAAAGCGATTTTAGATCTGCCGTTGACATTAGAATATCTCGAAACGTTCGGCGTACCTGTTTTGGGTTACCAGAGTGACGAATTGGCCGCTTTTTACAGCCGTACTTCAGGCTTGAAACTCGATGCGCAAATGAACGACACGGATGAAATCGCCGACATCATTCTGGCGAAGAGAAACTTCGGACTTCGCGGGGGCGTATTGATTTCCAATCCGATTCCACAGGAATATGATATGAGTAGGGAGATTATTGATCAAGCAATCCAAACTGCTTTGAGTGAAATGAATGCATTGGGTATCAAAGGGAATAAAGTCACACCTTTTCTATTGGCGAAAGTCAAAGAACTCACCGGTGGGGATTCGTTGGAATCCAATATCGCCCTGATTAAAAACAACGCCCGTATCGGCGCGCAGATTGCAAGTAGCCTCTGTGTCAAAAAAGGAGAACGTCATGTTTGATAAGTGTGTCGCCTTACTGAAATCGCGCGGAGTTGAAATCACCGACATCGCGGATTGCGTCATTTTTCTTCAACAAAAGCATCATCCTGAGGTCACAATCGACCAGGTGATTCCGATCATCGAAGGGATTCTCCACAAACGTGAAGTCCAGCATGCGGTTCTGACCGGCATTGCGTTGGATATCGGTGCCGAGCGCCATGACCTCTTCGACGAAGAATTATGTGCTATACTGAACGAAGATTGGTCGCTTTATGGCGTCGATGAAGTGCTTGCTTACGGAATCTGTAATCTGTACGGGTCTATCGCTTTAACGAATTACGGATATATCGACCGAGAAAAACCTTGCATCATCGGTCGGTTGAATAATGAAGAAGGAACACAGTGCAACTGTTTCCTAGACGATATCGTCGGAGCTATTGCAGCTTCCGCCGCCAGCAAGATCGCCCACCACTCGGAGGTAACAACATGAAAAAGATTCTCCTATTACTCGCTACCCTGGCGATATTCTTAACCGCTTGCGCCACTAGCGCAGGTCCCACCAAAATCAAAGCCAAAGAAATGATCAAACTGCTCGACAACAAAGAAACGTTGGTCGTCTATGTCGGTTCATCTAAGTGTTCAGCGTGCCAAGCCTACAAACCGGTCGTTGCGGAATTGATTAAAAACTACAAATCCAAAGTGTATTATGTGGAAACAGATTCCGACATCACCGCTGATTTGACCGCATTGCTTGAGAAACATTTGGGTGATGTCCAATATACACCGACGACGTTCATCTTCAAAGAAGGTGTCCTGCTTGATTCGAAAGTCGGCGCATTGGGATACCTAGCGCTAAAAAACTGGTTTGTGAAGTATGGCGTTATCACAGGTTGACGAAGTAAAAAGAATGCTGACCAAATCTCAACTCGTCGACGGGTTGAGACTTTTGGGTGTGAATGAAGGAAGCGTAATCGAAGTTCATTCGTCACTATCTTCGTTTGGGTATATTCCAGGAGGTGCGCAGACTGTCGTAGATGCCCTCATCACTGCTGTTGGGTATGACGGAACCATCGTCATGCCGGCCCAGACATCTGACAACAGCGAACCATCGCGCTGGCAACATCCGCCAATCGACCCTTCTCTCAATCAACAACTGCGCCAGGAACATCCTGCTTTCGACCCTCGTTCTTCAACGTTCTCTCACATGGGGGCTATCGCCAACAACTTGCGTCTGCGACCCGGCACGATGATTTCCAATCATCCCAACAGTGCTTTCATGGCCTATGGGAAACATGCGAAATGGATCACCCAGTCCCACCCGCTCCACTTTTCGTTCTCGATGGCTTCACCCTTGGGAAAACTGTTGGACCTACGCGCTGACATCCTCTTACTTGGCGTAGGGTACGACAATTGTACGGCACTGCATTTGGCCGAAACGCAGAGTGGTGTGCGCGCTATCCAAATCACCGGAGCCGCCATCGATTCCGACCGTGGCAAACAATGGAAAAAATTTATGGATTATGATTATGACAGCGACGAATTCGTCGCTGTAGGGAAAAGACTGGAAGAGTATTCACTTGTCCGTAAATTTAAAATCCAGGATGCGGATTGCAAACTGTTCAATTTTCCCGAGGCACTCTCGGTAGCAATCGGATATTTCAAGGAGAAACTCTGATGAAAACATCCATTTCTGCTTTTGACCGCTATATCATCATCGAGGGAGATGCTGAAAAGATAACCGGCATCGAGATTTCAGATTCACCGGTGGACAATGTTGCAGAAGGCGAAGTGGCAAAAGCTGCCAGACAGCTTGAAGAATATGCCCATGGAACTCGTACGGCATTCCACCTGAATTTAAAGCCGGAGGGCACCGCATTTCAGCAGTCCGTGTGGAGAGTTCTCTTAGATATCCCATTTGGAGAAGTAATGACCTACGGACAGATTGCGCAAAAGATTGGTCATCCCAAAGCCGTCCGCGCGGTCGGCGGAGCCTGCCATAATAATCCAATTTCAATCGTCATCCCTTGCCACCGCGTCTTAGGCAAGGACGGCAGTCTCACCGGATATGCCGGTGGAATCCATCTAAAAGAAATGTTATTGAAACATGAAAAAAAGGTCGACTGACCTTTTTTTATCGTTCAAGCAGAATTCTAACGGCTTGACTCATGGTTTTCTGGGATTTTTCACCAAATCGGTCGAACGCAATCGAATCGATGTCTAACACTCCCAATAATGCCCCGTTCTTAATCATCGGAACGACCAATTCGGAATTGCTGTTCGTATCGCAGGCGATATGTCCGTCGAATAGGTGGACATCCGCGATGTTCTGCACCTCGCGGGTACGGGCGGCTTTTCCGCAGACTCCTTGGTCGAAACGGACGCGCGTACAGGCAGGTCTACCCATGAAAGGACCCAATACAAGTTGATTGTCTTTTGCAAAGTAGAATCCGACCCAGTTCAAATCGCTGAACGTGAAATAAATCAGCGATGCCATATTGGCCATGTTGGCTAGTAAATCGGTTTCATCAGCGATCAACGCCTGCAATTGGGCTAAAAAAAGTTCGTGGTCGTTACTTCTATCCTGTATCTCGTGCATATCGTTATACCTCGAAATTATATTACCACATACTATGCTATAATTGAACCGTGAACAGGGGAGCCCAACGGCTGAGATGCGCAAGCAAAACCCTCAACACCTGATCTAGGTCAAACTAGCGTAGGGAGTTCTATTCCTTACGCCTCTTTCACGGAGGTGTTTTTTATGAAAGAAAACAGAAAAGAAGTGCTCTACCTCGTACAGATTGCTCTGTATGCGGCCATCTTCATCGTTTTGGATTTTATTTCGAATATGATACCGTTCTTGAAAATGCCCCAAGGAGGATCGATCGGACTCAGCGTCATCGTCCTGTTGCTGGCGAGTTATCGTTTAGGTTGGAAAGGCGGATTGACCGTCGTCGGGATATCGTTGGTATTGATGATGATAAGTGGCCCGCCGTTTTCCCAAAACATGCTCGACTATTTTCTCGAATATGTAGTTGCTTTCGGAGTCTACGGACTGGCGGTACTATTGCCGACGTTTAATGTCAAAGGCATCCCGATTCATACAGGAATCTATGGAACCAATTTCATCCGGTTTCTGATCCATTGGGCAGCCGGTGTGTGGTTCTGGGAAACAACTTGGTCCGCATCCTTCGCCTACAATGCGCCATATATGTTGGCGACGACGATAGCATGTGCCATCATGACACCCATTCTACTGCAACGGTTGAAGAAGATTTAGAGCGATAGACGCTCTTTTTCTTTTCTGAAGCAATAAAGTAAATAAATACTTAATATAGTCAATATAAATATTGACATAGTTAATATATAAGTTTATATTATAAACATGAGGTGATGATTATGGATAATCTTCCACAACCAAAACAATTATGGAACCGCAATTTTATCTTGATGCTGCAAGGTCATGCGGTCAGTATATTCGGGGATGTTTTATATGCCATTGCGATCGGATTTTGGGTCTTTGAAAAAACCGGTTCCACCGCCTTGATGGGTTTGATGTCTTCCATCGGCATGTTCACGATGATGTTTCTTGGTCCGTTTGCGGGCGCGATCATCGACCGCAGTGACCGGAAAATGGTTATCATCAGTATGGATGTCATACGCGGTGTTTTGATGATCGCTGTCGGTTTCTTCGCTGTTCGGGGTGATCTTGGGATTCCGATGATCATGTTCACGGCTTTCGTCGCTGCTCTCTGCGGGGTGTTCTTCAATCCTGCGACTATGACCGTCTTCGTCGATATCGTTCCACACAGGGAACTCGTCCGCGCTCAGTCGCTGTCCTCGGGCACCAACAGTTTGATCAGTTTGGCCGGAAAAGGAGCTTCAGGTGCATTATTGGTGATCTTCGGCATCGGACCTATGATTATTCTAAACGGAATATCCTTCTTGTTCTCGGCATTTTGCGCTCTGTTCATCCAAGTTCCGAAAGGGGTCAAGCAAGGTCAGCAGATTTCAATTAAGCATGTCCTGCATGATGTTGCCCAAGGGGCTAAAGACACACTGGCAACTCCTGGCTTAAATACACTGGTTATATGTGCACTGATCGCTAATTTCCTGGGATCTGGATATATGTCACTCTTGATTCCGTTGGCACTCCAAAAAGGACTAAACATGACGCAGTATGGATTCTTCATAGCCGCCGGAAGTCTGGCGGCTGTCCTTGGGATGGGGTTTCTTGGGCTGGTTAAAATTCCTGCTAAATACAAAATGAAAATCTTTATCGCCGCTTTTACGATCCAAGGCATCGTCTATATCATCGGTCTGTTGGGATATGGCTTCATTTGGCTGACCACTGCCTTCTTTGTGGGCGACTTCCTTAACGTCATCGGCAACGCGATTCTCAACGCGACCATGGTTCTTGCCATCCCGCGCGACAAACGCGCAACCATCTTTGGCTTCGTATCTTCATTCTCCATCGCCGGTATGGCATTATCGACATTGGCATACGGATTCCTGGCAGAGTACGTCGACTTAAGCCTGATTACGATCATCGGCACGGTGCTTTCCTTCTTCGCCATCCTACCTGTATTCCTTGATAAAGGGATCATTCAGATGATCACCACCGAAAATCAGCAAAACTAACCGTCCTCGGGCGGCTTTTTTATTCTCAGACATTTCGAAATAGGGTATAATTAAACTCGCCACGTAAAGGAGGTGCCGCATGTTACCCAAAATCGGATCCCAAGTCTACATTCAAAGTTACAAACATGACGGTTCCTTGCATCGTACCTGGTCGAAAGGGCTTGTGGTTGACGCAAATGAGACACAGTATGTAGTCGTCACCAACAAAACCTGGGTCATTGAAGCGGATGGACGCAAGTGGTATACCCGCGAACCCGCAATCTGTTTTTTCTATACCGATCGTTGGTACAATGTGATTTCCATGATGCGCAAAAATGGAGTCTTCTATTACTGCAATCTCGCATCTCCCAGTCTTTACGATGGCGAGGCCATTAAGAACATCGATTATGATCTGGACGTCAAAGTCTATCCCAACGGAAGCTATGACATACTAGACCAAGACGAGTTCGAAGATCACGCGTTGCACATGAATTATTCGGCGGACGTCATCGATGTCGTCGAAGGCAGCCTCGATAACTTGCTGAAGGTGATCGATGAG
>JBBQGS010000045.1:0-12120 GCA_038323255.1 Erysipelotrichales bacterium | reverse complement strand
ACCAACCGCCGAAAATTCCGAAGGTAGGATCCGAAGCCATTTTGCCCCATACAGCCATAACAAACATCCCTGCGATCATGTAACCAAGCACTGCTCTTAAAAATTTCATTCTATCTCCCTTTCTAGCTTTCGCTTGAATATGTCAATCCGAATCATTTTCAATCCTAACGTTCCATCATATTGCTACGATCTTTGTTAGATTTGAATTCGATTGGACTGAAACCAAATTGATGTGGTGTGAGCATGGATATTGGAACATGCCTTTTCACCGAAATGAGATATGAATCCAACTTGAAGCGTTTGTATTACAGAATCAATGGTTGGTACTCAAAGACAGCTTCGTCTGTCGTATAAACCAATTTAACTTTATGTGCTCAATGTACTCATAGTAATAGTATAGATGTAAGCGCTTTACAAGGTCAACCCCTCCGTTCGACAAAATCTGTACTTTAAGGTCGAATTGCAAAGAATACGCTGAATATTGCTTAAAAAACAACTTAAAGTGTGCATAAGAAAACATATATGGACAAATTGAATCGATTTTAAAGACACTAAATGTTGCTTTTCACAAAAAATTCATCTAGTTTTCTATTTCAAATTGATTGAAATAAGTCCTGCTTTTTTTGATAGGTAAACATAAAGGTAAAAACACTCGTTTAGAGATTTATTTTCATGATTTTCCGGTAGACTTCGTCCATCTGTTTCGCATTGAACATAACCGGAACGGGGTAGGTCGGATTGACTTCGGCCAAAGCGCGTTTGATCAGGATCGGCAGGTCTTCCGCGCGAATACCTTCTAACTGTAAGGGGATATTCATAGCGGAATTGAGTTTCTTCACTCCTTCGCGAAAGGCAAGTGCACGACCGCGTTTTGATTCGTTGGGCGAACTCAGTTTCGCAATGGTTGCGAGTTGGGCCAGATCATCTTCAATCACATCTCCGTAATAATCCAAAATCACCGGTAATAAGACAGCGTTGGCCAAACCGTGCGGAATTCCATAAAAGCCGCCAAGCTGATGTGCCATTGCATGGACATTGCCGACATAGGCTTTGGTGAAGGCGGCGCCACCCAAAAACGACGCTTTCAGCATATTTTCCCTTGCTTTCATATTGTGTGGATCACTATAGGCAATATAAAGGTTTTCAAAGATCAGTCTCACAGCTTCTTCTGATTCGACCCGCGTAATCGGCATCGAAGTACGGTTAAGATAGGCTTCGACCGCATGGGTCAGCGCATCCATTCCGGTGGTCGACGTGATGTGTGGCGGTAATCCGACAGTTAAAGCGGGATCATGGATTGCCAGCAGCGGGATCAGGTGCATATCCGATATGGCATATTTTTCTTTGGTTTTCGTATCGGTTACGACTGCAGCAACCGTGACTTCACTGCCTGTGCCGGCGGTTGTGGGGATAGCGAAAAGTGGAGGGATAGTACGATTGACTTTAAGGATCCCCTTAAGTTGCTGAATTGTTTTAGTGGGACGTGCGATGCGTGCCCCGACCGCTTTGGCGAGATCCATCGGCGAACCTCCACCCAAAGCGACGATACCTTGCGCATTTGCCTCATGATAGAGCACCACCGCTTCTTCGATTTGGTCGATGGTCGGATTGGCCTGTGTTTTATCATAAACCGTGACTAATACATTAGCATTTCTCAGCGATGATTCGATTTGAGCGACCATACCGAGTTTACTCAGACCGGGGTCGCTCACAAGCAAGACACGATCGATCCCGCGGTGTTTCACGATTTCCCCGATCCTTGCAGAACTCCCTTCCCCGCTGACTAGTTCAGGCTGACGCCAGGGCATACGGGGTAAAATAAGCCGGAAAACGGATTGATACAATCGGGCATATGCTTCTATCATATAGGCCTCCCAAGATTGGTATCTTTTGAATTCATTGTATCATGTTGGTTAGAATTCGCAAACTGGCTCTGTTTTTGATATTACATAGTTTTTCCTACCTACGTTACGCAGGATTTCGCCGTCTTTGGCAAGTTGACGGAAAAGACGGGACAGGACATAATGATAAAGTAAAAGATGAAGACTTATAGATAAGGTAAAAATCTCATTCACACAACGAAAGCAGGTTCCCATGCTCAACAATCCGATTTTGATACTGATGTGGAAAATAGTCGCAGAAAACGATCACCTTTACTATACGTTCGCAAAACCGCCGGAAGGGATGAGTCTGCTCGAAGACATTCCTTATTTTGATGATGAACTCCCATGTCATCAACTCGATCTCGCACGACCGTTGGACTATGATGGCAAGCTTCCGGTTATCGTCCATGTGCATGGCGGCGGCTGGGTATCCGGCGACAAGAAATCCCCTTACAGATATTATGGAATGGAACTTTCACGTCAGGGATTCGCAGTGCTTACGGTCAACTACCGGTTAGCCTTCGATTATCCGTTTCCTGCACAAATCGAAGATCTTGTGGCCGTGTTGAAATGGATTGAAACACATTGCGACGAATATGATCTAGATCCGAGTCATGTCTATTTGGTTGGTGATTCAGCCGGTGCGCATCTCTGCGCTTTACTTGCCAATACCTTCGTAAGTCCTGAACTGTGCGCCGTTTTCAATATCGAGAAACCCAATGTCAAAATCCGTGCGGTGGGGTTAAGCTGCGGTGTCTATGACTTAGAGCGTCTGTTGAATTCGGAGATTGACTTCCCGAACCTGAAACTGACCATCGAGACTTTGTTCAATCGCGAAGATTACCAAAACCATCCTTTGTTTCGCTACAGTTCGATTTCAGCTAATCTGCAGGATGATTTCCCTCCGACATATCTTTTAACTTCACTGTGTGATTCGATGCATCCCGAAACGCTGACATTTGCGGATGAGCTCAGCGACATCGGCGTTAACATCGATCTGCGAGTTATGGAAGAAGAACTTAAACTCGGCCATGTCTTCAATATTAAGCTTAATATCCCTGAAAGCATGGAAGTTATGTACGATATGCTTCGTTTTTTTAAGCGAAATTAGCAATTTCGTATTAATCGGCAAAAATTGCTAGAAACCGCTTTCAGATTTATTCTTAAAACTTGCAAATTTACGTTTATGCGATACAATATTTATAGAAACAAATTGTCCGTGAAATCGGACGATAGAAAGGAAATCTCATGTTATTTGATCATCTTTCTGATTGCAAAGTTGAATCAAAAACCTTTACCCCAAACGATGAGGTTTTTTCTCTGTTAGAAGTGGGGACAGTATTTTTCAACCATGCTAAAATTCATCTCGAACCTCAACCTAAAAACAACTGGTTAATTTTCTATTTACGCAGCGGCCATATTATCGTCCATCATACAAAAACCGACCGTGTCATCCTGCATAACGAGCTTGCGATGATACCGTTAGGCACAGGCGTCGAGCTTCATTACGCCGATGCACAGGCAGATTTCATTCTTTGCGCGAACTTTCCGCCAGCCGAACTGACACGTAGCCATCTGCGCGTTCCCGCAGAAATCGATCCCTTGGTCTTTGACGAATTCCTTCATTCAATTGATTCAGCGGATTCATTGGAAACCCTCGCGAGACTGGTGAAGAACATCGTGACCGTTGCCGGACGCGACACAAAACAGCGTGAATTCATCCGCAACGCTTTGATTTACATGAACAAGAACATCAGTAAGCGCATCAAACTGGAAGACATTTCCGCCACGATCGATTATAGTAAATTCCATTTCATTCGGGTTTTTAACAACTATATCGGTTTAACTCCGCACCAATACATTTGCGATCGCCGGCTTTATCTGGCACGTGAACTGCTGAACACAACGGACATGCCGATTGCTGAAGTCGCTATTCAATCCGGAATCCATTTCACAAGTAATTTTTACAGTCATTTCAAACGAAAGTTCAAGAAAACGCCGAAAGATTTCCGGGATACCGTCGAATAATCAAACAAGCCGACCTCTGATTAGGCCGGCTTAACTTTCTTCTTTACTCGAATATCGTCAGATGATTTCCGCCGACATCGGCGTATGGGATGTAGACTTCGATGGCATAAGGTTTTTTGTCGAACGGTGAAAACGCAAACATACCCATAATCAGTGCGTTTTCACTCAGTGTGTAACTCAGATTAGATCGAAATTCAGCTTTTTTTTCGCCTAAGCGAAGGTTCTTGTCGAAGTAAGCGATTTGTTGCTGCAATTTGGATGTGACCACCGCCTCGAAGTCATAATCTTTTGTGAAGATGTCCTTAAGCGGGATGATCTTTTTGTTTGCATCAAACATTTCATATTTCGGAATGTAGATGCCCCACACCGAAGTACTCACGGAAATGTAACTGTCGATTAAGGTGAACTTTCCAAGTTTATGCGCATATTGATAATTGCTGAGATAAATGATGTCCGGGATATGGAGTGAAGCGACCCATTGCGTAGAAGCTTGCTGGTTTGCTGTCATCCGATTCATATAGAAAGCATCGAGTCCATCTTGATACCGCGTAGAGAAATTCCAGCGCACAGTGCCGATGGTGGCTTCACGGTTGGATGTCGACATGGATTTGTAGTCGATGTCATAGAGGAACCGATGATTCACGATTGGGTATTCAAATGGAGAAACATCACTTAAAAAACGTTTATCGGCCGCAAAATTGGACCGCATAGAATAGAGGGGGATCTCAAACAGGGTTGCCCACAAATTCGTGTCGAATTCCGGTGTACGGTAATCGAAAATCAATTGCAGACCGGATTCACTGAGCAAAAATACCTGGTCGCCTTGAATTCCTTTGAAAGGCCGCACTTGTACCATATAACCGTTACCGTACATAAACATCATACTATCCGAATCCATGTAGTCCGAACTGTTCAATCGTATGAATTCACTGACTTTCGGATTCAGCAATTCCGGTATATTCGTATCGTTGGTGAAGAGGTCGGCGATGGTAAGTAAATGGCCAGTCGTAAGATCATAATTCAACGATTCCTGTATCATCACCCGAATCGGATTATCCGAACCTTTCTTCGGTGCGAATTCATAGATAGCCGTACCCAAAATACTAAGCAGATTGTTGAAATTAAACGGCGTCGAGAATGAGATTTGCACACTCGAGGTGCTGCCGGCCGGAATCTTTTCAAGCGCTCCCCGATATGGAAGAAGAGATGGTTTGACATAGGAAAGCATGCGAATATAGATTGCTTGGATATCGGCGTTGATTTTCGTTTCCAAAGCTTTATCTTTTAATCCAGAAACAACCAATTTTGTAATACTGTTGTTTTTTGGATCTTGAAGTGTCTCAAACAGAATCGGATTATCGAAAACCGCAGAGCCGAATACGGGTGACTGTATCACTTTTCCGACCGGCGCAAGGAAGGGGACAACTTGATCGAAGACAACGAGGTGTGCAGGTTGAGGTTTCTTGGCGCAGGCGTTTAAGAGAAACAACAGAACAAGGACGATCTTAGCGGACTTTAACATATCCCGCATCCTGAGCCAAAAGTTGGCCTTCGTCACTTAAAAGCCATTTCACGATCTTACGGACATCGCTGTTCGCCTTTTCTTCATTACGGAAGACTGCATAGTAGGCACTCGTGATCGGATACTGCTTCGACGCGATCGTCGTCTTATCCGGATAAACGCCGTCCACTTTCATCAGTTTTACGTTTTCATTGCCCCACATATCGATGACGAAATAGTAATAGGAGTAACCGATGCCGGCAGCCTGATGGTCGAAACTGGCGACGACGTCGATCAGTTCACCCATTCCTGCAGGAATCTGGTCGAGCGGCGGAGACATAGGAGTCAATTCCTGCATGATCAACTTCAAGAATCCTGTTTGGCTGCCGGAATTAAGCGGCCTCTGATACGCAAGGATCGCTTTGTCTTCACCACCGACTTCTATCCAATTTTTAATTTCGCCGGTATATATTTTTTGAATTTGAGCGAGCGTCAGATTCTCCACTTTGTTGTTTGCATTCACCAGGAATACAAACGCTTCCGATACGATCGGGATCACTTCCAGTATGACGCCTTTGTCCTTAGCATATTTCAGTTCCTCGTCAGAAGGAGAGGTGACGAAAATCAGATCTGTTTTCTTGTCGATCAAATTAACATAGGAAGGATGGGTCGTCGTATGCAGAATGTGCGGGCGAACTTCATCCAACGTCTTTTTTGTGAGGGCTGCGCAAATGGCTTCCGAAAGCGGGATCGTAACCGTTGAACCATCGACTTTCGGATACGTTTCCAACGTGAAAGAAGGGCGTGTCACGGTCTGCGAGCACGCTGCCAGAAAGAGCGTCAATATAACTGCAAGGATTTTCTTCATAACGGTTCCGCCTTTGGTTAAGTGGATCTATTACTCATATTGTATCATTTTGGATATTGAATTCAACGAAATCCTTATTGTGTTAAATGTTGCGAATGAAAAGTCATTCCAATTCTATTCACTTTCCTTGAAGGATTTCTAATTCCATCTATAATAGAAATGAAAGAGCAGCGATTGTTGATGCTGCAAAGCGGAATCCATCGTCAATTCGCAAGTTCACGAATAAGACCAATTAAACGCAAAAAGGGGAAACAAATTATGAATCATACTTGGATACTTTTATTTTTATTACTATATTTCACACTGGCCTATCTACTTTCGGCTTACCTGAAAAACGCATCGTATGTTGATGTCGGTTGGGGGATGGGCTTCTTTCTTTTATCTCTGTTTGTCCAAATCAACGTAAACCGACCCCTGGGATGGATCCTGTTTGTGATGGTATTCATTTGGGGAGCTCGTCTTAGTTTGCATATCCTACGTCGGAATTTCAAAAAACCCGAAGATTACCGTTATGCGAATTTCCGCAAAAATTGGGGAAAATCGTATGCACTTCGCTCCTACTTCCAGTTATTCTTATTCCAAGGTGTACTGATGTATCTCATATCATTAGCTAACATCCATGGTCAAAGCATCGCGACCTTGAAATATATCCCGCTCGTTGTTTTAGGGATGATCGTTTATCTATTTGGATTAGGTTTGGAAAGTACGGCTGATACACAGCTTCGCAATCATATTCGTGATCCCAAAAACAAAGGGAAACTGATTCAGTCGGGTGTATGGAAATATTCCCGCCATCCTAATTATTTCGGGGAATCCGTTCTATGGTGGGGTGTATGGTTGGTATCGATTGGTTTGGGAGCACCGCTTTGGACTTTCGTCAGTCCGCTGATCATCACTTTGATGGTCCGCTATGTATCCGGCGTACCGATGCTTGAAGAGCGTCTGAAACGCTATGCCGGCTATGAAACCTATGTTAAGAATACCAGTATCTTTCTATTGAAAATGCCAAAAAAAGGGGAAACAAAATGAAATTTCTAACTCACTATCTCATTACCTTCGCGGTCTTCTTCGTCATCGATATCGTATGGCTCAGTCTGATCGCAAAAAAACTCTACGCGCAGTATTTGGGCTACATCATGTCGACCAACGTAAACTGGATCGCCGCGATTCTATTCTATTTACTCTTTATTGTCGGAGTGCTGGTGTTCGTGATCGAACCCCATTTAGCGAATCCGAATATGACACAACTGATTTTCCGTGCCGCTCTGTTTGGACTTGTCACCTATGCGACCTATGACCTTACCAATCTTGCCACGCTGAAAGACTGGCCGCTCAACATTACCATCATCGACTTGATTTGGGGTACGAGTTTATCGACATTGGTCAGCGTCATCAGTGTTTGGTTCATCGGGAAATTATAAGAAATCATGGACTATCTACAAGCATTTCAAGATAAACTGAATCTATATGACAAAGATGCCTGTGTTTCTATGGTGCACGCTTGGCTCGCCAGCGGTGAAACCGATCTAATCACCATCTATGAAACAGTGTTAGGTTGCGCTTTGTCGGATATTACAGGAAAAGAAGACAATCCTGCGCATAAGGTCTGGGATGAGCATATGAAAACACAGATCCTGCGTACCGTCATTGAAAGTCTCTATCCCGCTGTGATGAAACAAGCAGAAGTCGACCCGACGCTTAAGGTTGCGATTCTGTGCCCCGAAGGTGAGTATCATGAAATTGGAGCACGTATCGTGGCGGACTATTTCCGTATGCTCGGCTATGCAAGTTGTTTCTTTGGCAACTCACTTCCCAAAGACGAGATTCATGATCTCATCACATCCGTCCATTTCGATTATCTGGTCTTCAGCGTCAACAATTTTTTCAGCCTTAGCGCACTGAACACCAGTCTTCAACTCATCAATCAAGTTCGCCCGGATCTCAAAATCATCCTAGGCGGACAAGCGCTCAAACATAACCCAAAGGCTGTGAACGCAGTGAATTTCATTATCTGCCAGACGTTTGACGAACTTCAGGCATATCTGAAGGGAGTAAAAAAATGAAGTTATCTTTTCAAATCGCGAAACGTTTTTTAACTTTCAGTAAGGGTCAGACGATTCTCATCATGTTGGGAATCGCAGTCGGTATCTCGGTACAGATCTTCATCGGATTGCTGATCCAAGGTCTGCAGGCCAGTTTGATTAACACGACCATCGGGAACAGTGCACATATCAGTATCGTTTCTGAAACAAAGGGGACTTCATTCAGTATCCAAGATACCTATCTGTCCTCATTATCTAAGGATAACCGCCTGCTTAATGTTGGTTTAACGGTCGATGGTGCGGCATTCGCAATTGTCGGATCTAAGAGTGAATCGACGCTGTTACGCGGTTTCGCCAAAGATACGGAATCGATTTACGGTCTTAAAAACAAACTCACGCAAGGTGTCATGCCGGCATCAACCAATGAAGTCATCCTCGGGACCACCTTAGCCCAAAACCTAGGGGTTAAATCAGGTGACACGATTCAACTGAAAACGGTCACAGGAACACTTCGAGATGCGAAAGTGGTCGGACTTTTCGACCTTAGCGTGGCTGCCGTCAATGAATCCTGGATCATCTCAAACGCGTCATTCGCGCAGGATTTATTCGGAGTAGGGAATACCTATACCGGTATTCAGATGCAGGTAAAGGATGTCTTCAAAGCAGATGTCACAGCCCTTGCCTTGACAAACAGTGTCCCCGGCGGACTAAAAGTCGAGAACTGGAAAACGCAGAACGCTCAACTCTTGAGCGGTCTCAACGGACAGAGTGTTTCGACGTATATGATCCAGGTGTTCGTCTTGATTTCGGTCATCCTAGGCATCTCCAGCGTGCTGGCAATCACGGTTCTGCAGAAATCCCGTCAGATCGGTATTCTCAAAGCCATGGGTATCAACGATTCCCAAGCCAGTTTGATTTTCATCTTCCAAGGTTTGATTCTGGGTATTCTCGGCGGTGTTCTGGGAGTCGCATTGGGTGTAGGGTTATTGGTGATGTTTACCACCTTCGCTAAGAACCCAAACGGAACTGCCTTGATACCTATTACATATAATGTCGGATTTATCGCTTTTTCCGGGAGTGTCGCGGTGGTTTCAGCGCTGATTGCTTCCATCATCCCGGCTAGAAAATCCAGCAAACTCAGCCCGATCGAGGTAATACGCAATGGATAACATCATCGAACTTCAAAACATCAATAAAATCTACGGTACAACCGTCAAGACGCAAGTCTTGTATGACGTCAACCTCGCATTCGAAACCGGGAGTTTCAACAGTATCATCGGTCAGTCGGGAAGCGGGAAAAGTACGCTGCTGAATATCTTGGGCACACTGGATAAGCCGACCCAAGGGAATGTCATCCTAAACGGAAAAGACGTAGCGAAGCTGAAAAGCAAAGAAATGGCTACGATGCGTAACCAAACCATCGGTTTCATCTTCCAGTTTCATTATCTCCTGCCTGAATTTACCGCCTTGCAGAACATTCTGTTACCTAGCCGCATCAAAAACGGCAACGTCAAACCTGAAGTGATGAAGCGTGCTTTGGAACTGATCGAGTTCGTAGGGCTAACTGCAGTCAAGGACAATCCTTCCAGTAAAATGTCCGGTGGTCAGCAGCAACGTACGGCGATCGCACGCGCCCTCATCAATAATCCGCGCATTATCCTGGCGGATGAACCGACGGGCAACTTGGATTCCGATACCGCCGAGCAGATTTATAAACTGATGCGGGAAATAAACCGCACTTACGGGACAACGTTCATTATCATCACGCATGATCAACTGATCGCCCAAAAAACCGACCGTATTGTCGAAATCAAGGACGGACGCATCTTACACGACCTCAGAAAGTGAGAAACCAACCATGTCAATCTATCTCATCGACGGCAGCGAACTGTATTCGTATATCGCCTCAGGCGCGAAAAACATCATCGTCAACGAAACGAATCTTAACCGTATCAATGTTTTTCCTGTGCCTGACGGAGATACCGGTACCAATCTGAGTTTAACGATGAACTCGATTTTGAGCTCCGCATCCAAACAGACCTATGCCTCATCGACCATGAAATCCATCTCGGATATCGCTGTGGAAAACGCGTATGGAAATTCAGGGATGATCTTTGCCCAGTATTTCAACGGATTATCCCAGGCAGTCGCACAAAAAGAAACACTCACTCCCGAAGAATTCATCGTCTCCTTGAAAAGCAGCGCCCAGTTCGCTTTTCATTCCGTCACGAATCCCAAAGAAGGAACTATCCTGACAGTCATGCGAGAATGGGCGCATCACCTCGAAACCCATATTGAAGATGATTTCGCACAGCGTGTCGACCATTCGCTGGTTCATCTGAAAAATGCCGTCCAAAAAACCAAGCAGCAGTTAAAAGTCCTACGCGACCATAATGTTGTCGATGCCGGTGCCATGGCATTTTACTATTTTGTGGAAGGAATCGCTAAATTCTTGAAAGTACGCACAATCGATGATCGTCAATATACCGCCGCTGTTTTGGAAGAAGTCGTGGAGAACCTGACTTCCGCGGATATCGGAGATTACCGATATTGTGCCCAGTATTTAGTTCTTTCACACAATGATCCGGATAAAATCGCTGCAGAACTCTCATCGATGGGGGACTCGCTGGTAATCGGTGCAACGGAAGATCATATCAACGTCCACGTGCATACCAACCAACCACATGAAGTCATGAAATATTTGCTTCGTGAGGGCAGGGTGACTTCGCATAAGGTGGACGACATGCTACTTCAGGCTAAACTGATCCATGAACCGATAGCGAAAACGGTCATCGTGACGGATTCGATTGCCGACCTTCCCCAAAGTTTCATCGACGCTAACCAAATCGTCGTGATTCCTATGAACATCATCGTCGATTCCGTTGTTTATAAGGATAAACTGACGATGCTTCCGGATGACTTTTACCGTACCATGGATGATTATACATTGAACCCGACGTCTTCGCAGGCCACTCCGCAATTGATCGAGCGGACATTCAGACAGTTACTACAGAACTACGATCATATCGTGGGTATCTTTGTTTCCTCTAAGATGAGCGGGACCTACGATCGTATCCTTTCAATCTCTAAAACACTCAAAAAAGAAGGCAAAAACATCGAAATTATCGATTCGAAAACCAATTCGGCAGCTGAAGGATTATTGATTGTGGAAGCTGTGAAACTAAGAAATGAAGGATTGGATTTCTCATCGCTTGTTTTAAGGTTGCGCGAAAGGATCGACCATGCCCGCATCTATGTCAGTGTGAAGGATTTAAAGTATATGCTGAAAGGTGGAAGAGTCTCCAAAACAACCGGCTTCATTCTCTCAAAACTCAAGTTGCAGCCGGTCATTTCCATCGATCGTGATGGAAAAGGGGAAATCTTCGCAAAATCTCTGACACAAAAAAGTGCAATAAAAACGATCCTCAAAACAATTCGGCGCGATCTTGATGCGCAGGGCATCGATGAATATGCCTTGGTTTATGCGGATAATCCCCGCGATCTTGATGACTTCAAAATCCAATGTGAAAAGATCCTAGGGAAAGCCCCCTTGTATGTGGAAACAATTTCACCCATTATAGGTCTGAATGCAGGCAAAGGTACATTCGCAATCGGTTATCTTCTAAATAGTAAAGAAAAGCGAAGTTGAAAACTTCGCTCAGACTGTCGACAAATAGCGTCGGCAGTCTTTTTTGTGTTTTAAGGGAAAAGGCGAAATGGTATAATTGAAATAAGGAAAGGGGCGCCCTATGATCACAAAAACAACCCGCCACCAACATGAACTTACGATGGTCAATC
>JBBQGS010000044.1:0-12180 GCA_038323255.1 Erysipelotrichales bacterium | reverse complement strand
GGTAATATGGGGCGATGACTCCGATTGTGATGAGAATCTGGATGACAAAGAAGAAGATGATTCCAATCGCTAACCAGGTTAGATTTTTCTTATTTAGAAAGGTGTTTTTCATGGTTACACTTTTTCCTTTCTATTTTTACCCAATAATCCGCTGGGTTTGATGATCAACACAAGGATTAGGATAATGTAGACAACCGCATCCTTATATAAAGTACTCCCGTAACCGCTGACCATCGTTTCAATCAGGCCAATCGCAAAACCGCCGATCATCGCACCGGGAATGATCCCGATGCCGCCGAAAACAGCGGCTACGAATGCTTTTAAACCAGGCGCAAAACCCATCAGCGGATTGATCGTATTATAGTAGATACCGACCAGAATACCAGCTGCAGCGGCCAGGGAACTTCCGATTGCGAAGGTAAGGGAAATCGTGCGATCAACATTGACACCCATCAGTTTCGCCGCATCTTGGTCTACCGCGACCGAGCGCATGGCACGTCCGACTTTCGTCTTTTTGACGATCACCTGCAACAAGACCATCAGTAAAATGGCGATTACGAAAATCGCGATTTGCTGGGTATTGAAGCGTAATCCGTAAAACATAAAGGTCTTATTAACAAGCACGGGCGGAAAGGTATAGATTTTCGCACCCATGATGCGGCTGACTGCGTTCTGTAAAAAGAAAGATACACCGATCGCGGTAATCAAAGCAGCGACACGGGTGGACTTACGCAGCGGGCGATAGGCAATGCGTTCAATCGTCATACCAAGCACAGCAGTCAGAATCATCGTAACAGGAAGTGCTAAATAGAACGGAAGTTTGAATGTGGTAACCGAAATCATACCGATATAGGCTCCGATCATATACATATCCCCATGGGCGAAGTTGATCAGTTTAATCGTCCCGTAAACCATGGTATAGCCAAGGGCGATCAATGCGTAGATACTGCCGATGGAAAGACCATTTATCATCTGTTGTAAGAACTCTAGCATTCGTTCCTCCTTCTAACACAAACAGGTGAAAGTCGCCTTTCACCTGTATTGCGTCACAGTACTGAATAACGTATTAAGGGTTAACTACGGTAGCAGTGGCTTGCTCGCCATTGACTAATTTTACGATAATCGCCGATTTAATCGGGTTGTGCATGGCATCGAAACTGATCTTTCCGGTGATTCCCTGGAAATCTTTCAAAGCGGCTAGCGCTGTGTTGATTTTAACAGGATCGGTGGAGTTTGCGTTTTCGATGGCTTTCTTCAACATATAAACGGTGTCATACGCCAAGGCACTCAGTGCGCTCGGGGCTTCGCCGGCGGATACTTTGTATGCGGCGATGAAATCTTTGACTTTTTGGTCGCTGCTTAACGGTGAGAAGTGGGTGGAGAAGTAAACATCGTTCACTTTAGCCGCGCCGCCTGCCAATTTGTTTAAATCAGGTGATTCGAATCCGTCCGGTCCTACAATCGGAACCATGATACCGGCGGTACGGGCTTGACCGATGATCAAACCAGCGCGAACGGCATAGTCGGCAACAAACAAGACGTCGAATGTTCCGGCATTTTGAAGTTTCGTCAAAATGGCGTTGAAGTCGGTATCGGTGTCGGTGTAGTATTCGGTAGCTACGACGGTTCCGCCGTTTTTAGCGAACTGGGAAGCGAAGATCGAGGCCAAGTCTTTCGCATAATCGGAAGAGCTGGAACCGACGACGGCGGCCTTCTTGGCATTCAGCGTGGTGGATGCGAAGTTGGCGATGACGAGCCCTTGGAACGGGTCGATGAAACATGCTCTGTAGACATACGGATAAACGGTAGTACCATCATTGGTAACCTTCGCGTTGGATCCGGACGGTGTGATCATCGGAACTTTATACTGGTTGGCAACAGGTCCTGCCGCCATGGTCGTTCCGGAAATCGCCGCGCCGATAATGGCTACGACTTTGTCTACGGTTGCTAATTTGGTAACGTTGCTGGTGGATTCGGCAGTATCCGTCTTGGTATCATAATAGATAGGTGCGATTTGCTTGCCCAAGACACCTCCGGCCGCATTGATTTCCTTAACAGCCATTTCAATCGCCTTCTTTTCGGGAGTTCCGTAAACGGCGGCTTCCCCGGTCAACTCGATGTTAACCCCAAGCTTAATGGTACCTTTGTCTTTGGTTGTACATGCGGACAAACCCGCGAAAACCAATAACACTGTCGCCAGTAATACAATAATTTTCTTCATAGAATACCCTCCTCTCGGTAATATGTCTCGATTATATATGAAAGATTGGTGAAATGCAATCACTTATTTACATTATTTCTGTAAACATATAAATCATTTTACATATTTTGCATATTTTTTACATTCTTACATTTTAACTCTGTTTTTAACCGATTTTGCTTCTGAAAAGCAAATAAAAAACCTGTCTTACGACAGGTAAGTTCACCGATGGTGACCCGTTAGGGATTCGAACCCTAGACCCACTGATTAAGAGTCAGTTGCTCTACCAACTGAGCTAACAGGTCAAAACGTTTGCTTAATGATTATATCGTACGTGAAATGGAAAAGCAAGCAATCGATACGGGTTTCCGCGGTTATGAAAGCAGAAAATTGATTACGGAATACTCGACAACTCAATCAATCGGAGTTTGACCGATCGGTAATCAAAATATGCAGATAACTGAAATCGATGCTTAATCACAATACAATCTTTTGTAGCAACAGCAATCCCTGTCGCTCTATGAGGACCGTTGATTGTTTACCTCACTTGAGTACCGCAAATTTTAAAAGTCGAATAGCGCGGTCGGTATGCGTGGATAGGACAGCGAAACGATAGAATTCAATTTATATATTTCGCTTAAACACTAAAAAAGACGCCGTAGCGTCTAATTGTTGCACCTTGGTGACCCGTACGGGATTCGAACCCGTGAATGCTTGCGTGAAAGGCAAGTGAGTTAACCGTTTCTCCAACGGGCCGTGGCGCCTGAAACAGGACTCGAACCTGTGACCAACCGGTTAACAGCCGGTTGCTCTACCGACTGAGCTATTCAGGCAAGTGCTTATAAAATATAACATACAAACTTTCGTTTGGCAACATAAAACATCACTTTTTTACGCGATTTCCTCATGGATTTCCATCGCCAAAGGACGCACCATCGTCAGGTTTTTAACCCATTTTTCGTGTTTGACCAAGGTATAGGAAAGCATGAGTTTGAAGAAGTCAGTCGACTGTCCGACTAGATAGATACTGAAGACCGGCCACTTGGTCAAATAGGTCACCAATGCGACCGCGGGAATGTTGACCGCCCACATGAAACCAGAGTCCATAAAGAGCGTCGAGCGGGTATCCCCACCAGCCCTGAGGATGAAGTAACATTCCGCCGTCGACATGTAGATCCAAAACATCACGGACATGATCCTAAGTTGCGTCGTGGCGATCCAGCGGCTTTCGGCGCTAACACGAAACAGATAAGGAACGAAGAAACTCGACGCAAACATCGCAACGCCGAAGATAGCCGCCAGGAAAACACTGAATCCAAGTAGCTTATAGCCGTTATCGCGTGCTTCCGCAAGTTTGTTGGCACCTAAAGGTTGGGAGATTAGTACGGTCGTAGCCGCTGCCATCCCGCCCATGAGCACGAAGAAGAGATCCGCTGTCGTCCCTGCAATCTGAAATCCGACTAACACAGTATCGCCGCGCGTCGCGTAGAACATAAACAACGTCGCCATACCGGATGACCACAGAATTTCGTTGGCCGTCAGCGGTAATGCTTTGATGGTAATCGTCTTGACCAGATATTTCTGGACCTTGAACAAATCACCGATGCGTGTCGAGAACGGAAAATGCTTATAATTCAACACGATCAATAGGATGATCAGTTCGAGGATACGGGCGATCAGGGTCGCCCATGCCGCCCCGGCGACGCCCAAGCGAGGGAAACCGAAATTACCGAAGATCATACAGTAGTTGAAGAACGCATTGCTCAGCATGGAAACAACCCCGGCATAGAGCGGGATTTTGGTTTGTCCGATTGAACGCATCGCATTTCCGATCGCCATCGTCAGGGCCAACGGAATAAAGGTCAATGCGGCAATCCGCATATAGATGGCGCCTTCCGCGAGAATCGCCGGGGTTTTCGTAAAGAACCCGAGGATGGCATCCGGAAACAACAGAGCCAGCACCACAAACGGTCCCATGATCAAATAGGCGCTCAATAAGGAATACCGAAACGACTGCTTCATATGGTCATTGTCTTTGGCCCCGAAGAACTGCGCGATATAAATGGAAGAAGCGGCCAAAACGCCGAATGTCCCGAAAATCGCGATCATGAAGAAACGGTTGGTCACCGCAACGCCGCTGAGCGACGCATCGCCCAACTGGCCGACCATCAAATTATCCAACAGGTTGACGGAAGAAGTCACGAGTTGCTGCACCATCAAAGGTATGGCCACGATAAGAACCTGTTTATAGAAAGATTTTGTACCGATGAACTTTGCAAAGCGCTTTCTCATGCTGAACCCCCGTTCTATGAATTGTATTCAATCTAACTTATGTGTGCAAGTGTAAAAAAAAAAACGTCCTTGCGGGACATTTGGTTTTGCATTGGTGGAGCTTATCGGGATCGAACCGATGACCCCCTGCTTGCAAAGCAGGTGCTCTCCCAGCTGAGCTAAAACCCCATGTATATAAATTCGATGGTGGGCCTGAATGGACTCGAACCAACGACCTCGCCCTTATCAGGGGCGCGCTCTAACCACCTGAGCTACAGGCCCATGCGCACCGAATGCCTATAAAATATACCATGATTGAATTGCCATGTCAACAAATTATGAATAAAAAAAGCCCCTCGAAATACATCCGAGAAGCTTCTTCCAATTAACGTTTCGAGAACTGCGGAGCGCGACGAGCACCCTTTAATCCATATTTCTTACGTTCTTTTCCGCGTGAATCACGAGTAATGAATCCGGCCGCTTTTAGCATCGCGCGATAATCGAGCGAAGCCTGCAGCAAAGCACGGGTGATCCCGTGGCGCATCGCGCCAGACTGTCCGGTATAACCGCCGCCTTGGACGTTGATATTCGCATCCAATCCGGCTAAGGTACCCGTAAGTTCGAGCGGTGAGCGAACGACCATGCGCAATGTTTCCAAAGGCAGGTATTCTTCCAGCGTTTTTCCGTTGACGGTGATGACACCGGTTCCGGGGGTTAGATAAACACGTGCGACGGAGGTTTTACGACGTCCGGTTCCGAGATATGTAACGACTGTTTTCTTTTTCGTGGCCATGTTGTGTCCTCCTATCCTTTGATTTTCAACTCAACAGGTTGTTGAGCGGCATGCGGATGATCCGCGCCTTTGTAAACAAAAAGATGCATACGTTGACGGTCACCCAGACGGGTGTGCGGCAACATGCCGTGAACCGCACGTTCAACCCACTCGATCGTATAACGAGCGCGCATAATCTTGGTTGTCCGTACGCGCATACCATCGGTATGCTGCGAGTGGTTGTAATATTTCTTCGTTTCATCTTTGTTGCCTGTAACGACGATCTTGTCGGCATTTAGGATGATGACGAACCCGCCTGTATCGACATTGGGAGTATAGTCTGGACGGTGCTTGCCACGCAAGACCGTTGCGACTTCACTCGCTAGTCGACCCAAGGTAAGTCCGGTCGCATCAACATAAAACCATTCATGAACGACTTCTAAAGGCTTTGCCATAGTAGTTTGACGCATACTGGTTAATTTCCTCCTAACCAAAAGTAGTTTCCGGGGCTACATTTGGCATAAAGTGCCATCTACAATGATATTCAAATTTGACCTGCTTGTCAAGGGATTTCGCTTGACAGAGGCAAATATGATATACTGATTCCGGTGATCAGAATGGAAATTGTCTACATCCCCGTTGAAGAACAAATGATGATCGGAGAACTGACCCTGCCGGAAGGCGCAGGTCCGTTTGATTCCATAGTTTGGATCGGCGATCCTGCTTCTTCCGTGGTTTTGCCTACCGATATCGCGGTCTTGCTTATTCGCAAACCTGTCAACCATCCGCTTTGGTTCGCCGCGCTTTGCGCCGAACTGAAGATGCAGGATTTTTATTCAACAAGCTCCAAATTACAAGTCGACCTATCCGTGGCACCGTTTCGATTCGTACCAAGTCATCCATTTAAGGATGTGATCGGACTATTCGCTACTGATGTGAAGCGATGTTTCCCGGGAAATGAGTATTCCTAGAATTTATCTATAATTTACGCTGACTGACTTCGATCCCTATTCCATTCAGAAATAGAATGGCGTCTTGGATCGTTTTTTTATCGTGGAAGTGATCCGGATTGTGGGCATCGATGCCGATCATCACTTCATTACCGACTTCAGCCGCGATTTTCCAAAAACGAGGATACGGATAAGACAAATCGTAATAGTGGTTGCGTACGCCGCCAAGATTGTATTCGACCGGCAACTTCTTCTTTTTGCATGCCTCCAAAATGATGCGGCTGGCGTTTTCCGCCGCGTCGTCCCATTGGTTCAGACTGCGGACGAAGATGTCGGGATGGGCAAAACAGGCATAGACGCCGCTTTCGATGGCTGCCAGACTATCGGCTACATAATGGGCCAACAGATTCTTTTTGTCTTGATAGGAAGCGTAAAAACGGGGATGTGCTTCGAATTCATGGAAATGGTTGCCTAAAATCACGTAATCGAGATCGAATTTCTTGATAGTGTCTTTGAGCCAATCCATGCGATCGGCGAAATATTCGCATTCCAACCCGATCTTAATTGAAATCTGACTTTTATATTCTTCGCGTAGTTGGCGCAGACTGTTAACATAATCAGGTAAAAGAGCGACTTTCATGCGGATCATCCCTGTTTCCTGAGGCAATAGAGGCCATGGGCTGTGATCTGCGAAGCCGATTTCGGTGAACCCTGCCTTGATGGCTTCTTCCACATAATCGCGGTCCCGTCCTTGGGCATGTTTGCATCGATGGGTATGGACATGGTAATTCGTCTTGATCATAGTGCCTCCGGATAATCGACACGCACAAGATAAAGACCGCAAGCCGGCGCAATACTGCTGGTCGCTGTTTTATCATGTTTATCCATAATGACCTGAAGATCTTCGAGTGATTTACGGTGCAGGCCGACGTCGATCAGATTACCGACCAGCATGCGGACCATGTAGCGTAAAAAACCACTGCCTTCCAAAGTAAAACGGATACAGCCGTTTTCTTCCAGTATTTCCAAATGGGACACCGTTCGTATCTGATTGGGGATCTCTTCAAAAGTATTGGCGCAGAATGAAGAAAAATCGTGTGTTCCGATTAAGATTTGTGCGCCTTGGCGCATCGCATCGAGATCTAGATTACGGTTGAGTTGATATTCCAGATTATAGTGCAGCGGATCATACTCGCCGACATTGACCAGATAATCATAGCGTTTCGAAATAGCCGAAAAACGGGCATGAAATGCTTGTGGAACCTCTTTTACCTTACGCACGACGATGTCGTCGGGAAGCTGAGAATTGAGCGCACGCTCCCAAACGTCGGTACTCAGGTTCATATCGGTGTCGAAGTGAAACGACTGTCCCAGGGCATGTACGCCCGCGTCCGTGCGGCCTGAGCCTACGATCAGAATCGGATGACGGTGCATCGTCACAAGGGCGTCCTGCAAGATCTGTTGGACAGACAAAACAGCGGGCTGAATCTGCCAGCCCGCGTAGTTGGTTCCGTTGTAACTGACGATGACTTGAACTCTCATTTGTAGATTGCCATCACGATCAAAACAGCTAACAATGCCAATACGATTAGAATCATGATGTAATCTTTCAATGTGCGTTTGAGTTGTTTGTATCGTGTGCGCTTGGCGGAAGGTACGTAACCGCGTGCTTCCATTGCATCGGCCAGATCTTCGGCACGTTGGAAACTCGACACGAAAAGCGGAACGATCAAGGAAAGGATCGCCATGATTTTCTCTTTGAACTTCCCTTCCTTCAAGTCGACGCCGCGGGAGGCCTGGGCTTTCATGATGCGTTCTGTCTCTTCAATCAGAGTCGGAATGAAGCGTAGTGCGATTGAAATCATCATCGCGATCTCATGGGCCGGGACGCCGAAGCGTTTCAGCGGTGCCAACAAGTCTTCGATGGCTAAGGTTAAATCAAGCGGTTTGGTGGTGGCGGTTAGGGCGGTTGTGATCATGATCATCAACGCTAAACGGAATGTAATATAAAGGGTCTGAAAAATCGCATCGCTGTAGATCTTGAAACCCCAAAGTGAAATTAGGACATATCCGGTACGTAGCACCAATACATTGATGACCAACAGGAACACCAACATAAACATCATCGGTTTCATAGCACGGAAGATGAAATTGAGTTTGAGTTTAGCAATCAATAAGACAGCAACAATGAATACTCCCAGAACACCGTAACCATAATAACCAGCCGGTATGAAAACGGCGACCAAGAGGAAAAACATCGCGATTATTTTCATGCGCGGATCGAGCTTATGTACGATACTGTTAAGGGGAATGTATCTACCTAGTGCGATGTTACTCATGTTTCACCCTCGCAGCGATCGCTTTGGCTAGCGACTGGATGTCGGAAATCCCTTCAGGCAGTTCCAATCCGCCCTTTTTCAGGGCTTCTTTGAAACGTAATACGTGCGGAGGATTGATATGCAGCTCATTCAGTAAACTGGCGTCATTGAAAAACTCTTTGACAGTCTGGTGGACGGCGCATTTCCCTTCGCGCATGACGACGACGTTATCGCAGTAATTCAAGACGTGCTCCATATCGTGGGTGACGATCAGCACGGTTTTTTCGTATTGCTTATTCAGTTGCATGAACAGTTGCATCATCGATTTGCTTCCTTGCGGATCCAAGCCGGCGGTCGGTTCATCCAAGACCAAAACTTTGGGATCGATCGCAAGAATGCCCGCAATGGCGACACGGCGTTTTTGTCCGCCTGAGAGATCCAGTGGGGATTTTTCCGCAATCGCAGGATCCATCCCGACAACAATCAAGGTTTCCATCGCTTTTTTACGTGCATCCTCTTCGGATACACCGAAATTCAGCGGACCGAACATGATGTCTTTGAGGACGGTTTCTTCAAACAATTGATACTCGGGGAACTGGAAAACCAGTCCGACGTTTTTGCGGAGCGATTTTAAATGCTTCGGTTTGTCCGCATGCGTAATGATGCGATCGAGAACCAGAACTTGTCCCGAGGAAGGTAAGAGAAGTGCATTGAGATGTTGGACTAATGTTGACTTCCCACTACCGGTCGGTCCGATGATCGCGGTGACGCGATTCATCTCGATCGCCAGATCGACTTCCTTAAGGGCGGCATAGGCGAACGGTGTTCCCGGCGCATAGGTATAACTTACTTTTTCAAATGCAATCGGCACAGTTGGCTCACCATCCCTTCTTCGTCCATCGGCGTATCGATGATAACGCCTTGTTTTTTCAGTTCTATCGCAAGTTTCACGCTGAACGGAGCATCCAGGCGTAGTTTCACTAAATCGGCATAACGGTGCAGGATGACTTCGGGGCTTCCATCCATCACGATCTGCCCTTCGTTCATCACCAAAACATGGTTTCCTTTGCGGACTTCTTCGATATCATGCGTAATGGATAAAATAGTCATGTTGCGACTTTTGTGGAGTTGGTCTACAAGCGCGTTGACGTCTTCTTTGCCTTGCGGATCCAACATGCTGGTGGCTTCATCCAAAATCAAGATTTCCGGGCTCATCGCCAATACGCCGGCGATCGCAACCCGTTGTTTTTGCCCGCCGGATAAGCGTGTCGGTTCATGGTTAAGATAGTCAGTCATATCGACTTCAGCCGCGAAACGGTTGATGATCTCATCCATATCCTGGGAAGCGACTTGATGGTTCTCCAAACCGAACGCGATATCGTCGCGTACGGTGGCGCCGATGAATTGGTTATCGGGGTTCTGAAAGACGATTCCGATCTTGCCTCGTATCGATGCGAGGTTTTCCAAGGTCAACGGTTGCCCGTCGATCAGGATCTCCCCTTCTTCCTTTTCCAATAGTCCGATCAGCAACTTAGCGATGGTTGATTTACCGCTTCCGTTGTGACCGATGATCGTTGTATAGCTTCCGCGCTCAACAGAAAAACTGACGTCTTTGACGACGTCCATTTCCTGGTCGTACGAAAATTTGAGATGTTTGACCTCAATCGGTTTCACACTAGTACCTCCTGAATGCGCTGCTATTCGATATCCGACGTGGTACGGGCGAACCCCTTATAAGACCCGTTATTAGTGAATGTCATCTCAGCAACCTCCAGAATGCTTTCATAGATCGCATCGGCGGTGGCGGGCATATGCAGGCGGATACTCACAGAGTTATCCGCTCCGGCTTCATCGAGATGATAGTGTTTTACCTTCATGTCTTTCACAAAAGAAAACATCGATTCGGCGGTCTTGAACGCTACGTTGTGGATCAGGTCGAGGACATCGTTTTCCCCGTACCCTTCCGCCATTAAGCGTGCCTGAATGCGATAACTCTGTTTGGCCGCATCATCGATTTCCTGGGGAATTTTCCCGTCATCGTCGTCGCTAAAATGCGCCCATCCGTTCGTTATCGGTTCAATGTCTTTTTGTTGGTCTGCTTTATGTTTGAGGTATGCGGTGATCCCTGCGGCCGCGATACCTAAAAATGCCAAAATAGGTAATGTTTTTTTCATCGTTGACTCCTCTTTGCCATTGTAACATATCTTTCCTCACTTTACGCTTGGGAAGAACTAGGGCGATACGAAAAAAAGGAGCGAAAATTCGCTCCTGTTAGACCAATTCGATCGTTGCCATCTCGGCTGCGTCGCCGCGGCGTGTGACGGTTTTCGTAACGCGGGTATACCCGCCTTTACGGTCGGCATATTTCGGAGCGATTTCGTCGAACAGTTTCTGAATGGCCGTTTGACCGGTTTCTTTATTTGCGACGACATCGTGCACGAACGAAGCGACTTGACGGCGGGCATGTAAATCGCCCTTCTTCGCGGTCGTGATGAGTTCATCGACGACAGAACGAAGGTCCATCGCTTTCATTTCGGTTGTATCCACTTTTCCGTAAACGATCAGGCTGGTCGCCAAGTTTCTAAACATGGCTTTGCGGTGATCCGCTTTACGTCCAAATCTACGATTCCACATGGTTCTTCTCCTCCTTAGGTTTATTCGTAGGACTTGAAGCCAAGACCCAGTTCAAACAGTTTGTCTTTGACTTCTTTTAACGATTTTTTACCCAAGTTGCGGACACGCATCATCTCGTCTTCCGAACGTTGGGTTAATTCTTCGACCGTCTGGATGCCGGCGCGTTTTAAACAGTTGTAGGAACGAACGGAAAGGTCCAAGTCTTCGATCATCATGACCAAACCCTTGTTTACGATTTCGCCGTTGGCGTCTTTCATGACCGAATCGAGGTCGCTGACGTTGTCGGAGATTTCGGAGAACAATTCGAGGTGGTCGATGAGGATCTTGGCACCCAACGCTAAAGATGTTTGCGGGGTGATGGATCCGTCGGTCCAGATTTCGAAGATGACTTTGTCATACTTCAGGTCTTGCCCGACACGGGTCGGTTCGACGTTGTAGGAAATACGTTCTACGGGTGTGTAGATGGAGTCCGTATAGATGGTGCCGATGCCCTGCGAAGACCCCTGATAGAGGGATTTGTTCGCATCTGCACTGACATAACCGC
Organism: Erysipelotrichales bacterium; assembly: GCA_038323255.1. Classification (GTDB taxonomy): domain Bacteria; phylum Bacillota_I; class Bacilli_A; order Erysipelotrichales; family Erysipelotrichaceae; genus GWE2-51-13. Next base: position 491 of record JBBQGS010000044.1, on the reverse strand, counting down.
GTCCATTACGGCACTTCATTTCCATATCGAGGACACCGCCTTGCTCCAGCGTAGCGATGACCAAGTCTTTATTAAGGATTTCGACATTCGTCGGACATTCGATATCGGCAGCGGTGACGACTTTAGGACCCTTGGCGGAAATCCGCAGGGTATACGCGTCATCGTCGCTGACACTCATGATCAGGTCCTTGATATTCAGGACGATGGTCGTGACATCTTCTTCGACGCCCGGAATAGAAGTGAATTCATGATATACGCCGTCGATCTTGATCGAATAAACGGCAGCACCCGGTAGAGAGGAGAGTAAAACCCTTCTTAAAGCGTTTCCAATCGTCGTCCCGAATCCACGTTCTAAAGGTTCGATTACGAATTTCCCATAGTGGTCGGATTCGATGTATTCTTTGACTTCAAAATTGGCGCGTTCGAATTTTTGCATTACCTAGCCCTCCTCGCTGTGGTTTTATCCACGTGGCCGTTTCGGCGGACGGCAA
>JBBQGS010000043.1:0-12308 GCA_038323255.1 Erysipelotrichales bacterium | reverse complement strand
GGATGCCAGTTCCTCCATCGAGGACGTGGCTGAATCGCTCACCGAATTCTTACGCTAAATGGAGCATATTTCGGTACTCCTGCAAGCTTCCATCGCAGGATTGGACATTAAACAAAACGGCATCTACGTGGATGCGACACTGGGACGAGGCGGGCACAGCCTGCTGATTGCACAGCGACTCACCACCGGCAAACTTTACTGTATCGACCGCGATATGAAAGCGATTGAAGAATCTAAGCTGACGCTAGCCTCATATATAGACAAAATCACTTTCATCCATGCGAACTTCGCACAGATGGCAGATAAACTCAACGAACTCGGCGTCACCGGAGTCGACGGTATCCTCATCGATCTCGGCGTATCCTCACCGCAGTTCGACGACCCCCAACGGGGCTTCAGTTATCGTAGCGATGCCCGTTTGGATATGCGGATGGACCAATCACAAACGCTGGATGGCTGGGAAGTGGTCAACCGCTATCCGTTCAATGATTTGGTGAAAGTCATTAGCCGCTACGGAGAAGAAAGCTTCGCCAAACAAATCACTCGGAAGATCGAAGCGCGCCGTCAGTTAAGGACGATCGATACGACCTTGGATCTGGTCGACGTCATCAAATCCGCATTGCCTTCGAAAGTCTTGTCGAAGAAGGGTCATCCTGCCAAGCAGACCTTCCAGGCGATACGCATCGAAGTCAACGGGGAACTCGATGCACTACAGGAAGTATTGAAACAGGGAATCGGCTTACTGAAACCGGACGGCCGCTTCTGCGTCATTACCTTCCACTCGTTGGAAGACCGGATCGTGAAGGAGAGTTTCAGTGCAGTTTCAACAATCAAGGTCCCACGTAAACTGCCGATCGCGGACTTGCCGCTAGCCGACTACGAAGTGATTACGCGTAAAGCACTTATCGCCGATGAAACTGAGCTTAGCGAGAATCAACGCTCGCATTCGGCGAAATTAAGAATACTCAGAAAAAGGGGAGAATGAAACCATGGCGAAAAAAGTTAAAAGAGTCCGTACAAAACGCTTCAGCATCACTAAGACAATCCAAATGCTTTTTATCGTATCAGCGATTTTCTTCGTCATATCTGCCTTATTTCTGCGCTCCTACAATGTCAATCTAAGCGTTCAAAAACAAAACTTCGACAAGCAGATCGTGCTGGTCACCAAGGCGAACCAGACATTGGCATCGGATATCCAAGTCCTGAGTGCTTATACGCGGGTTTCCGCGATCGCCCAGCAGGAAGGTCTGAAATTGATTCAAAACAACATCGTGACCATCGCAAAGGGTAAATAGATGAAAGGAAGAAGCAATCGCATGCTTCTTTTTGTCATGGTGCTTTTTTTAGGTCTGGCATCGATCACCGCCGCTAACGTTTATGTAATCGCTTTGGCAGGTGTCCATCTAAGAAGTATGACCGACATCGCCGAGTATAGTCAAAATGTGCATATACAAAAACAGACTTTGTTATCGAAACGCGGTGAGATTCTCGATCGTAACGGCGTTATCATCGCGGAAGACATCGATGCTTATGATGTCTTTGCGGTACTGGACAATCGATTCGGCGAATCCTATGTGAGTGATATCGAAGCGACAGCGTCGAAACTGGCGACGTTTCTGCATGCGCCGATTGATTACATCCGCACACGGCTTAATTTAAAGGGAACTTATCAAACATTTTTTGGTATCTACGGTCGACAATTAACCAAAGAAGAACACCTGGCTCTCGATGCGTTGGGACTGGCTGGCATTCAATTTAAAACCACCATCGCCCGCAATTATCCCCTTGGTGCTTTTGCGGCTCATCTGGTCGGTTTTTCACAGACATCCTATCCGCAAGCCGACGGGAATATTTTGGTTAAGGGAAAGATGGGACTTGAACTCGCACTTGAAAAGCAGTTATCCGGCATCAACGGGAAACGGGAATCGACAGTCGACAGTGACGGGTATGTTTTGCCTGGTTCGAAAGTCACGCAAGTCGATGCGATCGACGGGAAAAACGTCACCCTTACTTTGGATCAAGGCATTCAGGAAGCATTGGATGCCGCCATCCTGACCACTAGGGCGACCTTCGAGGCGCCGAAAGTCTGGGGATCGGTCATGGAAATCGATACCGGGAAAGTGTTGGCTTGGGGGCAGTATCCCGGGTTCAATCCGAATCAGAAAGATATCGCGGATTATTTGAATCTCGGTTTTCAATACGCATTTGAACCTGGATCGACCATGAAAACATTCGTTTATGCCGCTGCGATCGATACAGGTAAATATAACGGAACCCAGACATTCGACAGTGCGCCGTTTCGCATGGGCATCAAAAACGGATTACCGGTGAGAGTTGATAAAACCGACCAAGCGGTCGCCATCATTAATAACGTAAATAAGAAGAACTGGGGTATCATAACTTACGACACGGGTTATATTTTTTCCTCCAATGTCGGCATTGCGAACCTCTTGACCAGCACGATCAACCCGCAGACGTACCGCGATTATTTGGACAAATTCGCATTCTTCAAAAAGGTCGGTTCCGAAAATCTGCCTGAATCTGAAGGTTCGATCAATTTCAAATGGCCGGTTGAGAAGCTAACAGCCGGTTATGGCCAGGGCTTGACGGTAACGATGTTGCAGATGCTGCAGGCATATTCGGCGGTATTGAGCGACGGCACGATGGTAAAACCGTATTTCGTTCAGAAAATCACCGACCCGAAAACAGATACGATAGTTTATGAAGCGCAGACGACCGTGGTTGGGAACCCGATTCAGAAAGAAACGGCGTTGAAACTTCAGAATCTGATGTATCAGGTCGTCAACAATCCCGACGGTACAGGGCGCTTCTATAAGATTCCGGAAGTCAATTCGATTGCGAAAACCGGCACCGCCCAAATTTCAGCCGGCGGCAGTTACAATACAAGCAACAATCTTTTCTCAGTTATCATGGGACTGCCGGCCGAGGATCCCAAGATTCTGATTTATTATGTATTTGAAGCCCATTATGCAAAGACTGTCCATAGCACAACGGCTGCCATCCAGCAGCTGATGCGGAAAATCACGCTGTCTTATGGATTCGCAAAACCGGGAACGAATAATTCGGGAACCCTCAACCCGTCCGTATTCACGACGACCATTCCGCTTGTTACTAACCATAGTGTGGAATACGCAATCGCAAAATGCGGTATCAATTCACTGAATACTTTGCAGATTGGGACAGGAGCCGGTGTTATTGCCCAATATCCGCTGCCCAATACGCAAGTTCTCTCGAATCAGCGCGTTTTCCTGCTGACATCCGAAGACAATATCCTGCTTCCTTCGATGCTGGGCTGGAGCCGCCGCGACGTATTGGCCTATTTTGCCCTTACGCATATTCCGGTCTCACTCACCGGCGAGGGCAATGTGGCATCCCAATCGGTTGCTGCAGGTACCGCAATTGATGCTTCCGTCACCGTAAAAATCACGTTGAAATGACCTTCCGTTTCACATTGTCATGTTATAATGTTTCAAGTTAGAAAGGGAGGTCAAACATGAAACCGTTACTGGCATTGGTGTTGGGGTTCTTGTCGGTCTTCACCGTAATGCCCTTTTATATCCGCTTTTTGCTGAAGATGAATACGAATCAGTCCGTCAGCGAGTATTCACTGAAGGAATTCAAAGAGAAACAGAAGACGCCCACAATGGGAGGAGTGCTTTTCGTCCTTTTCCCGATTCTCGTACTCACTGTTTTATATCCTCAGTCATGGCTAGAAGCCCGCACTTTTTTGGTCTATATGGCATATTTGGCCTATGGCGGTATCGGACTTTGGGATGACATCAAGATTGTTGTGGAAAAAAAGAACGACGGGATCAGTGCATCGACGAAGTTTATCGCACAGTTGATTTTGGCTGTTCTGTTTTATCTATATTACCGTTCTACCGCATCGTCGATCGAGGTCATTTCAATCGTCAATCTGAAACTCAATCTGGGATGGCTCTATGCCGTCTTGGTTTTCTTTATGTTCACCGGCGCTTCCAACGGCGTCAACATCACAGACGGCATGGATGGTTTGGCCGGCGGAACTTCACTGCTTGCCTTCATCCCGTTTGCGACCATCGCTTATCTTCGTCACGACGAGGTGATCTTCGCATTCACCTTGGCATGCATCGGAGCACTGCTCGCCTATCTGCGCTACAACTGGCATCCCGCCAAGATATTTATGGGCGATACTGGTGCGTTGGCACTGGGCGGTGTTTTAGCTGCCTTGGCTTTCGTTATGAAACTCGAATTCGCATTCTTATTTATCGGCGGCGTGTTCGTTTATGAAACCGTCTGCGTCATATTACAAATCGGATCGGTCAAACTGCGCAAGAAACGTATCTTCATCTATACCCCCATCCATTATGCCTTTACCATGACCGGATGGAAAGAACGCGACGTCGTCCTTTTGTTTTGGGGTATCGGAGCGGTGTGCGCGGTGTTTGGCATCCTGCTCGGGGTGATGTCATGAGCAAGGTATTGGTCATCGGTGCAGCACGCAGCGGGTTGGCCGCCACAAGCTTACTGCTGAAACACGGATATGAAGTCGTGTTGACGGACGCGAAAGAAATCGAGAACAAATCCGAACTTGAAATGCTCGGCGTGCAAGTCTTCGACAGGGGACATCCGGCTGAATTACTTAGCGAACATTATTCATTCGCAGTCAAGAACCCGGGCATTCCGTACAATAACGAGTTCATCATCAAAGCACAGCGCGAAGGCATCGAAATCATCAACGAGATCGAATTGGCCCTGCGCTATGCCAAGAATTTCGCGGTCGGAGCGATTACCGGCACCAACGGCAAAACGACCACAACGACTTTACTGTGGGAAATGCTGAAACGCAAAAATGAAAATGCGATTGCTGCCGGCAACATCGGTTTCCCTTTATGCGAAAGCGTGGAACATTTCGGTCAGGAAAAGCGCGATGTCGCGCTTGAAATCGCCGCATTCCAACTGTTGGGATGTCCTACTTTGCGTCCTCGCGTCAGCGTCATCATGAATCTGACCCCCGACCATCTGGATGTATTCGGTGAAAATGCCGCCTATTACAAAGCGAAAACAATAATCTACAAGAATCAACGCGGCGACGATTGGTTTTTGCGCAATATCGACGATGATAATGTCGTCGCCTATACACAGGATGTCAAATGTCACATTGTGACGTTCTCGCTTGAACAGAACGCTGATTTATCCATACAGAATGATTCTGTTTATTTATATGAAGTCAAACTTTTCGATCTTTGCGATCTGCATATCGTTGGCCGCCACAATATCCAAAACGCGATGGTTGCGGCTGCGATGGCATATAAACTTGGTGTTTCGACGGAAGACATCCAACTGGCAATCCGCTTTTTCAAAGGGGTCGAGCATCGCATCGAGTATGTCCGCGAAATTAACGGCGCAAAGGTTTACAACGATTCCAAAGGCACCAACGTCGACGCCACGATCGTCGCGCTCAAGGCCTTCGCGCAACCGGTCATCCTTTTGGCAGGGGGATATGACAAGAAAACCGGCTTCGCCGATCTTGTCCCGTATCTATCCAAAATCAAAACGATGATCGTATTCGGAGCTACCAAGGATCAGTTGAAACAGATCTGTCCTGCAGCACTGGTCGTACAAAACCTTGGCGAAGCGGTAGATGTGGCACTGAAACTTGCAGTTGAAGGGGATGTCGTGCTTTTCTCGCCTGCCTGCGCAAGTTATGACCAGTTTGACAACTATGAACAACGGGGTCGCATTTTTAAAGATTTGATCAACGCCCGTTAACGACAAATTCTCCTTTTATTCAAAGACAATTTGCATTATAATAAAAAGGCAATCGATGAAGGGGGTATGGCTATGGAATCTTTCAGTGATCCTCAGCAACTTCGCCTGACGATCGCATTGAAGTTAGGGCAATTACAGCGTGAAGGTTTGAAACAGCTGGACTATGCGCAAGTTGAAGAAACCCTTCTGAAGTGGAAGTGGCGCAAACACCGTCCTTCTTCTTTGAGCGAAGCGGTGAATGACGTTCTCTCGCTAAGTGTGGAAGAAATCGTCGCGTTTCTGTCAAAGCAGGCGATCATCGACGGACAAAAGCTTACGATATCCGAATTCGAGGACATTATCGGAGGATGAGAGAATGAAAAAGTACTCACGGTTAATCATATTCTTTACAACTGTCATCGCGTTATTCGCGTTGATTCTTACGTTTGCGGGAGATATCCGCAAAAACATGACCTTAGGGCTCGACCTACAAGGCGGTTTTGAGATTATCTACAAAGTCGATCCTTTGAAAGAAGGAGGCACCTTGCCTTCCTTGTCCGCCGTTGCACGCAGCGTGTCGAAACGTATCGATATTCTAGGTGTCAACGAGCCTGAAATCATCATCGAAGGAAACAACCGCATCCGCGTCCAACTAGCCGGTGTCAAAGACCAGGTCCAGGCACGCCGTATCATCTCGGCGACCGCGAACCTTGAATTCCGCGATGTCGACGACAAACTGTTGGCGGACGCGACGATCCTTACGGAAGGTGGCGCTTCGCTGGGCTATGAAAACGGCTTGGTCGTTGTCAGTCTGAAAATTCAAGATCAGACCAAGTTTTTTGATTTAACAAAATTGGTTTCCGCCAAAACGGCCGGGAAGAACCTGATCGTCACGTGGTTGGATTTCGTACCAGGTACCGACAGTTATAAAGCAGAAAAAGTCAAAGTGGACAAAGGACTAGCGCCGAAATACATCTCGGCGGCTTCCGTCACTGAAGGAATCAAAGGGAATGCGGTCATCAAAGGCTCGTTCTCCGAAACAGAAGCGCGCGAGTTGGCCGATCTGATCAACTCCGGTTCACTGCCGGTGAAAATGACGGAACTTTATTCTAATGTCGTCAGTGCATCCTACGGCACTTCTGCCTTCGCACAGACCATGTTCGCGGGTATCATCGGCGTCTTGGGCGTCGCTCTGTTTATGATGCTGATTTACCGTCTGCCGGGAATCATTTCGGCAATCATGCTTGGTTTGTATGTCTTCGTGGTCATGACCATCTATAACACGATGGGCGGCGTATTTACCTTACCGGGTATCGCAGCTTTGGTTTTGGGAGTCGGGATGACCGTCGACGCCAACGTTATTACATTCGAGCGTATCAAAGACGAAATGTATTTAGGACGCTCTATCCGTAAAGCGTTCGATGAAGGGCATGATTTAGCCTGGTGGACGATTTTTGATTCCCAGTTCACGATTTTCATCTCCGCCGTCATTATGTACATGTTCGGTACCGGAGCAATCAAAGGCTTTGCTACGATGCTGATGGTCACGATTTTCGCCACGCTGCTGATCAACGTATTATTTGTTAAATTCCTGCTGAAACAATTGGTTTACAGCGGATATCTCGATAACAAGCCGACCTGGTTCGGCGTGCAGCCCAAACATATTCCGAACATCAAACTTGGTGAAGAGCCGACCTATAAAGGATTTTTCCAAAAAGTTGATTTCGTCGGTGTATCCAAGTACTTCATCGCCGGTTCGATGATCGTCCTGATCGCCGGTATCCTGGTCAGCGGCATCAATTTCGCACAGGGTAAGGGACTGATGAACGTCGGTATCGATTTCTCGTCGGGTACTAAAATCACCGTTCTTTCCAATACGCCGTTAGATGAAGCGACGTTGAAGACCGAATTCACCCAAATGGGTGTCAAGAACTTTAAAATTCAATTTTCCGGCACCAAAATCGCAAACATTACTACTACGGAAGCGCTATCCCGCACTGTCCTTGACGGCATCAGTACGAAAATGCTGGCCAAGTATGGCAATGCGTCCAATGATTCCGTTGTTACTCCGATTGTCGGCGGCGAACTTGTCCGTACGGCTGTTATCCTATCTTTCTTGGCTTGGATCCTGATGCTGGCCTACATCACGTTTAGATTCGAGCTCGACTATGCGATCGGTATGATCGTTTCGCTGATCCATGACGTATTCATCGTCATCGCGGTCTTCTCGATCTTCCGCTTGGAAGTCAATACGGAATTCGTTTCCGTTATCCTGGCTATCATCGGCTATTCGGCAGATGATACCATCGTTATTTTTGACCGTATCCGTGAAAACATCAACGGATGGCGTAAACCGCGCATCACGCATGCGGATTACCGTAAGATCGTCAATGAATCGTTAGGTGCGGTCGCCCTGCGTTCCGTCTACAATACCGTCACTACGCTGATCCCGGTCATCTTCCTGCTGACCATCGGATCTAACGCGATTTTCACTTTCAATTTCGCGATGCTGATCGGTCTGTTGTCGGGGGCCTATTCCTCGATTTTCATCGCCGCCCAGCTATGGTATTACATCCGCATCAACAAGAAAGAGAAAACCAAGCAGAAAACCGTGAAGTCGCGTCGCAAAGAAGAACTCGACGAAATGACTATCATCGGCGTCAACGATTAATCGTCAGGCAAACAGTTCTCTGTTTGCCTTTTTTAAAGTCGTATGTGCTAAAATATGACAATGAACGAGGTGACTTATGCCGAAAATTATCGAACTTTCCATCGTTGAGGCTGCACAATATCAAGAAACATTCGGAGTATCTGCTCTGATCGCGCAAGTATTGGCAGCCAATGAGGTGAGTGCAGACCACGTTGAGGAATTACTCAGTAAAACGGAATATATACGCTGCGAAGATCAACGGTTCAGGATTGCGAAAAAAATGATTGAGGAAGCCATCGCGGCGCAAACAAAAATATTGGTCTGCGGCGACTACGATGCGGATGGGTTATGCGCGACCTCGATTATGGTACGCAGTCTGCGTAAAGCTGGCGCGGATGTCGGATTCTATATCCCCGACCGTTTCAGCGAGGGGTATGGACTGATACCCAAAACCGTTGCGAAAGCACTGGAAAAGGGATATAGGTTATTTATAACGGTCGACAACGGGGTTGCGGCTTATACGGCGCTTGAGATGATCCAAGCCGGTAGTGCGCAGGTGATGGTCCTCGACCACCATGAAATCACTGCAGAAGTACCCTGCGACCTATTGATTCATCCTAGTCTGCTAGATACGGAATATGGGTTTTTGTGCGGTAGCGGGCTTGCCTTGCAGCTATGCGAACATCTGATCGGCTTCGATGCCTACAATACCGTTTTAGCCGGCATTGCGACGGTCGGCGACCTGGTCGACCTGTGGGGTGCTAACCGCAAGATTGTCCTCGACGCGCTGAAACTCCTCAACCTTAACCGCTACGCGACCATCGAAGCGCTCAATGACAAACCGGTCGATTTATATGACGAGGAGACCCTCGCATTTCAGATCGTACCGAAACTGAACGTGGTCGGTCGTTTGGCCGATGAAGCCAACGCCAACCGTGTCGTCGACTATTTGTGCAGCGAATCGCCCTTTGAAATCGCAAAACAATCCCAACAGATCATCGAACTCAACAAGAAACGTAAACTGTTAAGTAATGCCATGTACGAAACGGCCCGCAGTTTACCTAACCAGGGCAACGTGGTTGTCCTTACCCATGCCAGTTTCCATGAAGGCATCGTCGGTATCACGGCCGGACGTTTGGCGAAAGAAATCGGTCGTCCTGTGTTTGTTTTCGCCCAAAAAGGTGACAACCTGAAAGGGAGCGCCAGAAGCGTACCCAACGTCGACCTGCATACATTAACCGATCGTGTCCAACACTTATGTATCCGTTACGGCGGCCATGCGATGGCGGCCGGACTTGAAATCAGAAGCGCAGACTTCACGAAGTTTTCGGATGAACTGAGCGCGCAAGCCGACCGTATTGATTGGAGCGACGCACAGGAAACATTGGCGGTCATCAACCCCGATGTGAACTTACTTGAAGCATATGACTTCAGAGCACTCTTAACGTTGGCTCCGTTTGGCAGCGGATTCCCCATGCCCTTGATGCGCTTTAAAGACTGCCGAATCCTGAGTTATCGCGCGTTTTCCCCGACTTTTTGCAAATGGCGGCTCAAATGGGGTAAGGTCGAATTCGACGCCGTCTATTTCGGTGTATTCAACGATGAAACACTCGACGTAAGCCGCGGGAGTTTCGATGTGATCGGCAAAGTGAAAACCGAGCGCTACCGCAACACCGAAAAACTCTCGATTCTGGTCGAACTGTTCGGCGCGTCCTTGTAATTTAGTGGGGGCTTGCTATAATAACAATGTGTTACAAGGAGGCAGTCATGGACTATAAAAATTACATTGCGGATATTCCCGATTTCCCGATTCCCGGTATCCTGTTTCGCGACATCACACCGCTGATGGCCAACGGGGAAGTATTCAAAGCTGCTTCGGACGATATCATCGAATTTGCGAAAAAAGTCAACGCAGAAGTCGTCGTCGGACCCGAAAGCCGCGGTTTCATCTTCGGTTGTCCGATTTCCTACGCCTTGGGCATTGGTTTCGTACCTGTCAGAAAACCCGGGAAACTACCCAGGGAAACTGTCAGTTACCGTTATGAACTGGAATATGGCGTCAACGAACTCCATGTACATAAAGACAGCATCACACCGGGACAGCGCGTCCTGATCGTCGATGATCTATTGGCGACCGGCGGAACCGTCGAAGCGACCATCAAACTCATCGAACAGTTAGGCGGCGTCATTGTCGGATGTGCGTTCTTAATTGAACTGACCGCCCTGAAAGGCCGTAAAGTGCTTGAGGGGTATGAAGTATTAACGCTGATCCAATATGACTGAATCGAAGAGGAAGCTCTTCGATTTTTTCTAAAAAAAAAGGAGGATAAGGCATGGAAGCGAAAAACCAACAGATTACGATGGTTGAAGTGCGTGAAGAAGTCAGAAAGTATATCCATAATCCGGATAGCCTGGCTTTGATCGACCACGCTTATACCTATGCCGAACTCCACCACAAAGAACAATTCCGCAAAAGCGGGGAACCCTATATCATCCATCTGGTCAATGTCGCCTATCTTTTGGCGACCCTGCGTGTCGGTCCGAAAACCATTGCCGCCGGCTTGCTGCACGACATCATCGAAGACTGCGGCATCACCAAGGAAAAGCTGACCAAGGAATTCGACGAAGAAATCACAACCTTGGTCGAGAGCGTCACTAAAATCGGGAATATCGCGTTCACCGATGAGAAGGAATATCAGGCCGTCAACCACCGCAAAATCTTCATCGCGATGGCGAAAGATATTCGCGTCATCCTCATCAAACTGGTCGATCGTCTGCACAACATGCGGACTTTACAGTATATGCCCGAAGATAAACAACTGCGGATCGCACGCGAAACCTTGGAAGTCTACGCGCCGATCGCCCACCGCTTGGGGATCAGTGAGATCAAAAACGAACTCGAAGACCTGAGTTTTTACTATCTGTTTCGCGATAAGTATTACGAGATCGCCCATTTGGTTGAAATGCGCAAAGCCGAACGCGATAAGCAGGTCAACAAGATGATCGGCGAAATCTCCGAAATGCTGGCTGAACAACATATCCCGTTCCGTATTTTCGGAAGATCCAAACATTTGTATAGCATCTATAAGAAAATGACCACCAAAAACAAACGTTTCGACGAAATCCTCGACCTGTTGGCCATCCGAATCGTGACCATGTCCGAAGTGAACTGTTACGAAGTGCTGGGCTATATCCATCAGAAATACCGTCCCATCCCAGGTAGATTGAAAGATTATATCGCGATGCCCAAGATGAACATGTATCAGTCGATGCATACGACGATCATGGGCGACGATGGTTCCATTTTCGAAGTGCAGATTCGCACCGAAATGATGGACGATATCGCCGAACAAGGGGTTGCGGCACACTGGCGTTATAAAGAAGGATCGAAGTATAATCCGGAAAAAGAAATGAAGGAAATCGAAGAGAAACTTTCGTGGTTCAAAGATTTCGCGGTCATGACCGACGATGTCCACGCCGCCGGAGAATACATGGACGTGTTAACCCACGATGTCTTTGAAGCCAATGTCTACGTCATGTCACCCAAAGGACGGGTCATTGATCTGCCCCAAGGTTCTACCCCGATTGATTTCGCTTATCGCATCCATACCGATATCGGCCATGCCACGGTCGGTTCGATCGTCAACGGGGTATTGGTCCCGATCAACACCGAACTGAAAACCGGCGACGTCGTCAACATCAAAACCTCCAAACAGTCCGTCGGACCCTCCGAAGACTGGCTAAAGTTTGTCAAGACGACCCATGCGCGAAACAAAATCAAGAATTTCCTCCTCAAACGTGAAATGGAAAGCCGTTCTGAAAATATTGCGAAAGGCGAAGCCATCTTCAAAGAAGAACTCAAGAAACGCGGTTTAGATGAAAAGGAATACATGAACGCCAAGAAACT
>JBBQGS010000042.1:0-12557 GCA_038323255.1 Erysipelotrichales bacterium | reverse complement strand
AATCAACGCTTTATGATGAGAATCCATAAGGGATTTGGTTCTGTGACTTCGAAGATCGACGATATGTTTACCAAGTAGAGTAAAGCCTATCTGTTTCCCAGTTTGAGCCGGATAGTTTACACAAGATTATTGACGCAGCCTCTTCTTGACGAATAACTCCTTAAAGCGTGGGGAATGTGATTTGTCTTCGTCTCTGAGTTTATCCATTTCCGTTGCGATAATGGTAAGTTGATTTTCGAGGTCATCATAAAAGTTTTCAAATTTCGCAAGTTTGTCAATTGCATCACCAAAATAACTGTTTTCGGCTTTTTGAATCAATGTGGTCTCGACGATATTAGCATTCTCGTTTGTTTGTTGGGTTAATCTTTTCATATCATGGTTCCCTCGCCTTTCAAAATACGCTTATCAAGAGGATAGAAACTGTTGAGATGCCTTATCGGTGTGAGTGTCGGTGATGGATATCGGGCAAATGATCATGCTCGTGTTCGACTGGCTCGTGCTTGTGTTCATGACTATGTTCGCCGGTGAATTCAGGATCATGAATATGATTGTGATGCCCGTCGCTGTGATCGTGTTTATGCTCATGTGTAAGCGACAGATGAGAGTGTCTATGTTCATGGATTTCGGAAATCGCGAAATATGTACCAATGCACATAATAACGAGTGCGATCAAGAAAACCAAGGTTATGTGTTCATTTAGAACCAGCCACGAGATGATGACTCCGATAAAAGGGGCCATTGCGTAATATGCACTTGTCCTTCCGGCACCTAAATCACGTTGTGCTCTGACATAGAAGTAGATGCTTAACCCGTAGGCAACAAATCCCAACAGCAAAGCAAGGAGAACATAGAGGAAGTCGGTCGCATATTCTTTCACGACCAAAGAGATGAGGAATGAACCAACTCCAGTCCCAAGTCCTTTGATGACAACGATTTGAAGTGGATCCTTAATTGATAGCATACGGGTTATATTATTTTCTAAACCCCAACAAATACATCCCAACAGTACAAACAGTGAGCCGAATGAAAACGAAAGTACGCTGAAATCCTTGATCGACAGCAGCATACTGGATACGGTTATGAAGAAGATCGCAATCCACATCTTCTTTCCGATCGCTTCTTTGAATAAATTGAGTGCTATTAGTGAAGTGACGACGATCTCGAAGTTGCTTAATAGAGATGCGTTTTGCGACGAGGTCATAGAGAGCCCGACCATTAAGAAGATTGAGGCCATGATATCTAATACGATCATCGCAAACGTATAAGGTAATTCTTGACGGGTGATTTTGGCTTCGTTGCTTTTTTGATTTCTAAGTTTGCGATATCCGATGACCCCTAACATTCCGAATCCAGCCCCAAGATATAGCAAGGAAGCCATCAGAGTGGGGGGAATCTTGACTAAAAGTAATTTGGCGAATGGTGCGCTGATGCCATACAGTGCCGCTGCCAAAATCGCCATCAGGATGGGAATCCAAGGACGATGATGTGTATTTGTTTTTTTACCCGTTATTGATTGCATTGTTTGCCTCTAAGTTTATATTACTTACTTTCCGACCTAAATATCAATGAAATTCGCACCACCGACATATAAAAAACCTATCAAAGAATTGATTCTTCAATAGGTCTCTGTTTTGACACTCCAGACTAATATTCTTCTCTGACTCCAAACTCTGCATTTTCAACCCACTCTTCCGGACGTGTGAGCAGTGATACCAAACCTTCGAAAATGGCTTGATGTTTGGTTTCCTGCACAACCAGGAATTCGAAGAGCGTTTGATCTTTCGGATTGCTTGCGGAAGCAAGCATTTCCTTATAGAGTTCTACACTCGCCTTTTCCCTGTCAAAGATGACATTATAAAGGTCGAGTTGGCTGGGCACTTTTTTAAAATCGATCTTAAAGTCGTCAGCTCCTTTAAACAGACTCTTGGGTTCGAACACCGCTGTGTTTTCACTCAACTCATACGATTTTCCATCGAATTTGTTGCGAAGGATTTTAGCATGAATTTTCTCGTCATGAGCCAGATTCAAGAACAGGTTGTAAAGACTGTTTTCCCTATTCATTTCAGCTTGGTGTGTATAGTAACTTTCACCGTCATTTTCCATTGAGATTGCAAATTCAAGATTGTTCATATGATAACCTCCTGTTTTTATTTTACTCCATTTGGAGTTAGCAAACAATTGATGCTATCCAGTTGAAATCGTCGATAACGAAATCATTTTGTTTTTCAACATAGATTCGGTTCATCCTATGCAAAATTGAACATTCTTCAGATGAATATCAATCAACAATTTCAATTTCTTTTCGCCAAGATTCGATTAACTTCTTCAATGTATAAGAGGCATTGGCAGGACTTGTTGAAGGCAATTTGCGAATTTCCTTCTTTGTGTTTTCAATGCAATATCGATGATACAACTCAAACGCTTTTGAGCCGTTCGCATAAATTCTTTCTATCTTGGATGCGTGTAGAATCATGGCGATATCATTCGGTACCACATTCTCGATTGATTGATCGCTGGATCCGATGATGTCACAGGATTGAACGACATCCCAAAGTGCAATATGGTTTCGCAACAGCATTGCCTTTTTTTCTTCGATCGTTTCAGGAACGCGCACATTGATGAGTGTACTGATGACCTTCCAGAATCTATTTTGGGGATGGTAATAGTAAAAGCCTGCTTCCCTTGATTTCACCGAAGGAAAAGTTCCTATAATCAATATCTTCGAATGTTCGTCATAAATAGGTTGCAACGTATGGATCATGCCATGATTCCTTTTGCCTGTGAAAATTCAGTCTGCGGTTTAATCGCTATTTTCTCTTCGTTTTTATCCTATCACTTTCGTCAAGAATACGACAATCGAGCATCCGACCATCACAGTTGCACTTAGCAAGCCGGCTTTCTGTGGTTTTTGGGGATAAGCGCTTTTCAATTTTAATAGGATTGCACTTAGCAGGATCAACATCCCACAAATCAATACGCTCCAATAGGTAACACCTAACCCATTCGCTCCGATTGTAAACCAACCGAGTTTTTTATAGTCGAGGAAAAAATAGGGGATGGGCAATTTGCCTGTTATTTCATATGAGGTAAAGAAATAAACCGAATAAAACAACGGCATAACCAAACTGAGCCAAACGAAATTCTTACTTGTCTTAAATGCTCGATCACAGAGAAGGAAATCAAGCAACGCCAGAATAGGGGTCAGGTTATGTAGAAAAACATTGGCCGGTGAAATAATATACTGTAAGGAAAGTAACGGCGACAACAAAGTAGCAAACACAACATAGGTCAGCACGATTGCAGTCGTAGACATGAACTTGATAGTATACAACCACTTGGGTATTCGCCGCTGACCTTTCGTACGCAGGTCGATGATTAAAAAAACAAGACAGATAGCAGCAATCAATATGTTGCTCTGCGTAGTGAATGCACGAAAAACCCATGTCGACCCTTTGATATTCGGGGCAATAACCTGAAGAGTTACCCCTATGATGCACGAAAGGATCACACCGATTTTCAGGTAGATACCGATTTGGTAAGTTTGTTTGCTTTGCGATATTGAAGTCATGTTGAACTCCTCACAGTATGAAAACCGAACTTTGCTTTAGTAGATTAGATTAAGAACTGCACAGGCCTTATCGTAATCCTTTTTATGCACATAGACATAATACGTGTTTGTATACTCTGGATTCACTCCGAAAGATCCCGTAATGGGTCGAATTGAACGAGCAATGTTTGTGCTTTCAAGATCAACCACTTTATAATCATACTCAATATGGTTGACCGCAAGTGTGTTTCTTACTTCGCTGAATTTTTGCATCGACACTCCGATGAAAACTTCTTTTTTGTTCCAAAACAGCATCATCAGTTATACCCCCGTCGTTCTTCTGACTCAATCATATGCGAAAACAACTCTTCGATACAATATGCATTCGCATTTGAATACTTCTCTTCTCCAATTATGAATTAGTGTTTGCTTGCTTTCCGTTCTACGTAAAAACCAGTTTATCTATGATACACGTCATTTCAAACAGGTAAAAGGAAGTTGCCTTTTCCCTGCTCGTTCGTATAATTCAAACTTCATCCGTTAGTTTTTTGCGAAATTCCGCCAGTTTTGTCCTGCGGTTTTCATCGACCACCGGATATTGCGGATTGATATCTTCAAGCGTTTTGATGACGACTTCGGTGATGACTTCCCGCGCAAACCATTTATTATCGGAAGGTATGACATACCAAGGACACTCCGGCGTTGAAGTGGCGTTGATCATATCTTGATACGCTCCCATATATTTTTCCCAAAAATCACGTTCGACCATATCTCCATCGGAAAATTTCCAGTTTTTCGCCGGATCGTCGATGCGTTGAAGGAGCTGCTTTTTTTGTTCGCCCTTGGAGATGTTCAGAAAGAACTTAATGATCCTAAATCCGTTCTGGTGTAGATAGTTCTCATAGTTCTTGATTTGTTGATAGCGTTCTTCAAAGATCTTCTCGGTCTTACAGCGATCAGGCAACATCGAACCTAGTTGCAGATTATGGACTTTAACAATTAACACTTCTTCATAGTAGGAACGATTGAAGATACTTATATTCCCCCGTTTTGGCGCAATGCGCATGGAACGCCAAAGATAGTCGTGATCGAGTTCTTCGGCTGTCGGTACTTTGAAATCCTGAATATTGATACCGGAAGGATTCACTCCGCTTAAGACATAATTGATGGCTCCGTCTTTCCCTGCCGCATCCATCGCCTGGAAGATGATCAATACGCCTTCTTTGTTTTCCGCATAGAGTTTATCCTGCAGATCTTGCAGACGGGTGATATGTTCATCGTGTAAAGCGTAGACTTCATTTTTGTTATCGAATTCTCCGCTTTGTTTGGTATTGAAATCTTTGTTAATGTACTTCTTCTTTCCGTCATATCGGAACTTTTTCGTGTCCATCACCATCTCATTACCCCATTTCTTTAACTCAATCATATCACAATATCGACACGAGAATATTATCCTGTCCTTACCTATCGAAATTGCGCAAAAGACGACAATATTCCTGAAATATGTCCGTTTAAAATTCAAGTTTGCGAACCCTTGTTGTTATGACGGTTTCCCAATCATCATGTCAATACATTCCTATCTATTTTAGTTTTTATTGCAGAGTATATTCGCGATTTCAACCGCTTTAATGAAGTCCTCTTCCCCCGGATTCCAATTACATTTGATTTCCTGTTCGATGACCTCGAATCCTGCTTGCGTCATTCTTTCGCGTAGTTCTTTCGTAGCTTCTCCGCTCCAACCATAACATCCAAACACAGCCGCTTTCTTGTTTTTGAATTTCAGCTCTTTCAGAAAGTCCAACCAACCACCGACCGAGGACATGATGCTCTGCCCAACCGTAGGAGATCCCACCACAACAGCTTTTGATTTGAACACTTCGGTCATGATGTCATTCTTATCAGTGATCGAGACATTGAAAATCTTCACTCTTGTATCCGGTGAGGCGGCAGAGATTTCCGATGCGATTCTGTGGGCGAGTTGTTTCGTCCCGTCCCACATCGTATCATACACAATCGTGATCTGATTTTCCTGATAGTTCTGCGACCATGCATAATACTTCTCCACAATCTGCATTGGGTTATCTCTCCAGATCGCACCGTGGCTTGTGGCGATGATATCGATGGGAAGATTCAACGCTTGGATCTCTTCGATTTTCTTTTTGACCAACGGTGAAAACGGGTTCAGGATATTGACGTAATACTTAATCGCCTCTTCCCAAAGCAGGCATTGATCCGCTCGATCGTTGAATAACTCCTCAATTGCGAAATGCTGACCGAAGGCATCATTTGAAAACAAGATATTGTCTTCTGTCATATAAGTCGCCATACTGTCTGGCCAATGCAACATGCGCATTTCCACAAAGATTAACTTCTTGCCATTTCCGATATCGACAAAATCACCTGTCTTGACGACTTTATAGTTCCATTCAGGATGCTTATACTGACCGGTCAGTGATTTAACCGCGTTAGCCGTGCAATAAATCGGCGTGTTGGGAATCTTCTCCATCAGCGCCGGCAAAGATCCGCTGTGATCCACTTCGCCATGGTTCGCAACGATGAAATCAATATCCTTCAGATCAATCTCACTTTCAAGATTGTCGATGAATTGGGAGGAATGAGGTTTCCATACGGTATCGATGAGAACATTCTTCCCCTCTTTAATCAAATAAGCATTCTGACTGGATCCATGATTGATGGAATAGTCGGATCCATGAAACGACTCCAGTTCCCAATCCAGTTTACCAATCCAAACCACATTGTTTTTAATTACTTTGTTCATTGTTCTCCTTTTGAGGATGTAGATATAATTCATCTGCATCTAAATAATAACTCTCTTTTCTCTAAAAATCCAAAAAGTTAAACTTTTATTGTTTCAAGCTTGCACCTAGACAACTTCAGGGCCAAGTTTCCCTAAAAAAAAGCAAACAAAAAGGGTTGGAGTGAACCAACCCTTCGTGCATTTAGATTTTGGTGATCTTACGAGCTTGTAAACCACGGTCGCCTTCGACTAAATCGAATTCAACTTCGGTTCCTTCTTCGATGTTTTTAAATCCGTCCATTACTAATTCTGTGTAGTGGAAGAATACATCACGATCGTCAGCCATCTTGATAAATCCAAATCCTTTTTCTTTGTTAAACTTTTTTACTTTGCCTTGCATTATATTCCTATACCTTTCCTGTGGTTATATAAACTACATGCGTATTATATCTTTTTTAAAATATATTGCAACTAAATTCGTCTATATAACCCGAAATATGCCGAAATTAGGAGGTTTTGAAGTATTATGGCTCAATTCCATCGTTTATGACATGAAGTCACTTGCCACTCCAAAACGATTCAGCTTCAAGTTCCATCTTTGCGAGTCTGGAATAGTAATCTGCGTATTCCGTCAAATGCGCAAGAGCAATCATGCCTGTTAGCAATGGATCATTGTCAGTAACATTGGTAACTAAATGTACTGTACCGTGTTCAAGTTCTACGTCAATTCCCATTCTAAACTGCTCTACGTCAAATTTGCTCCAATCAATTAAAAGCTGCTCTCCAATTTGCTTAGCTTCTTCGGTTGTAAATGCTTTTTTCTTCATTTGAGTCACCTTTCTTTCAAAATACGTCCTACTAATCAATATGATTTCACTCATGGATTCTTTCTTGAATAGTAACGTAATCACCCTCATGATAAATCATGCATGGTAATTCTTTCCTTGTACTATTGAAGTGATGCCAAATTTACGACAAGTTTGAGCTTCCTTTTCAATATTACTTGGGGATTTCCCTGCAAATCGTTAACACAATACTATTGTAACTGTTTCCCGTCATAATTGTACGCGAAAACATTGATTCGTAAAATAAGTGTCTGAAAATCAGGATGAGATTAACACGTAAATCTGATTTTTTCATAAACCAGCGCATATTTTCCTAATCAATCGTCAGACTAATGTTTCATTTAGCTTCTTCAAACAACTCTTATTCTACCCCTCATTGGTTTATTCATATAAACTCGATCATTTATTCGACGAAATCTAAATGTATTCTTTTCACTTCAAGTTGCATGACAGTTCGGTTTATTTCCATACCATTTACCTGCCGATATCGCGCGGAGGTGCGCCAGTTCGGTAATCTTATCATTCAACAATGAAGGTGTTTTCCGAAAGTTAAACTGCCATATACGTAAGCGAAGGTGGACCATTCATCTTGTTTGGCCATTGCACGATATTCTCGAAATACTTTGGTTATCGCGCCTGTGATCATGATCAAATTCCTTTTCTACCCTTCAAATGTGTAATCACTTGGTCATCTTTAGTTGATCGATGACTTGCTGAATCCGCTTTACTCTTGTTTCTTCTCTTTTTGCTGCGACCACTTGTCGTATGAATTCTTTGCGTATGGAATAAGCAAGCGCCGCAAATGTCGCCGCAAGTTGATTTTCTTCGATAGCTTTCGCTAATTCTTCAGGTAAAAGCAAATCGCGGTTCTTACTTTCCAAACTTAATGTGATGATAACTGAATCACCCCCCTTAAACCCGCTTTTTTCGCGGTGTTCTTTGGCAAACGGAATAAGAAGCAACCCATCCATGGATGTGATCGTACTTTGATATTCATTCACTTGAACTTTGATCGGCGGATGTTTCCCGGCCTTGAGTTCTTCCAGGTTTTCTGATGGTACGACAATCCCGACATGATTGCCAAAAGATCGTAATACGGTGGTAAATCTAGTTTGCATAGTTTGGTCTCCATTACAGATTGCTGAGTCTACGTTTAATCTGTTAAAAGTCTTTAAGCACGATCTTCCCGATCGTTCTTCCCTCTTCAAGTGATTTATGTGCTTTTCTTAAGTTCTGCGCATTAATCGGGGATAGAATCTCATTGATGGTCGTTTTGATTTTGCCTGAATCGATCATTGTAGTAATCTCATTTAACAGATGATGCTGCTTTATCATATCCTCGGTCTTAAACATAGATCGCGTAAACATCAATTCCCATATGAAACCGACGCTTTTAGGTTTAAGCAAATTGAGGTTTACCTGTCCATCCGTGTCGACAATCGAACAAATGGTTCCTTGGGGTTTGATCGATTCCGCCATATTGACCCAATGCGACGCTGTCGCGTTTAAACAAAGGATATATTCAACGTTTTGAATGCTTAACTCGTTGAGTTGGGATTTAAAGGATTCATAATGATTAATTGTATAATCCGCACCGAAAGATTTGATCCATTGTACTGTTTCAGGTCTGGAAGCCGTACCGACTACTGTGAGCCCGGCATTCTTAGCCAATTGTACTGCCATGGATCCGACACCTCCGGCTGCACCGATGATCAGGATAACCTTGCCTTTGTTTTCTATTGGCACTTTACTTACTTTAAGTCTGTCAAAAAGACTTTCATACGCTGTAATGCTTGTTAAAGGTAAAGCGGCAGATTGCGGAAAATCGAGTGTCTTGGGTTTCTTTCCGACAATCCGTTCATCGACGAGATGGTATTCGCTGTTGCATCCTTGTCTGTTCAATTCGCCGGCATAGTAGACTTCATCACCCCGTTTAAAAAGTCCACACTCTTCTCCCACTTCTTCCACGATACCAGCCACATCCCATCCTAATATCTGCGGTGCATTTACGGTCGCTCTGTTTTTCCTCATTTTGGTATCAATTGGATTTACAGCAATCGCCATTACTTTCACCAATAAATCCCTGCCTTTGGCATTGGGTTTGGGGATAATCACATCCACCAAACTTTTTTCATCATCGATTGGCAAGTTTTCGTAGAGTCCTATCGCTTTCATTTTGCCCTCTTTCTTTTGCGTTCTTGATTAGCTAATTCACAATATCTTATTTGAATTCTAAACTAAATATCTGCGCTCATGGCTTCTTTAGCTTAATTTATATATATAACACTTTGACATATTTCTTCGTTCATATCTACCATAATACTCTTACATTGCATCCAAGTACTCCATTCTTTGATACCTCAGGAGTGGGTCACAATGTTTTGTTATATCACCTTTAAACAGTATACTCATTTACAAATTTTCCCATATCATAGGCGAAGACATTGATTGCGTACTAAAAATATCGATTATGCAAGTCAATATTAAGAACAAGATTGAGCAAATTTTCAACACTTAACTCACTTCATATTGTGAGACTTTTCTAACTATGCCAGACCAAAATTTGAATTTGTAAGAATACCGTAATCTATAATTCCACCCCTTACAAATTCAAAACAGTACAGCATGTCTTGTATAAAAAGCCAAAGCAAAGTCAAAACATAATCGTAAGTTAAAATGATTTCCATATTTTCGATATCCTTTACTGGTGCGGGTTACGTAAAGGCGAGCTGCAAGCACTCTGTTTCTCAGACATCGATTTCATCGAGAATTCCATTCATATCACCAAGAACTACGATTATCGCAATCACAAGATCACCACACCCAAATGTGTCTCATCTTATCGAGATGTCATGATGACTAGCGAACTGCGGAAGAACCTGGAAACCTATATCGGAAAGTGTAAACGACTCGCAGGATTCACTCCGAGTCTCTTTCTCTTCGGTATCGACAAGCCTCTCTCTTCCACAACTTTAGACCGGCATAAGATCAACTACACAAAGTTATCCGGTGTGAAGCAGATACGGATCCACGACTTCCGACACTCCCATGTTTCCCTTCTCATCAATAATGGAGTCAGCGATTTCGATATCTCACGACGCTTAGGTCACTCCAAAGACATGGTTAACAATACCTACGGACATTGGTTCAAAAAGAACCAGGAAGTCTTGGTCGATAAGCTCAACAAGATCAACGAATGTCCAAGAATCTACAAACCTCTACTCAACTGAAAGAAAAGGTCCTCTGAATATGTAAGAGGACCTCTGCTAATTTAGGCGATGCGTGGACTCCGTATGAGTCCGTAGGGACTCGTTCTAGGAAAAGAGCAGTACTATCTACTAAGGAGAATTGCGATCAACCGGTATCACAGATGTAGATTACAGATATCAGATCTTCTGGGTAAGTTATTTCTTCAATCTGAGCAAACATATTCGAGTTATCTCACTACCGGAATAGCGTAAGAGACGCGATTTCGCTTAACATTGGTCGTAAATCTGCTCGATTCACATTAATTTTAATAGTTGCTCCCTTCATACTTCTCGAAAATATAGGTTCCTTTGACCGTCAAGGGAAGTCCAGGATCGTAAGTAATCGCATTAATCTCCATCTTCATAGTGTTTAAATCAATCATGGTAATTTTACCTAAATGGCGAAGATCATAATTATTATCTTCACCATATAAGTCATTGCCTTTTAAAAACATGTTCGAGTAATACATAAGATTTTCTCCTTGCCAAGAATATCTTTTAGCAAATTGAAAACTCGTGATCGTAAAAGTTCCATTATTAGACCAATGAAGATCAATATTCCCTTTTTGATTTACTTCTTTACCTTTTATCTTCCAACTACCTAAAAGAGTAAATGATAAGTATCTATTTGACAGTAAGATTGCATTTACTTCGGCGTCTTCTGAAAATTCCTTTAGACCATAGCCTATTTGGCCCACTGTAAATGAATCAACTTCTCTTAGATCAGGAAAGCTTAACTGATTACTGCCGGAACTATTCACAAGATCGTTATAGATATAATCCATAATTATGTATTTTTCTTTATAGAAATAACTGCAATTATTTGACATTTCAAAAAAGATCCGTGCAGTTGAATAGTCTTTTAATCCACAGTATTTCTTTACTAGTTCAGTAATGTGATTGAGTCCACTTTCACTTTGAAAAACAAATGCGTATTTCACGACCTCAATGAAAAATTCTCTAGCTATAGTAATATTCCCTTGCTCGTAATTTTCTTCGCCTAAAGCCAATATTACTTGCGCGCGCATTAATACACTTTCACTATAATTTATAAGTGCTAATCTCGAAAAACTCGCAAGTGCATCTTCTAGATTTCCGTTTTCGAAATTCATTTTACCCATAATGTAATGTATTTCATTCACATAATATGTGCTACTGTCCTTAAAGTCACCTAATGATTCAAATTCGCGTTTTGCTTTTACATAATCTTCGTTCTTAAAGTCATTTACTGCTATGATATAGGCCAAATCATTCTTAAGAATCGTTTGGGATAAAACTCCGGCTAATATTGCAATTATAATCAAAGTACTAACTGCAACTAAAGCCACTCTTTTCCCTTTCTTGGTATTTTTCTGATCAAGTTTTGGTTTTGAATTTTTCGCTTCAGGAATAATTTTGGGTTCAGTTAAACTTTCAACTTTTTGAAACGTAGCATTCTCTTGTGATTCAGAAATAGTAGCATCAACTACTTTGGCTTCCTGGATTTCGTCCTTTTCCACTATTTGGATTTGATCTAAATTATCTGTTGTATCATTATTACTTGGGAGCCATTCAATGTCAGACAATTCCGTTTGAATAGTATCTTTATCAGGTGTCGAGTCTGATGGGAACCATTTAATATCTTCATCTCTAAGTTCTGTATTTCCCGAATCATTGATTATTTTTTCTACAATAACAGATTTGTCAGATTGAGATAGGTTTTTAATAACCAGCGGAACTCCTACAATCAAATCACCAATACTTTCTTTACTATTTACATTTTTATCATTATTTTCGTTTTCTAAATTGCTAACCTCTTTGAATGTGTCTAATTCCCCCTTCAGAAACTTCTCAACTTGATCATCCCTATGTGATTGATTGTCATTGATTTTTCTATTTTTTATGCTATTCAGAAACATGTACACTGGAATATTGCCTAGTAAGAGTGAAAACTTTAGTAGCATGATTTGATTAGTGGTTGGTCCCAAGGACATCAGCAATATAATTACGCTGAAAACTAAGTAAATCCAAAAAGGCACCATCGTGTTTTTAATGTCTGCTTTAATGTTGGTATCCTGAGGGATATTACCATAAACCTTGCCATCTTCTCCGGTCTGAGCGACAAAATACTCCTGCCCATTATATTCTATTGTATATAGGTAAACAGGAATATAGACTAA
>JBBQGS010000041.1:0-12823 GCA_038323255.1 Erysipelotrichales bacterium | reverse complement strand
CGTGAGGGCGAAGACGATGCGGAAGCGACGGCCTGGCTGCAGGAAGTCGGCAAGACGGAAGACGCATCCATCATGGACAGGATTGCGCTGGACGAAGTGCGGCCAAGCAACCTAGCCATCGTATTGGTGAAAGAGAATGACAAACTGGTACCCAAAGTGATGCGTTGGGGCTTGCCGAAGTGGGATGAAAAAGGAATCCTGATCAATACCCGCAGCGAGACGGCATTGACCAGTCCGATGTTCAAGAAGCATATACGGGAGCGCCGTTGCGTCATCAAAGCAGCGGGTTTCTATGAATGGGATGCGAATAAAAACAAGCTGTTCATCCATACCGGCCAACAGAAAATGTATCTGGCGGCCTTGTATACCGATGAGGATCGGGCTTCCTACAGTATCCTGACCCGCGGTGCCGAAGGCGATTTCGCCACTGTCCATGATCGCTCCCCTTTGTTGATTCCGGAAGATTTGTTGGACCGGTATCTGCAAGACGGAGACAAATACTTGGATGCGTTCCGCAAGATTCCCCTGCCCGCTTTCGATATGGATACCAAACGCATGCAGACCAGTCTCTTCTAAGGCAGAAAAAGCGTTTCCTGAAATTGGGAAACGCTTTTTCATATAAATGTAGTTATATCAATTCTTAGAGGCAAACTCCACTAATTCTTTTGCGCCCATGATCTTGTCATCTTCATCAATCAGGACAGTCATACCATGATCTGTTTTTGATTTGAATGCGATCGCGTTATGAAACTCTTCGCTTTTTCCCCACAAATACGGAGCTGGTAGAAACCCTTTCTCAAACATCGCGAATAATCCACTAGGAGTGTACGGTTGATCGATGAACTGCTCGATTCCATGTAAGATAATCGTGGCTTCAGTTATGAAATGTTGGGTTATATGTAAGATGTCGTCTTCAATATGATCAATCGTGACTTTTTTTTCTTTCTTAAGCTCACGATAGTGCTGAATCGCACCTAGCGTAATCTTGATACTCTCATTGATAACGGTCGGGGTGGCAAGATATAAGGCTTCGCTGTAGCCGACCACATGGACAATCGGCGGACTAAAGGGATTATCCGGTTCAATGTCGTCCATCAGCATACTGACGGCCGCCAATTGGACTTTCGCCGTTTGTTCATCCGGTTCGAAAAAGTCAAGGCCGGCACGTGGTTGAAGATAAACGGTAAATGCGTCGTCTTCAAGCGGTTTAATCAAAGCTAGGATGGCGCGTGCTTTGGCGAGGTCGACGATTCCCCAGGTATGGCGTGGTGTATTCAGCATGATTTGGAGTACGAACTCATTGATACCATGGCGTTTTGCGGTACGAGCCGCGATGACAGCGGAAACAATATAAGTTACGTCATCTGCACCGCGAAATGAAAAATGATGCGGAATATTGGGTTCGAATGGTTTTTTGGTTGAAGCGATATAACGTAAAGTATCGCAATGCTCGATCAGATTCGTTTTTAAATCATTGGCTCCGCGGCCGTCCAGTTGATTGAACCACCAAAAAGACAAGGCATGCCAGGCAATATTGATGCTTTCTTCATGTATGACGGCTAACTTATCCACGTTCTTCGATCCGGCATAGGTTCGCAGCAACATGGGTCTGGAGGATGCGTAGATGCGGCGGTATTCGGCTTCGTTTTGAATCGGTACGCCGCCGCCATTGGCTAATCCCGTCCAATCTTCATTGAAATGGGATTGCGTCAACTGTGACGATCCGATGGAACAGATATCTAGATACCCGGAATTTGCCAATTGCTTGCACCAATCCTCAAATTTCGCCACGGCTTCCAGGCGGTTTGCGAAATAAGGTCCGACATGGGCACGGGTCAGCGGAAGATTCGTAAGCGACTGACGGTTTTTTAAGCGACTAACCATGCGGTCGTTCCGTGTCCCAAATTCGCTATAACTTCCCTTCAAAGGCGGGGAGATCGATGTATATTTTTCAGACTCGATGTACGCTTTGGCGATTTCCATGAGATGCTCATCATACACATTTCCGATCATGACAGATTTTGGAATTCTTGCTTCATCCACACCCAAGCGCAGTAGCGTTTCCTTTGAACTTTCGTAGCCGCCAAAGACATCGATCATCGATTGATAATCTTGTGTTACCAATTGGCAGCTATCCGGAAGTCCCGCAAAAAACACGCGTTCGATCGGACCTTGGTCGATAGCTAAAAGTTTTGTTTCCTTGAGTGTATGCATAACATGTTGGATGATTTTCCTGGCATCTTGCGGATCAAGGCGATAACTGATTCCTAAATGGCTGATCTTATTCACAATCAGCCAATCTGCCAGTTTCTTCTGATTCATCAAAGACTGAATATGGTTCAGTGCTTCAGAGATGAGTTCATCCCCGATCACAACACTTTCCTTGCATTCAAGCAAAAGGCTGCGGATCGCATTGATGCCGAGGGTATGGATGTCCAAAGAGGGTTTTAGCAGACCATAGATTTTTTTCAAGTCGATCCCTCCAATTTCTTCGGTTTATATTGTTCGAAAAAGTCTTTCACATCTGACCTTCCGATTGCCTCAAAATCGAATTCGTAGAGACTGTTTGCTAAATCCAGCACCTGCTGCAGATATTTGTGCGGCGTTTTTGCCAATTTGGCAAGTTCAAGAATCGGTACGATTCCAGTCGGAATATCTTCGAAAATATAACGCGAATTGATATCGGTCGGCGATGATATTTCATTGTATTGCGAGGTATTTTGAAGTGCTTCGTAGAGATTATCCCCTTCTGATCCATAAACGTCTTCTAGCCATTGTTGAGCATTATGCAGTTCATAACCAAAGTAGCGAGCCAACTGTACTCTCTCATCGTCCAGTTTCTCAAGGTACTTCGCGATGCTGGGGGTGATACCCTCTTTGTAATGCAAATAGGATTCATCGCATTCGATGCGTCCGATATTCATCAATGAGGCAAACGGATGAAAAACCATTCCTAAATTGGTTAACGATGTAACAATGACCGAAACAGCCGGTTCAATCATCGGAAGTGAATGGCGCAAATCTTCGCAAATGGATTTCGTATGCTGGGATGTTAACCCTGAAACATGTACCAATTTCTTTTTCGAATAAACCTGACTGATACCGGCGCGGGTTTTTCTTGAGGTTAATACGAACGTATCCGTTTCGCCGATGGGCAAATCATAGGTCACCCCAAAATCCTTCAGATATTTCGTGAACATATACGCGCCTAATGTACGACCTGGATTGATGACGATTTTATGGTTCGGTTTTAAGTAAGGCGCCATTTTCATGGCGATATCCTGATGGGCATGTGCCGGAATACAAATCATGATGACATCCGATCGATCCAGTGCTTCTTCCAAATCGGATGTCGCATAAATCCCGATGACCTTCTTTTTAATCAATCCGTTCAGTTCAATCCCTCCAAGAGCATTAATTTGATCGATGACGACTTGGGTACGATTATAGAGTATGGTTGGATTGCCTAAATACTCTAGATATGCAGCCAAAGCTTGGCCGCCGTGTCCGGCGCCGATGACGCAATACTTGATTTTCTTCCGTTTGACGGACATAGAGCATTCCTCTTTTCGTTTTTGGGGAGACTAAAAACAGCTTTGAGCGAGCCATCGAAATCCGTTCCGATTGAAATCGATTCGGTTTGACTTAGAATCACATTTAGAAATTTTATATGACTGATTCACTACCTTCGATGCATTACAATTTTTCAGAAATTATCTATTTAAAATGCACTTATGATCACATTCACTCATGATTCCAAGTGATACCGTTCGATGGTTGATTTCACGATTTCCGCAAGGAATGTAGATTGATTGAACCCCTCCACAACAGCCATATATCCCATATAACCGATATGTGCGGTTTTATCTTTTTTATCGTCGGGAACATTGAGTCCGGAGAATGTATTCACTTCCAAGAAATAGGGTATGTTATTCTTGTCCAGGATGAGATCGACTCTGCCGAAATCAGCTATATCAAGTACTTTATAGGCTTTTAGAGCGATTGCTCTTATCTTTTCTTCGATCTCTATGGGTAAAATGGCAGGACAGATGATGATTTCCTGATCGTTCATTTTGTGGTGGAAGGTGTTGGTTCTTCCATATCGATACTGGATTTCAAGGATTGGCAACACCTTCGGATCCTTATATCCAACGATTCCGACCGTCAGTTCGCGCCCTTCGATGAATTCTTCAATCAGCGCTGTCTGACCGATACCGACCGTGATTTTTTCAACAACAGGGTGTATTTGATCGTATATGTGGACGATGTTTGTTTCATCGATGCCGGCACTTCCCCGCCCGTTGAGCGGTTTTATGAAAAGCGGATAATTTAGGCGTATTTCAGGAATTTCAGCATTACTCTTAGCAATCTGAAATTTCGGCGTCGTAACTCCATAGTGGGCGGCGATTATTTTTCGTGCAACCTTATCCATACCAACTGTTCTTGACTGGGTTCCGGTATAAGGGATTTTGAATGTTTCCAAAAAAACGATTTCTTCATAGCTGGAAGCGTTAAAGATAAAATCGATTTTTTCCAAGTGGATGAGTTCATAGGTTTCCAACGGATTAGCATGCCATTCGATCAGGACCGTTTCATATCCGGCTTCATCCAAACCATGTTGAAGATGCTTCGCTTCTTCGCAGGCATCATCATAGAGTTCGTTTGAAGTAATTTTCTTTTGGAACTCGATATTTCTGTTTTTTCTCCAAAATACGCCGATTTTCATACCGCGTACTCCATCGAATCGGTTGATTCTATATAGCATTTGTGTACGTTTGGTGAGGTCATGCTTACAAGGACGGAAGCATACTTTAGTGTGAATTCCACTTTATCGCCAACTTTCAGTTTGGTTTTTTTTGCGTCTACGACAAGATGATTACTGCTTGATCCAAGCAGTTCGATATCGATCAGAGGAGATAGTCCGGGGATGAATGTATCTTGGTTACCGATATTCAAGATCGCCCTCACGACTTTGTCAACTTGATCGGAATTTGCCCCTTTGGGTTTACGCTTCAGTTCGATCACTTCCGCGATCAGAGAAATCGAATTCGTAAATAAATTGGGAATACTGTCTTTTTTACTCGCCTCGCAACCTAATAATATGGATTCTCCTAATCGCAGATTATTGATTCTCTTGGTGCTGCTCGTTGTTGTCAGCCAATAGTAATTCGCCGAGTTTCCACCGGATATATAGGTGAGCGGAAATGCGAACTCTTGTTCGATCTGTTCCGCAATCGAAGTCAATTGCTGCATTTCAATTTCACCTGGGATAGCACCGGCTAAGCAAGCGAAATTCGCCCCGATGCCGACGATTTCGATCCCTGAATATCCCTTCGCGTGCTGAATGAAATCCATGATATCTTCCATCATGATTCCTTCCCGCATGTCGCCCATTTCAAGCATTAAGATCACTTTATGGATGCAGTTGTGTTTCAGTGCGATTTTTGAAATTTGCCGTAATACATCTAATTCGGTATTTAAACTGATGTCGGCATATTTGACGACCAGTTCTAATTCGGAAAGAGCGGGCGGACTTAGCAAAACAAATTGCGCCTTGATGCCGGCATCCTTCATTTTCCTCAAATTGTCTATCTTGCTGTCCCCCAGCATATCAATCCCATTATCACAAAGGGTTTGGGCATACTTTAAATCACTGGAAACGCCTTTCGTTACGCCAATGATGCTTACGCCTTTCGACGCGCACAACTGTTTCAGAGT
The DNA here is from genome assembly GCA_038323255.1 of Erysipelotrichales bacterium. Lineage (GTDB taxonomy): Bacteria > Bacillota_I > Bacilli_A > Erysipelotrichales > Erysipelotrichaceae > GWE2-51-13. Next base: position 7,105 of record JBBQGS010000041.1, on the reverse strand, counting down.
TCTTACATTGTGTGCGATTTTCGTGAGATCCAACTTAACTACCGGGGTGCGCATGATGAATTACTCCCTTCAAATTAATTTTCGAAGTTATGCGGCAATTCTGTATGATCGTTTCAATATTGAATATTTATGTATTTAGGGACAATGAAAACGAGCCTTTTCAATGTCGATGAAAATCTCAAACAAAACGATAATTTTTATACTTCAGTCGAACTCAAATCATTTCGACGATATTATACTCCTTGACTGTTTTTTCCATTCAGGATTACGATCAACTTCACGATTCCCCATGCGATTAAAGCATAGATGATCATTGCGATCAGCGTACTCGGCTCCAATACAGCTTTTTGTTCAATGCCTGTCCCTGTCGCCGAGCGGAAGATGGCAACAAACGGAAGCAAGAATATCTGCGTTATCGAATAGATGAAGGAAGCAAATGCGTTATCGGCGTTTGCGCCAAGAAGTTTGAAGACCAAGCGGATGACCAACAGTGATTCCAAAATGCCCAATAAGTAATAGACGACTCTTTGCGCCGTGAGACCGCTTCGCGGTGATTTCTGAGTAAGCGTATATCTTGGCGTCGATGCTGGTGTAGGAGTCGGCGTGGGAGTCGGCGTAGGTGTCGCTGCTGGCGTAGGTGTCGGATTCGGTGTTTCGTTATTACTCATATTTTTGTTTCTCCATGAACATTAAGTTGTGCAAGTCCGATGCAAGTATCATTAAACATGCTTGGGATCGGGCTCGCCAACAAATGTATTACGTAATGAATCAGTCTTTGAAAAATCACAATGACCCAGATCAGGTCTTTTAGAACTTTGTGTTAGCTGGTCATCGGCATTTTGAGGTTGCGTAAATAAGCAACCTCAGTTTCCCAAATTAAATGTTAAGATTTTTATTCAGCTCAGTCTGCTAAAAATCGATCCATGTCGAATGAAATCAATTGTTAGAGCGTTTTTCTTCCGCTGATCAGTCCGACTAGGAATAGAACAACGGCAACGACCAAGATAATATGGATGATTCCACCGAACGTTGAGCCCGTTACTACACCTAATAACCATAAAATGATAAGAATGATGGCAATGGTTGATAACATGATTTATTCTCCTTTCTATCTGCAATATCCCAAAGAGTTTATTTATCCAGGATAAGCAAAGCACCGGCGGCGATAGCACCAACCGCCATGATCATCCCGGTCTGAGCGACCGGCAGTTTAAGAAAATAAAGTACACCGGTTGCGATTAACCAGGCTGCTAATACGATCATTCCATATTTACTTTTATGTCTCATAGATTTCTCTCTGCATGATTTACATGCCGATATAATTCGAAAAATGGAAATAGATAAACCATTAAAACCGAAGTTATCCTTTTGGTTCACTTCGCAATATAAACCATTAACTTAACCACTCTGACTACCTAGTTCAAATCTCAATCGAAGGTAGCAGAGTTCAACTCCTCTTTAAGGCTATTTTGTTTTATTGTGGATATAGGTTTTAGCATCATCCACTGCATCAGCCGAGTCTCTTTTAATCGTGTTGGCTTCGTTCTTTACTCCTCTGACTAATTCTTTAGCTTTATTGCCTACTTTGTCATTGGGATGAAGTACTTTGTCGGTTGTATTCGCTACGGAGTCCTTAACGTCTTCGGCTAAATCTCTGGTTTTGTTTAATAGATCTTTTGGTGTTTTCATATCGTCCTTTCCTGCTATGTATAGAGCAGTTAATAATAATGCATTTCCCACTGTAAACCCTATCAGCATCTTAATAACACTTTTCATGATGTCCTCCTCTCTTGTACTTGGTATTGATTTCTTTATGAATCAATGTGGAACTGCTTTCGAAAAGTTGAGTAAAAGAAGTCCACACTCGTAAACTTGAGCTAATCCGCATAATTAAATAAAGGCTGAACTATATACGCAGCATTTTAAGGAACAGAATTAGAGCGAGAGGGAATGAGTTCCGTTTGTCTGGAATCATCTATGTTTATGAAATACTTACTAGTACGTTTGACTCTGATATGCCGCTTCAAACTATCAATTACCGATTCTGATATATAATCAACCACTTTTTTGAGTGATTTGATTAACAGTCCGGATCATATCCAAATTGGCATATGTGATATCCGGCAAAGGCGAAGGGAGGGAGTTCTTTCGCGAATGAAATTTTCTATGACTTAATTTGGGGGGGATTGCTTGAAATAAACCGCACTCTATCTGATATTGGCTTCTTTAAATGTCGTTTCATGCCTATATCTAATTGCATCTTGTTCTATTAAAACGGGTATGTCAAACATGATGGTGTAATATAAATTGCTTTCTAAAAACTTGTAGGGGAGGACATTCGTAATGGTTTGGTGAATTTCATAGACATAAAAGCAACTATTAACATATTAAAAATATATTTATAAATCGGCTTAAAATAGGCTTTTTAGCGCATTTTACGATATATGATGCAATCTGTTTCGCTAAGTTTTTCTTGGCAACAGTAATAAACAAAAATAAAAGGTCCGGTTTGCGGACCTTTCACGATTTGATTTGAAGCACACAATTGTTAGCACATGTCGAATCAGCGCAATCCCCTTCTTGCGTCTTTATTGATCGAGCATACTGAGCGATACTTTATGGCGTTCGAGGTCGATTTCGATGACGGTTACGGTCACGATATCACCGACGGCGACTTTTTCATAAGGGGATGAGATGCGTTCACTGCTTAATTTCGAGATGTGCACCAACCCGTCGTTTTTAAGGCCGATGTCGACGAAGGCGCCGAAATCGGTGACATTGCGGACCGTGCCTTCCAGTGAGAGTCCAACCTTCAGGTCTTCGATCTTTACGATGTCGCTATGCAACAGCGGACCGTCGAAACGTTCGCGATAGTCACGGAAAGGCACAAAGAGGACCGCCAGGATGTCTTTCACGGTATAGGTGTCCGAGTTTAGCCGAACCGATAAAGCCTGTGCATCGGCCTGCGAAAGCGCGATGCCGCGGTTTTCGTCATTTAGCGACTTCATCCCCAGTTCACGCATGATGCGTTTGGTGAGGTCGTAGCTTTCAGGATGGATCGCTGTCCGGTCGAGTTCGTCGTTGCCGGCGGGAATGCGCAGAAAGCCGGCGGCCTGTTGGTAGGCTTTGGCGCCAAGCCCCTTAACTTTGGTCAGTTGGACACGGCTGTCGAAGTTACCGTTTTCGTTGCGGTAGGCGACTAAAGACTTGGCCACATTCTTGTTGAGTCCGGCGATATGGCGCAATAATTCTTCGCTGGCGGTATTGGCGTCGGCGCCGACCCGGTTGACGGTTTTGACGACTGCGAAATCCAGTCGTTCCTGTAATCTGGCAGGGGCTAAATCGTGTTGGTACTGCCCTACCCCGATACTTTTGGGATCGATCTTGATGAGTTCTGATAAAGGATCCAAGAGGCGGCGTGCAATTGAGACTGCTGAGCGTTCCTCCACATGCAGGTCCGGGAATTCTTCGCGGGCTAAATCACCGGCTGAGTAAACAGATGCGCCGGCTTCGGAGACCATGGCATAACGGGCTTGAATCGAAGGGTTCGCGCGCAGAATTTCAGCGATGAACGCTTCCGATTCCCGACTTGCGGTACCATTTCCGATGGCGATCAGATTGATGTTGAATTTAGTGAGGATCTCGATTGTTTTCTTGATCGCCTCGTTTTTCTTATTGACGGGAGGATGGGGGAAAATGACATCGATATGCAGAAGTTTACCTGTACCGTCGATGACAGCCAGTTTGCATCCGGTGCGATAAGCAGGATCGAGTCCTAGGATAATGGATCCTTTCATCGGAGCCTGCAATAATAGTCTTTCAAGGTTGGACGAGAAGACATCGATTGATTTCTCCTGTGCTTTGTCGGTTAAAATTGAGCGAATTTCGCGTTCGATAGCCGGATAGACCAAGCGTTTCAATCCGTCACGGATGGATTCGTCCAGTACTTCTTTCACGATGGTCTCTTTGCCCATCGTCATGATATTGAGCTGATATTTCGCAAAGCGTTCGCGGTTATACTCCATCGATACATCCAATATTTTTTCTCTCTCACCGCGGTCGATGGCCATGATGCGATGCGAGGCGAGTGTGAAACAACGTTCATTATATGCATAGTAGACACGGTAGGTCTTCTCTTCATCGACCGCATTCTTCTTCAGTTTGACATTCAGTTTGGCTTCGGTGAACACGAAATCGCGAATCCGTTTGCGTAAAGAAGCATCATCGCTGACGATCTCTGCCAGGATATCTTTGGCACCTTGAATCGCTTCTTCACTGCTCGTTAGAGTTTCATTGAGGTACTTCTTGGCTTCTTCATCCAGACTCCCGTGTTGCGGACAAGTTAAAATCCACTCGGCTAAGGGTTTTAGTCCTTTGGCGATGGCATCCGTAGCGCGTGTCTTACGTTTTTGCTGATACGGACGATAGATATCGTCGACATTTGAAAGACTCTCGCAGGCGTCGATCTGAGCAATCAGTTCAGGTGTGATCTTCCCCTGCGTTTCAATTAGGCGTTTAACATCTTCTTTGCGTTTCGCCAGATTCTTTTGATATTGAAACTGTTCGTCGATATAGCGGATCTGTTCTTCATCCAAACCTTTAGTGACTTCCTTACGATAACGAGCAATAAACGGAATCGTGTTTCCGTCCGCCAACAAATCCAACGTATTCTTTACCTGCGCATACCCTACGTTGAGCGTCGATGCAATCGGCGCAATCAGTTTTTCCATTGTTTCCCCTCTCAAAGGTTAAAAAAGCAAAGTCGTTGGACTCTGCTTTATGTCCTTGAAAATCGTAACCGATTTTCCGGCATTCATCAAGTTAAACAGCTTTGCGTTGTCTGCGCAATACCATATAAATCAGTAAACTTAGGATTAATCCAGCTTCGATGATCGAAGCGATGAAGAACACCGAATCCGTCTTGTTTGTCTTGAGTGTTGCCCGCGTCAGATAATATTCAGATGCATGCGCCATCGTCAATTCGACGAACCCATTCTTCACTTCGACTTTTTCAACCGACAAGGTCAGCTTGTTTTTCACTTTGTCAAACAGATACAGATTCAGCATCATGCCGTCTTCGAACTGCGCTCCGACATAGATCTTGACGGTGGTTCCCGCTACGATCGGTCCGGTATGCGCGAAGTTGAGGATTAATCCGTCCGCATAGTTAATCAACGCGAGGATTGCTTCTTTGTCAGGAGATGCGAAACTCAGGTTTGTATTGATGTTGGTACGCGTGTCCGCCGCTGCACCGGTGAAGGTCCAGAAATAGATGACACGTCCGAATTCGTCCCGCTTTTCGACGGAAAGCACGATTCCTTTTGCGGCTGCTTTATCCAATACTTCTTTCGGGATGATCCCGCTGATCCCCGGCACCAGTATCACCGCTTTCCCAGTCATCGTATCCAAAGTCTTCACTATATCGTCGATCGATACGACCGGCGCATCGCTCTTGCGGTAGATAAACAAAGCATAGATCCGTTTTTCCCCGTTCTCGGCAGTTACGGTCACATTTACGACATTTTGTCCGAATGCCAGTGGCGCAACAGGTGTGAATACGGCCTTAGCAGTCGCATCATGCACGGTAGCGGCGATATTCACTGAAGCGACAGCCGTATCCACATTGAGTACATACTGCGTTGTAAGCGGCGCAAACGGCACCGTGATGCCTTCGATAGCCAGTGTTGCCAGTGTATTGTCGCTGGAAAGTTCGCGCGAGAAGCCCAGTTCGTCTTTACGCACGATATCCACGGTATATATTCTCGTTGTCTGATTCTCCGCCGTTACAGTCAGCGGAAATTTATTACTGTAAACTTTTAAATCAAAGGTTCCTATCCCAGTCAGGGTAGACTTGGAATCAGCGACACTCGCTCCGATGGTGATCGACGTGACGTTGTTTTCAACGACTACCACATAATTGCCAGTGTCTTGACTGAAGGTAAGTGTTCCTGCGTTTAGAGTGATCGCAGAAAGGAAATTGTTGGTTGAGCGCGGATCAGTCCGCGTGATGTTGACGGTATAAGCCTTGACGGATCCATTCTCCGCGGTAACTCTGATTGGAAAGGAATTAGCGCCGTACACCAACGCTTTAGATCCGGTTCCGCTGACACTCGCCTTAAGATCCGCAACCGTAGCACTGATGGCGATGCTTGTGTTAGCCGTGCTGCCTGCATTGTAAGAAGTGGTGGAAGCACTGAAACTGGGAACGGAAACCCCGTCGACCTTCAGTGAGGAAAGATCATTGTTGGAGGATTTAGGAACTGCAATGGTGATTGTGCGGGAAGCATTGGTACCAGGAATGTCCGAACTACCAAGAGACCCTGTTACTCCACTTATTGTAATCGTTGTGCTCTGGCCAACTGAGAAAGCAGCCAATGCGATAAACGTGATTGATCCGACTGTGAAACTTCCGCTTCTACTTGTGCCTGAGTCAAAAACTGCTCTTGATCCGACTGTTGCGTTACATCCATTTGCAAATAAGCAAGCAGCTCCTGTTTGTTGCAATTTACTGTGGTCGTAGGAGAGATTCCCTTCGAAAGAATAGATTTTTGTTGTAGTACTCACATTGACGTTGACCGTGAATGACGATCCTTTGTTGATAACTGAAGCCCCTGATATCGAGGTTGAAAAGGTATATACCGCATTCACTTTTGGAGCGAACACAACCATTTGAATCAATAAAAGTAAAACGATGAGGAATTTTTTCATTGTTTATTACTCCAGTCCCGCGAGTTTGCGTCGCATCATGACGATATCAGTCGTCGAAATTTTTCCGTCTTTATTGTAGTCCCCTGCTAGTTTGCCTAAATCAGACAAAGTATCTAAACCTGCAAGATATCTTCTCAGCATGACGATATCGGTCGTTGAAAGTTTTCCGTCAATGTTAACGTCTCCGTATAAGGTGAGTCTTACACTGACTGTGAGAGTTTTCGTGATGTTGGAGACTGTCAAAAGATTGGTTAGGTTGTTTGGGACAACGACTCCGTCAAGTGTCCATTGTGTAACCACATAGCCAGCAGCAGGCATAACATTGAAGACCGCATTGCTTCCGGGGGTCAGCAGATCGCCGGTTGTGATCATAGTGCCTTCCACCCAAGCGTTTAGC
>JBBQGS010000040.1:0-12902 GCA_038323255.1 Erysipelotrichales bacterium | reverse complement strand
GACCCCAGTGACATCCTTAATTCGGGCATCGACATCGATGTCCAGCCACCGGGTAAATCCGTCCAGAATATCCGCTTGTTTTCCGGAGGCGAGAAGAGTCTCATCGCAATCAGCGTGCTTTTTGCCATTTTGAAAGCTCGGCATGTCCCGATGTGCATCTTCGACGAAATCGAAGCTGCGCTCGATCCCGCCAACGTCGACCGTTTCGCCCGTTACCTGAAGAGTTTCAGTCAACAGACGCAATTCATCGTCGTCACCCACCGCCCCGGAACCATGGCCTTATGCGATGTGCTTTACGGCGTCACGATGCCGCAAAGCGGTGTCTCGCAGATGCTGAAGGTAAAACTGGCCGAAGCGGTCACCTTGGCTGAAGATGAACCGGAGGTGCTGGTATGAGTTTCTTTAAAACATTAAAAGAAAAATTCACGGGTAAAAAGGATCAGGATATTTACCTGAGCGGTTTCAAGAAAACAAGCAAAGGACTGGGTTTAAAAATCCAGGAGTATTTCAACGGAAAGTCGATCATCGACGAAACATTCTACGAAGACCTGATGATCATTCTGATGCAAAGCGATATCGGCATCAAGACAGCCAATAAAATCTTAACTTCAACCAAAAAGAAGGTTTATAATCAGAATATAACGACGATTAACGACGGATTGGATGCGGTTAGCGAATCGATGGCGGAATTGTTCACAGGGATGGATGCAGCCGTGACAATGGCCGCTGAACGGCTTAATGTCGTCTTGGTGGTCGGTGTCAACGGCAGCGGCAAGACGACGACAGTCGCCAAACTCGCTAAATTGTATGCCGACCAAGGTTTACGCGTCGTTGTGGCCGCCGCCGATACGTTTCGGGCAGGTGCGGTCACACAACTTGAAGAATGGGCCGCTAAACTCAACATTCCTTGTATTTCAGGCAAACCCAACGCCGATCCGGCCAGTGTACTCACCGACGCAATCAGGCAGGCACTTAACGAAAAAGTTGATATCCTCTTGGTCGATACGGCCGGCAGATTACAAAATAAAGTGAATCTGATGAACGAGCTCGCTAAAATGAACCGTGTCATCGTCAAAGAAACGGGACGTAATCCCGATCATGTCTGGCTGATTCTGGATGCGACCACCGGTCAAAATGCACTCGTGCAGGCAACGGCCTTCACCGCAGCCGTCAGCGTTACCGGCATCGTCTGCACAAAGATGGACGGAACAGCCAAGGGTGGTATATTATTGGCTATAGCAGATACATTGAAGATTCCGGTGAAGTTTGTCGGATTGGGCGAAAACGCCGTTGATCTTAGACCATTCGATCCCGAAAGCTATCTCTATAGCATCACGGAGGCTTTCCATGATGTTGGATAAAACAGAGCGCATGAACATTCTGTTGGACTGGTATGAAACTCTGCTGACCGATAATCAAAAGGCGGTTGCGGCGATGCATTACCGCGACGATTATTCACTGGCCGAGATTGCTGAACAGACCGGCATCAGTCGCAGCGCCGTGTACGACACGTTGCAGCGAACCGAAAGGATCCTTGAAACCATGGAAGACAAATTGCAGTGCGCCAAGAAATATCAGACGCGTAAGCAAATCTATCAAAAGCTGAGCGATCTCAAGATCGAAGCAGTCGATGACATCGTAAAACAACTTTTCGAAAACGAATGAAGGAGAAAAAACATGACAAAAGTGATTTCGGTTAACGCAGGGAGTTCGTCCCTCAAATTCCAGATGTTTGAAATGCCTGAAGAAAAGGTATTGACCAGCGGGATCGTCGAACGAATCGGGTTCGAGGACGCCATTTTCAGTATTAAGGTAAAAGGGGAGAAGTTCTCCAAGGTCCAACCCATCCGCGACCACAAAGAAGCGGTACAGATGGTTCTGGAAGCGCTGATCACCCATCACATCGTCGCCAACCTCGATGAAATCAAAGGGGTCGGCCATCGTGTCGTCCACGGCGGGGAACTTTATGCGAAGTCGGTGATCGTCGACGAAAAAGTCGAACAAGACATCGAAGATTTGTCCGATTTGGCACCGTTGCACAATCCGGCCAATCTGATCGGTTACCGTGCGTTTGCGAAATCGCTCCCGCATGCCCGTCATGTTATGGTTTTCGACACCGCGTTCCACCAAACGATGACACCCGACATCTATCTCTATCCCATTCCATTCGAATATTATCAGCATTATAAAATCCGCCGTTATGGGTTCCACGGCACCTCACACTTCTTCGTCAGTCGCCAGATTGCGAAACAGATGGACCGCAAAGTCGAGGATATCAACGTCATCACCTGCCACTTAGGCAACGGGGCGTCGATCACCGCGATTCAGGGCGGCAAGTCCGTCAACACTTCGATGGGATTCACGCCGTTGGCAGGCATCATGATGGGCACCCGTTCGGGCGACATCGATCCCGCCATCATCACCTTCCTCATGAAAAAACTAAGTAAGACGGCCGAACAGGTCATCGACATCCTAAATAAGAAAAGCGGCATGTTGGGGGTTTCCGGCCTTTCCAGCGATGCGCGCGATATCGAAAAAGCATTTGACGAAGGCAACGAACAAGCCATCCTGACCCGCAAGATGTACGCTAACCGCATCGCCCAAACCATCGGCAGTTATGTTATGCAGATGGGCAGCATCGACGCACTCGTCTATACCGGCGGATTGGGTGAAAATGACCATGGCGTCCGGGCGGACATCACACAGTGCGTCGAAAAAGCGTTAGGAATCCGTTTCGATTACGCCCTCAACGCGAAATCGCGCGGTAAAGACACAAAACTATCCTTACCTGATTCCAAAGTCGAGGTTTGGATGATTGCGACCAACGAAGAATTGGTCATCGCCCAAGACACATCCGTCCTGCTTGGATTCTAATATGCAACGCACCTTGCGTACTTGGTTGGAGGAAGCCCAGAACATCTGCGTTTTCCGTCACCAAAACCCTGATCCCGACGCACTGGGCAGCCAATGGGGTCTGATTACCTGGTTGAAAGAAACTTATCCGCATAAGAACATCTATGCGATGGGAAAACATCTCGGTGTGAAACCGGAACTTTTCGAGAACCCTGACGATGTGGAAAACAGTATCGTCGAAGATAGCCTTGCGATTATCCTGGATACATCCAACGCGGCGCGCGTCGACGACCAACGTTTCGTCAAAGCGAAACATATCGTCAAAATCGACCATCATCCTATGCCTGATCATTATGCGCAACTTGAGATCGTGCACGAAGACGCCGCCAGCACCTGTGAAATCATTGCGGGCCTGCTGAAATCGTTCAGCCACGATAGTGTGTTGTCGACTAAGTGTGCCCAGTATCTTTATATGGGCATCATCAGCGACACGATCAAGTTTTCCACCAACAACGTTACGCCGCATACGTTGAAAATGGCAGCTTATCTGGCCGAAAGCCAATTGGATCTGCCGCGTATCAACGAAGAACTTTTCGCCTATTCCATGATTGAATACAAATTCATCAACTATATCAGGGCAAATGCCATCATCGAAGACATCGGATTAGTGACGATCTTCCTGACGTTGGAAATCTTAAAAACGCTGGAACTTACCCCCAACCAGGCGAAAGAGCGCATCAACGAGCTCGGCAACGTGCGTGAGTTCGAAATCTGGGGACTATTCATCGAAAACACGGATGATGGGACATCCAAATTCAACGGCAGTCTGCGTTCTAGACATGTACCCATCAACGATATCGCCGCCCATTTCGGCGGAGGCGGACATAAACATGCGGCCGCCGTCAAACTTGTCGACGAAATCACGTCGCAACAGCTGCTGAACGAACTCAGAGCTCGCATTAAAGGAGAAATATGAGAAAAAAGCCAACCCGTACGGATTATGCGTGGATCTTCAACGCAACCAAAACCAAAGGGAATACCAAATCGATTCTGATTTCATTGCTGATGGTCGTGATCTTAGCGTTTGTGATCGACTATGTCACACTACCTGCCTATAACTTTCAGAATACAGGCATCTATATGTTGTTTGCATTCTATCTGGTTGCTTTCGGCGTACTGAATTTTCTCTTGAGCCAGCGTTTTTCGACCTTGGTCCGCAACAGCATCGCATTAGCGGCCTTACTGGTGGTCTTTGTGGTCGTAGCCTCCTTGTTAGGCAGCGAAATGCTGAATGCACGGAAATACCGCGATCAGATCGTAATCGCAGAAAAGACCGATTTCTCCAAGAATTTCGACGCTATCACTTTAGCCAGAATTCCGGTCGTCGACAAAGCGACCGCTCAGCAGTTGGGCGACAAACAGATGGGCAAAGTGCAGGGTCTGGGTTCGCAATACAATATCGATCCGACCTACACCTTAGTCAGCACACCGACCAACATCTTGCGTGTTTCGCCGCTTGAATACCAAGGCCTTATCAAATGGTTCAACAATCGCAATACCGGCGTACCTTCGTACATCCGCGTCAACGTCAACGATGCATCCGATGTCAAGATGGTCACTTTGGCCAAAGGCATGCGCTATGTACCAAGCGCCTACTTCGACCAGGATATGCTACGGCACGTGCGCTTCAAATACCGCACGGACATCCTGCAGGACTACTCGTTTGAAGTCGACGACAATGGCAATCCCTTTTATGTCCTATCGATCGTAAAACCCAAGATCGGTTTATTCGGCGGCATGGATGCCATCGGCGTCATCGTTGTCGATCCGATTACCGGGGATATGAACAAATACGGTCTCGACAATGTCCCGACCTGGGTCGATCGCGTTCAACCGACCGCACTCGCATGGACCCAGATCGACAACTGGGGTTATTACGTCAACGGTTTCTGGAACACCATTTTCGGTCAAAAGGACATGATCCAAACGACCGATGGGTATAACTATGTTTCGATCAAAGGCCAAACCTATGTCTTCTCCGGTCTGACTTCCGTCGGGGCTGACAAATCCATCGTCGGCTTCGCCCTGATCAACCTACAAAACAAAAAAGCCGACTTCTACCGTATCGGCGGTGCGGATGAATACAGCGCCATGAGCAGTGCCCAAGGGCAAGTCCAAGACTTAGGTTACACGGCTACGTTCCCGGTCCTGTTGAACATCGAAGGACAGCCTACCTACTTCATCTCGCTGAAAGACCAAGAAGGACTCGTTAAACTTTATTCCTTCGTCGCCGTGACCGATTACTCGTTAGTCGGTGTCGGTCCGACCGTCGCTGCCGCGCAAATCGCCTATATCAACCGGCTCAACGAAAAAGGAGTCATCGACGGATCAACCCAACTGAAAACAGTTGAAGCGAAGATCACATCGATTGATATCGCCACCGTAAACGGCAACTCCAATTACTATATTCGCCTCGAGGGATTGAATAAACTGTTGATCGCTCCGATCAGCATCTCCCCGGAACTCGCCGTCAGTAAGATCGGCGACTTAGTCAAAGTGACCTACCTTGATGGTACGATCAACTCGATCATCATCAACACCTACGATAATTTGAATTATAACTATTAACCTCTGTGAAACTGCCGGTTCGATGATCGGCAGTTTTTTTGTAGGACAAGGTAAACGGAGATAACTTGTTTTTGCGCTTATCGTTCATAAAACCTGAAATTACATACTGCGGGATACGGCACCGCTGTTCTTTTTTAGCCGTATTCCGAGTATAATGGACTAAAGAAAGGGAGGTGAACGCCATGGCCGTCCATTGTTTGGTACGTAGCTGCTATTCGCTGCTTCAAGGTACGATGACTCCCGACACATTAGTCAGAAACGCGAAAGAATTGGGCTATGATGCCGTTGCGTTGACCGACCGCAATCGTTTATACGGCGTTCCTGAATTCATCAGGGCGACGACGAAACATCAAATGAAACCGATATTGGGCATTGAGATCGATGTTCAGGTCGAAGGGAATAGCTATCCGTTTCTGTTGTTGGCGAAGGATGACGAAGGATACAAAGGTCTCATGCGTCTGTGCACGATGGTGGCCTGCGATCCTTTCAAGATAAGCACGGAAGACATCGAAGTTTATAAAGAACATCTTTGGATCGTCGTTTTCTGTGAAGGTGGATTGTTGGAAGAAGCGATGATCAAAGACGATCGTAAGCGCATCGTCGAACTGATTAAGCAACTCAAAGTGAAATTTCCCTTGCTTTTAGTCGGTTGTTCCTACGAAGAAGCCTCGTTCTGGCATCAGCGTAACGATATCGTGCGCGAGTTATGCGCGCCGCTCGGCGTAAAGACGCTGGCTTTATCGAAAGTCTATTATGCGCAACGAAGTGATGAAACAGCCTTTCGCGTCTTGAACGCAATCGGTACCCAACAAACGTTGTCCGACAAGAATCTACCGGTATTCGAAGGTAGGTGGATGCTGTCGCCAGGCGAAATGACCCACCTTTATCCTGAAAACGAATTGGAACTAAGCGATGAGATCGCCAACGCCTGTCATTATAATTTTGCGCCGGCCGGTGCGCATCTGCCGAAATTCAAAATACCGGGCAAGATCGATGCCAAACAATATCTGACCCAACTTTGCTTGCAAGGTCTGAAAAAGAGACTCGAGAGCGATACGATGGATCCCGTTTATCTGAACCGTCTGAAATCCGAACTGGACATCATCACCGATATGCATTTCGAAGACTATTTCCTGATTGTCTGGGACTTCATCCGGTATGCCCGAAAACAGGGTATCTATGTCGGACCGGGACGCGGAAGCGCGGCCGGGACCCTGGTGGCGTATTGTCTGGGCATCACACATGTCGATCCGATCAAGTTCAACCTGATTTTCGAACGTTTCCTTAATCCGGAGCGCATCTCGATGCCGGATATCGATATCGACTTCCCGGACAACCGTCGCGACGAAGTCATCGCTTATGTCGTCGCCAAATATGGCAAAGACCATGTCGCACATATCTCGACCTTCGGGACATTGGCTGCCAAACAGGCATTAAGGGATGTAGGAAGGGTCTTGGGTATCAGCGTCCGCGATATGGACATGATCTCAAAGACCGTGCCTGGCACCTTGAAAATCACCCTGCCTAGAGCCAAAGAAGAAAGCCGGCACTTTTCGCAGTTGATCGAATCGAGTGAGAAGTTCAAAGAACTGTATACCTATGCTTCGGCTTTGGAAGGTCTGCCGCGCCATGTCTCCACCCATGCGGCCGGTATCGTGCTAAGCGACTGCGACCTGGTCGACGTAATCCCGTTGGTTCAAATTGAAACCGATCTGCTGTCCACACAGTATACGATGGAACATCTGGAAGCGATGGGTCTGATCAAGATGGACTTCCTTGGATTGCGCAACTTAACCATCATCGACGATGTCGTTCAGATGCTAAAGCTAGAAGGGAATAATCTTGACCCCTTGAAACTTCCGTTGGACGATAAGAAAACCTACGAATTGATTGCGAATGTGGATACGGTCGGCATTTTCCAGTTGGAATCCGAAGGGATGAAGAATTTGATCCGCAAGATGAAGCCCGATCGTTTCGACGATATCGTGGCCACGATCGCCTTGTTTCGTCCCGGTCCGATGGAAAACATCCCCGAATACCTGAAACGAAGACTCAATCCATCAACAGTCACATATCCGCATCCGGATTTAAAAGAGATTCTGAGTGATACCTTCGGGATTATGATCTATCAGGAACAAATCATGCTGGTGGCCCAAAAGATGGCTGGATTCAGTTTAGCCAGAGCCGATGTATTACGCAAAGCCATGAGTAAGAAGAGTTCCAAAGAGCTCGATAAACTGCAGAAAGAATTTCTCGAAGGCTGTGTTGCGAAAGGATATACGCAGGCGCTGGCAATCGAATTGTTCAACCTGGTCGCGAAATTCGCCAATTATGGCTTCAATAAATCCCATAGCGTCGCCTATGCGATGATTTCCTATCAGATGGCGTATCTGAAAGCCAATTATCCCGACAAATTCTTCACATCGCTGTTAAGCAGCGTGATCGGCAGCGAAAGCAAGACCGCCGAATACGTCAACGAATGTCGGATGCGCAATGTCGGATTGCTGGCTCCCAGTGTCAACCGCAGTAGTGCGGGATATTTGTTGGAAGATGCTTGGATCCGTTTTCCGCTAACCGTCATCAAAGGGGTCGGAACGGCCGCCTGCCGCGAAATCCTGGATGAGCGTAAAAACGGGTTATTCCTGGATTACTATGATTTTGTAGCCCGCATCATGACCCACCGTTTTAACCGCAAGAACATCGAAGCATTGATCGACGCCGGAGCCTTGGATGATTTCGCGATGACGCGCAAGTCGATGCTTGCCTCGCTGGACGAAGCCTGCACCTATGCCGATCTGGTCCGCATCGATACGTTGGGACAGTCCCGTATCGATCTGGATCTGGTATCGCGACCCATCCCGATCAGCGTCGCCGATTTGGCGAGTGAGCGTAACGAACGGGAAAGGGATGTCTTCGGGTTCTATTTCTCCAGTCATCCGGTTTTGCTGCTGAAGCAGAAAACGAACTACCGCTGTAATCCGCTGGTCACGTCGAATACTCTTAATGCAAGTGTCAAATGTGCCGTCATGGTGGAGCGCGTCAAACCCTACCGCACCAAGACCGGTCAGATGATGGCCTTCATTTCGGTCAGTGACGAAAGCGCCTTTCTCGATCTGGTCGTCATGCCCACTCTCTATGAGCGAACCCAAGAAATTTGGGTGAAGGGAAATCTGCTGGAAATCGAAGGCGCGATCGAGCAAGAAAACTCCTGTATGGTCCGCAATGCCCGCCAAATAGGCATATAATAGGGTTTCACAGTGATTACACAATGTTGATATACACTTAACGAAAGGCGGTGTTGATATGACAAAAATACTCGTCGTCGACGATGAAGTAAAGATCCGCGAGGTCGTACGCGAATATGCGGAAGCTTCCGGTTATGAAGTGAAAGAAGCGAAGGACGGCCGTGAAGCGTTGGAGATGGTTGAAAAAGAAGATTTCGATGTCATCGTACTCGATATCATGATGCCGTATCTCGACGGGTTCAGCGCCTGCCGACAAATTAAAAAAATCAAAAACATCCCCATTATCATGCTTTCGGCTCGCCAGGAAGAATTCGATAAACTATTCGGATTCGAATTAGGCGTAGACGATTATGTGGTAAAACCCTTTAGTCCGAAAGAACTGATGGCTCGTATCAAAGTGGTCGTCGACCGTCATCTCGGCAAAGAAAACAGCACGATGACATTCAACGGACTCAATATCGACGTCGATGCCCGCAATGTCTTCATCAACAAAGAAAAGATCAGCCTAACTCCCAAAGAATTTGATCTTTTACTGTTCTTGGTGCGCAATAAAAACACGGCGCTTTCGCGCGATGTTCTGTTGGATAAAGTGTGGAATTATAATTATTTCGGGGATGATCGTACTGTCGACACCCACATCAAAATGTTACGCCATAACCTTGGCGAATACCGCGATTACATCGTAACCGTACGCGGAACGGGTTACAAATTTGAAGTTCAGTAGCCGCATCCGCGTCAGAACCTGGGTTTACTTCATCCTGCTCACTGTAGGTATTTTAGGTGCAATCTGGATCTTCCAGGTCGCCTTCATCTCTTCCTATTACCGCGATATGAAAGTTGATCATGTCCGCCTTGTCGCAAACGAGATGGAACTCGGTATCAAAAACAACGATATCGATGTGGACATCCAAGTCGTGGCAGTCCGTAACAACGTTTGCGCCGTTATCTACAATTCAGACGGCGTATTGCTTTATCAGGTCGATTCGATCGGATTGGGTTGCTATCTGACCCAACGCGTCATCAAATATCCCCAAAACGTTGCTGATTATATCAGTCGGACAAAGGAATCCAAAACCGGCGATTTTTTGCTTCCGCTGGAAAACAACCAATTGGGCCAAAGCATGCTAGTCTACGGTCGCGAAGTGAAAGCCGATTTCGGGAACTTCTATATCTTCCTCAATTCGACGCTAGAACCACTTGATTCCACCGTCAACATCCTAAAGGACCAATTTATCTATGTCACAATGGCTGTTTTCTTCCTTTCCAGCGTCATCGCATTCTGGATCTCCAACCGTATGGCCACTCCGATCGTCAGGATGAACCGCAGTGCACAGAAACTGGCAGAAGGGGATTACAAAGTCAAGTTCGAACGCAGCGAGTTTGGGGAAATCACCGAACTGGCTGATACATTGAATTTTGCGACGGAAGAATTGGGCAAAATGGACGAACTCCGCAAAGATCTGATTGCTAATGTTTCCCATGATATCAAGACTCCTTTAACGATGATCAAAGCGTATACCGAAATGATCCGCGATCTGTCTGGAAACAATCCGAAGAAACGCGAAGAACACCTCGAAGTCATCCTTTCAGAAGTAAATCATCTCGATCGGCTGGTCAACGATATGACGCGGCTCTCGCAACTGCAGGCCAACGTGCTCGAATTGGACATCAAA
This sequence comes from Erysipelotrichales bacterium, assembly GCA_038323255.1. Classification (GTDB taxonomy): domain Bacteria; phylum Bacillota_I; class Bacilli_A; order Erysipelotrichales; family Erysipelotrichaceae; genus GWE2-51-13. The sequence continues at coordinate 2,503 of JBBQGS010000040.1, read as the reverse complement.
AATTTCGATGTCGTCCAACTACTTGACCATACAGTCAGTTTGATGAAAGGTTTGATTCAAAACGAAGGGATAGACATCCAAGTCATGTCCTACTCCGGTGTCATCGCCAGTGGGGATGAGGTTAAGATCGGCCAAGTCATCTACAATTTTCTCAATAATGCCATCAAGCATATCGGCGACGACAAGAAAATCATCCTGCAGGTGTTGGTAGATCAAACAGTCCGCATCGAAGTAATCGACCATGGCGACGGTATCGCCGAAGAAGACCTCCCGTACATCTGGGATCGCTATTACAAGATCGATAAAAACTATCAACGTCAAACCGCAGGCACCGGGCTTGGATTGGCCATCGCCAGCGCGATTCTGAAGAGCCACCATGCTAAATATGGTGTCATCAGTAAGGTCGGCGAAGGCAGTCTGTTCTGGTTTGAACTACCGTTAGTGGAAATCCATGAAGCCTAATCAAGCGGTATGATGCAGACAAAGTGTTCTTATGAGATTTGCTGATCGAGGAAACTTCCCAACAGCAAGGCTTTGGGCGAAAAGCGATAACCTTCCTGATAGGATTGCTCAGATCACAAGGAATCACGCAGATTTCAACGACCTGTAAGAAAAACAACCCGATCGCCATACGTTTTTTCAAACCGTTCGGGTTTATGGAATTCACAAAGATCGATCACGATGATTTTCGAGAAATAAACATGTATCGACCAATCTAGCGGAATCAAGGCGATATTAGACGAATTGACCATGAAAAACCATGGTCAATTTTCTTGTTTGACGATATACTGTTACGAAAGGGGAGTGCTTTTGTGAAAAAAACCGATTATCTTCCGGGAACATCCTTGCGTTTACTGCAACGCGACGACATGTTTCGGCTGAATAGCGATACCGTTGCTTTGTCCACTTTTGTAAAGGTCCGCAAAACCGACCGCATCCTGGATATCGGCACCAACAACGGCGTGTTATTGTTAAGTTGTCTTCTGCAAGGTGGAAAAGAGGGCGTCGGCATCGATCTGTTTGTTGAAGCAATCGAACTGGCCGAAGAGAATGCGAGACTTAATCACATCGTCAATGCGAAGTTTACCGTAAGTAATCTCGCAGACTATCTGGATCAACCCTTTGACTTGATCGTATGCAATCCTCCGTATTTCAAGGAATCGACAAGCGACCTGCAACGCAATTCATTTCGTTGGGCAGCCCGCTATGAAACCTCATTACCTATGGAAATGTTGACGCAACACTCGTTTCGCCTTTTGAAAGAAAAAGGTCGACTCTGCCTTGTACATCGGGCCGACCGCATCGTTGAGTTGATCAGCTACCTATCGAAACAACATTTAACTGTCAAACGCATCCGCTTCATCCACCACACCATCGCTCAACCAGCGGTTGGCGTATTGATCGAAGTGATGAAAAACGGAGCCGACGGATGTATCGTCGAAGCACCATATATTATAAAGAAAGGGGAATCCGCATGATTGGAACATGGATCAATTTTATCGCAATTATCATAGGATCAGTCATTGGATTAGTTCTGCATCGCGGCATCCCCGAGAAAATATCGCTAACACTGATGAAAGGTCTTGGATTATGCGTCATTCTAATTGGAATTTCCGGAGCCATCGAAGTGGTGGATTGGCCGATTTTGATTATCTCCATCGCAATCGGAGCCTTTATAGGAGAAGGGATTGACATCGAAGCAAAGCTCGAAGCATTCGGACACTTTATCGAAGCCAAATTCGCCAAGAAATCAAACGGAACCTTTGCCCAGGGCTTCATCTGGGCCAGCCTGATGTTCGGTGTTGGTGCGATGGCGATCGTCGGGGCCTTGAACGACGGTTTGCTGCACAATCCGACCATGCTCTACACAAAAAGCATCCTCGACTTTATCGGCTCCATCATCTTCGCATCCACGATGGGCATCGGTGTCTTGTTCTCGGCCTTCGTCATCCTGATTTATCAGGGTGGCATCAGTCTGTTGAGCGTCGTCATCCAACCTTGGTTGAATCTGAACCCGACAATCGTACCGAATATAGCCGTTGTGGGCTCGGTCGTGATCCTTGGATTAGGACTGAAAATGCTGAAAATAGCGGATATCAAGATCGCCAATCTCATCCCCGCAATCTTTATGCCGGTGATCCTGATTCCATTGGCTACGCTACTATCGCATTTGTTTTCTTGAATTGACGAAACAGGGGAAACATGCTAAAATATCTTACGTTGCCTTTCCTATTGGATACGCAACCGCACATCACGGGTTTTCAAGCGTTTTAAACCACCCGGCGTGGCGAGTCTCACACCAAAAAGAAAAGGAGGTGCAACACATGTACGCAGTCATTGAAACCGGCGGAAAACAACTCCGCGTCGAAGTCGGCCAATCCATTTTCGTAGAGAAACTGGAAGTCGAAGAAGGCGCTGAAGTCGTCTTCGAAAAAGTTCTCGTTTATTCCAACCGTACGACCCGTTTCGGAGCCCCATATGTCAAGGGAGCCAAAGTTACGGC
>JBBQGS010000039.1:0-12953 GCA_038323255.1 Erysipelotrichales bacterium | reverse complement strand
ATTAGCCGAAATGTCGCGTTACGGAACTTATTTTGGGGCAAAACCTGAAACCTTTTTGGGATTGACCGGGGTCGGCGATTTGATCGTCACTTGCACCAGTCCGCATTCGCGAAACTTTCAGGCCGGTTTACTGATTGGACGCTCCAATAACGCAAAAAGTTTTTGGGAAACCAACACGAAAACGGTGGAAGGCGTCAAAGCGGCAAAAGTCATCTATGAAGAAGCCGAACATTTTGGTATCTATATGCCCATTACCGAACAGGTGTATAAAGTGCTTTATGAGGCTGAAATACCGTCAAAATCGATTTTAGAGCTGATGAAGAAGGAACTAAAGGCCGAATAAGTGCTTTGGATTGTATTTACAAAAATGGAGTGCTATGATGAAACTATCAACGGAGGTAACATTCATGGAAACGAAGAACAAGAAAGCTTTAGCCGAAACACTATCCGCTAGTTTGGATATCACCAAAAAGTCAGCAACCGAAATCATCGAACTAGTTTTCGACGATATTAAAGAAACATTAGGCCAAGGCGGCAAAGTCGATATCGCAGGATTCGGCAAATTCGAAGTCAAAGTACGCAAAGCACGCGTCGGAATCAACCCGTCGACCAAAGAAAAGATCAACATCGGCGTCAGCAAATCCGCGACATTCAAAGCATCCAAAGCATTAAAGGAAATCGTCAAGTAAACACGAACTTAGACACAGAGGAAACAAATGGACTTTTTACAATTAGGTCTCTACATCGCGGCTATTGTTCTTGTTATGTGGTCGCAAGCCAAAGTACAGGGTGCTTATAAGCATTTCAGCACCGTACAAACCGAAAAGCATTTGACCGGCGCAACGGTCGCACGCCAGATTTTGGATCGCAACGGTCTTTCCGGTGTGCAGGTACAAGTCAGCCAGAACGGTTTGCTGAGCGATCATTTCGATCCGCGCACCAACATCGTCAATCTTTCGCCCAAAGTTTATAACGAAGATTCGATCGCATCCGTCGCAGTAGCGGCGCATGAAGTCGGACATGCCATCCAGTTCGCCGAAAACTACAGTTTCATCGGAGTGCGCAATGCGCTTTTACCGGTGGCCATCGTTTCGGGTAATCTTGCCTGGTTTGTGATCATTATCGGCTTAGTATTAAGCCAACCTACGATCCTTTATGTCGGGATTGCCATGTTGGGCGTAATCGCACTGTTCCAGTTGGTTACGTTGCCGGTCGAATTCGACGCTTCAGGACGTGCGCTGCGCATTCTTTCCAGCGAAGGGTTCATCAGTGAAGATGAAGGTGCCGACGCCAAAGCGATGCTTAGGGCTGCCGCGTTCACCTATGTTGCTGCTCTGTTGGCAACGGTACTTCAGATACTTCGACTTGTCCTGTTGTCAGGTCGCTCCAATCGCAGAAACTAAACTCCTTCGGGAGTTTTTTTTTGGAATCCCCTGCTTTGAATCATAAAAGAGGAGGGGTGATACCATGGCTTTTCTGCATAACGGCAATCTGAAACCAACCACACTTTTTTCCGTTTATCCATGCAACCGTGATTCTGTCTATCTTGAAGGGCTCAAAGAAGGGGAGAGTCTCCTTTCAAACAATCCTTATTATTTTCAGGATGCCAATGGTTATGTGGCAATCGACGACAGGTTTAGCACGTTTTTCATCTTGTCGCACGGGAAGACCGTCCAGACCTTGCATCTTTCATGGAATTCAATCTGTGCGACAGAAAGTGAAATTGTGCCTACGACACTGATCGACACGCAGTTGATGAATTCCGGTTTTGGTTTGTTTTCCGTGCTAAGCGTCTGTGTTTTAACGTTCATCCTGGCGAGGAGATATTTCCATGAAGCGCATTAACGCGTTTAGCATCCTCGTTCTTCTTTGTTTTTCTGTCTTAAATGTATCAGCCGCCAATGAAACGGTCGCCTCCAAATCCATCATGCCCTATGAAATGAACACGGTTACTTTGACTTCGAGTGAGGTCACATTCACGGGTTGGGGACTTTTGATTGAGAGTCAACATTTCATCTCGTCTTCAGATCATAGTTACGAACTTGAATTTGTTTCTCCCCAGCATACATTTCGGGTTAGTGCGGCATCGACCAATATCACTCAGACGGAACTCATGCGGTATGCCGGCATCCCAATGTGCGCCTTAACAGCGTATTTTCAACGCGATACAACATGCTACTACCGTTTTGAAAATATCGGCTTTTCTGCTTCTGTGTTGCTTTCTGCCTTTCAAATCAACCGGCAATATACGGTAAATCTAGTCATTCATGCCAACAGTGCGAATTTTCACCGTAAAATTCCCGTATTTTATCCGATCCTACATGATTTGGTGACGATGAACGGGCAAAAAGAATATCGTCTCGCATCCAAACTACTCGATACAAAACTGACGATAAGATATGCAAGTGTCATCGCACGTAAAGGTCCGGATAAGACCAGTGCGCAGTGGTTAAGCGGAGCGAACTGTTCGAGTGCAAGTGGAAACCAGTTGTATTTTAAATTGGACTCGGTCTATGCCAGCATTAAAGACCGCTACACCAATCTTTCGAACCAAACGACTTCCTACCGCCTAGCATCCGATTTGTCTGTCTGCGTCGACGGTAGACGGCGTATCGTAGAAGGGAGTACGATCTCGCCGGTGTGGATTGCTAGCAGTTTCGTTGAATATAGCGGGACCCCTATGATCATATCAACCCGAATCATCAATACGGCTCCGATACTTAGCACGCAATCTGTATTTCTCAAAGTAGGGGACACGTTTGCCTGGCAAAACTATATCTCCGCCTATGATGCAGAAGAAGGAAATCTATCCAATAAAATAACCATAGTTAGTGATAATTATCACAATGCTCAGACTACAGGTATGTATTCGATGAAATTCATGGTTTCAGACACTTACGGTGCAATTACGGAAGCAACGATGGAAATATTCGTCGCCGCTGCCGATAATTCGCCACCACAGATCTTGGCCACTGATTTTCAGATTCTTTTAAATTCGATTGTTGATTTTCGCGACTATGCAAGAGCAAGCGATAAAGAAGACGGAGATATTTCGGCAGCGCTGCATGTCCGTACGGCCGCCGATATAAGCATTGTGGGTACTTATCCGGTGTGCTTTGACGTGAGTGACTCCAAGGGTGCGTCAGCAAGCAAATGCGTAAACGTAAAGGTATTTGACTATGCGACACTGATGGCACGTTTTCGTTTCGTCGCAAGAGACCATTTATTCTACAATGAAAGCATACCCGCGAACTGGAACGGTTATATTCAACGATTGATCAATATGATGGAAACAAAGGAAATAATCACATCTATTGAACTTAATCATTAACTACGCATAATGTATATTATGTAATTTTATATAGGTCGAAATTGTTGGTTTACGTCGTTTGACCTTCCCTACTCAAAAAAAGACATGGATATTGATTTTCCATGTCTTTCATCTTATTTGAGGAAGTCGAGCTGAGAGGAACCGATATTAGGTAACTTGACGCCGAAGTTATCTGCTACCGTGGCACCTAGTGAAGCGAAGGTTTCACAGATTGGCAACGGTCCGCCTGTTTTGAATGATTTGCTGAAGAAAATCAGTGGAACCATTTCGCGCGTATGATCGGTGCCGGCATGAACCGGATCGTTTCCGTGATCAGCGGTAAGAATCAACAGATCGTCTTCGGAAAGGTATTTTACCAGTTGGGCGAGTTGGACATCGAAGTGCTCGAGATCCTTCGCATAACCCACCGGGTTGCGGCGATGACCCCATAGCGCATCGAAATCGACCAAATTCACGAAACAGATTCCGTGGAAGTCCTTTTGTGCGATTTCAATCGTTTTATTCATACCGTCTTCGTTGCTTTTCGTCTTCACGGTGCCTGTGATGCCGCTACCATCGAAGATATCGTTGATTTTACCAACCGCCAAAACATCGAGCCCAAAGGCTTTCATCGTATCCAGAACAGTGGGTGCGAAAGGTTGCAGGGCATAGTCATGACGGTTGTAGGTGCGCTTGAACTCCCCTGCCCTATCCCCTTTGAAAGGACGGGCTATGATGCGTCCGACGAGCCATTCAGGTTTCATCGTCATTTCACGCGCGATTTCGCAGCAACGATAGAGTTCCTGTAATCCGAATGTATCTTCGTGGGCCGCAATCTGCAGCACCGAATCAGCCGAGGTGTAGACGATCATTTCACCGGTTCGCATATGACGTTCGCCCAGTTCGTCGAGGATTTCGGTCCCGCTTACGGCTTTATTACCGATAATCTTGTGCCCGGTGCGTTTTTCCAATTCATCCAGCAATTCTTTGGGAAAACCGTGTTCGGTGAACGTGATGAAAGGTTCTTTGACCAGCAGACCCATGATTTCCCAATGTCCGGTCATGGTATCCTTGCCGGGGCTGGCTTCTTTCATTTTCGTATAGTAGCCAGATGGCTGTGCGACCGGATCGACACCTAAAATAGGATGCAGGTTTCCAATCCCCATCGCTTTCATCGTCGGTAGCGATAATCCGCCAACCGAGGCTGCGATATGTCCGATCGTATCCGCCCCGACATCGCCGTATTGGTCGGCGTCGGGCATTTCGCCAAACCCGACCGAATCCATGACAATGGCGAAAATGCGCTTATAATGTTTCATTTTGAATCTCCTTTTTTCTTGTTTCCGGGATGGAAATCATCGTAGGCACGATGTAGCCGCTTGCTTTCCACATGCGTATAGATCTGCGTCGTGGAAATGCTTGAATGTCCCAACAATTCCTGTACGACGCGCAGATCGGCGCCGCCGGCTAAAAGTTCCGTCGCGAAACTGTGGCGCAGTTTATGCGGGGATATGCTATCCTCAATCCCGGCATTGATGCATCTTGATTTTACCATGAGGTAGATTTGTTGGCGACTGACTTGCTTTGAACTCTGTGAAATAAAAACGAAGTTCGATTTTCCCTTAAGCCAAGTTGGCCGCACGAATTCGAGATAGCGTTTTACATTTTTCAGGGTCGCCGGTGCAATCGGCACGATGCGCTCCTTGTTGCCCTTCCCCAAAATCCGGATGAACCCTTCGTTCAGGTAGATCTGGGTAAAGGTCAGCCCGGCAGCTTCGCTGACCCTGAGTCCGGTCGCATAGAGCAGATCGATGATCGCGGTATGAAAGATTTCGACAGGATCGTCACTCTCGACGATCAGTTTCATCGCATCGTCGGCGGAGAGAAATACCGGCAGTTTGAGATTGCGTTTGGGGCTTGCCATGCGGTCGGTAGGATCCTTGAAATCGTTGCGGTTTTCACCCAGAAAAGCATAAAACCCACGTAATGAAGATTGGCAGCGCAGGATGCTGGCATTGGCGTGACTAGCGGAAAAGTCTTCCATGAATGCGTCGATCTGCGCGATCTGGACAATGAGAGGGTCCGCTAAGCCATGCGTATCCATCCAAGATGAAAAAAGCTTAAGGTCATGCAGATACGAGGAGACCGTCTTGCCCCCTGCCCTGCGCGTAAAGCGAAGATAATGGATATAATCGTCCAGAGCTTGGGTCCAGTTCATGGTTTTCCTCCCTCGTGAAACAAGTTGATTTGGATGGGATCGTCACTTTTGTCTTTGAGTTGCGCAGCTGAGATTCCCAACAAACGGATGCTTTCTTCCGTTTCGGCTTCATCGAACAGCAACATGGCGACTTGGAAGATTTCTTCCTTCGTAGATAGCGGATGATCGGTCTTGCGGCTACGTGAAAAGGTCGTGAAATCAGGATAACGGATCGTAATGCCGATGTTGCGGGCGGTTTTGTGCGCTTCGGTAAGTCGATCTTCACAGTCCGTTGCCAGTTTCATGAAGACTTCTCTGACTTCTTCGTAGGATTGGATATCCTGGTTCATCGTGGTGGAAGTGCTGACCGATTTGAGATCGGTATGCTGCTCGATCGGGCTATCGTCGATCCCGCGCGCCAGTCCGACATAATGTCCGACCAGATTGCCTAATATTCTGCGTAAGGCGTCTTCATCTTGATCATTCGCCAGATCGCCGATCGTGTGGATACCCAGTTCATGCAGACGCGGAGCGGTTTTCTTGCCGATGCCGTGCATATCGTCGATCGGAAGCGGCCATAGTTTGAACGGGACCTCTTCAAGCCGTATTACGACGATGCCCATCGGCTTACGGAGCCCACTGGCCATCTTGGCGAGGAATTTATTCGGAGCAACTCCTATACTGCATTTTAGATGAACTTCGTCCAGTAGCCTCTTTTGAAGCCGTACGGCCAAATCCAACGGATATTCTTCCGTGCTGATCGCTGAAGTCATATCCACATAGGCTTCATCGATCGAAGCCTGTTCGATTTTATCCGAAAAAGTATACAGAAAACGGATGAAACGTTCGGAATACGCTTCGTAATCCGCAAAATGTCCTTCCAATACGATCAAATCAGGGCATTTACGCAGTGCCTCGCCGATTGGCATGGCCGAATGGACACCGAATTCACGTGCTTCATAGGAAGCAGTGGATACGACGCTGCGCCGGCTATGACCGCTCACGGCGATAGGTTTCCCCTTCAGACTTGGATTTCGCAGGATTTCGACTTCTGCGAAGAACGCATTCAGGTCGATATGGAAAATCCATGCGTTCATGGTTTGGTCAGTTTGCCACGGTGATAAGCGAGCAGTTCTTCGGCAGCCGTCTTGGCAACCGCGGTGAGGCTTCCGTTGGCGATTCCGGCCAATGCATCGATACGTCCGGCATCGTCGAGTTGCTGAATGAGGGTATGCGTACGCTGTGCGTCGCTCGTCTTGCTGACTAGATAGTGCGTATCCGCGCAGGCCGCCACCTGACCCAAATGGGTGACCGCGAAAACTTGGGCAGTGTTGGCTAATTCGTGCATTTTGATGCCGATCGCACTGGCGACACGTCCCGATACGCCGGCGTCGATTTCATCGAAGATGACGGTTTCGATGCCCTGCAGTCCAGAAAAAATGACTTTCAGGCCAAGCATCAAGCGTGAGAGTTCACCACCGCTGGCAACTTTAATTAATGGTTTTTGATCTTCCCCTTTGTTCATCGAAATGAGGAATTCTACCGCATCAATCCCATGGACGGATTCAGATGCATCGCCGATAACGATGGCAAATTCCGCATTGGGTAAAGATAATGTGACGAGTTGCTTTTTGATTTCGGTTTCCAGTTTCAGCGCATCCGCAAGGCGGGCTTCGCGCAAAGCCGAAGCCTGTTTCATGAAAAGTTCATGGGCTTTGTCAATCTGACTTTGCAGGCGGTCGAGCACTTCAGCCCGGTTTTCAATGCGTTGTACTTTCGTTTCGAATTCTTCTTTGCGCTGCAGAATGTCAACAATCCGACGTCCGTATTTCCGTTTCAGTTTCGCAATCAGAAATAAACGCTCTTGGATGAGATTGAGTTCGTTTTCATCGAAATAGAGCCGGTTAAAGGCTTCTTTAAGGGCTTCTGATTTATCTTGCAGCGAATAGTAGATTTCTTCGAGCGCTCCGGCGATCGGCTGTATTTCATCCATTTCTTTGATACCGTCGACCTGCTTCTGTACTTCGTGGAATTTCTCCAGAATACCGCCTTCATCTTCAAGCAATCCGACGGCCGCATTAAGCCGGGTTGATATTTTTTCAAACGCCATCATGGCGCGTTGTTTGTTTTCCAATTCGTCGTCTTCGCCGAGTTTGAGTTGGGCGCTGTCGATTTCATCGATCTGATAGCGCAGAAACCCCAAATCCTCCGGATTCAGGCTGCTCAGCGCAAGTTCATCGAACTCGTCCTGCAAACGGAAGAAGATTTTATAAGCATCGGAAGTGGCGGATGAAAGGTCCGTATGCAGTCCGAACTGATCCAGCAGCGAGCGATGGGTTTTCACGTTTAAAAGATATTGTGTGTCGTGCTGGGAGTGAATGTCGATGACGGTTGAGCCAAGTTCTTTCAGGAAAGAAACGGGCACGACGCGTCCGTTGCAACGGTTGACACTTTTTCCGTCCAAACTGAGTTCGCGCGTGAGCACCGTGATTTCTTCGTCAGCGAACCCGTTGGCTTCTAAAATCAGTTTTCCATTGATCGAACTGATTTCAAACGCCCCTTCGACGATCATCTTATCAGCCGATTTCCGAATATAGTCGACGTTAAGGCGGTCGCCGCACAATAAACCGATGGCGTCGATGAGGATGGACTTCCCTGCCCCCGTTTCGCCGGTGAACACGCTTAAACCAGCCTGGAAATCCAAGTTGGCTTCATCGATCAAAACGAAATTCTTTAGATACAGCGATCGCAGCATAATTGCCTCCTAAACGCCCTGTATTTTCTCAAATACGACAAAATACTCGGTATTCCCTTCTTTTCCCTTGAATCCGCAGGGAAAGAGGTCATGAATATGGACACCATAAGTGCGTAGAAAGGCGCGGTATTCGTCCAACATGAGTGCGATCGTGCGTGGATTCTTCACGATGCCGTTAGCTCCGACGTGCGCCAAACCGACTTCGAACTGCGGTTTGATGAGGACAAACGCGGTAAACGGGGGTTGCAGGATCGGCAGCACAGCGGCCAGGATCTTGCGTCCCGATATGAAGGAGACATCCATCAGCAAAAGGTCGATATGAACATTCAAAGAGGCCGGTGTAAGGCTGCGTGCATCGGTGTTTTCCAGTGAGATCACACGCGGGTCGTTGCGCAGGGTTTCTTCCAGTTGCAGGGTCCCTACGTCGACCGCAATCACGGACTTGGCACCGTGCTGCAATACTACTTGGGTGAACCCGCCGGTCGACGCACCTAAGTCGAGTACGTTTTTATCCTTGAGTTCAAACGGATAATGCATCAACGCCTCGGCCAATTTATTACCGGAGCGTGAAACATAACCGCCTAAGTCGTCTTGTTCGACGACATCGTTTTCATTTATATCCATGGAAGCTTTGAGGGCGGTCTTTTGGTTGACGCGGATCATCCCTTGTTTGATGGCTTCCTGGGCGCGGTTGCGGGTTGGATAAATTCCGTTTTCAGTCAAGTATTGATCGAGCCGCATCATCCAAGCACCGATGCGATCAGATTAAAGAGCGAATTGATGTCGATCTGCGCATCTTTGCGTAATTGCGGGACGCTGCCGTGTTCGACGAAACGATCGACAAGGCCGATACGGTGCAAATTAATGGCATTTCCCGTATCGCAGCACCATTCCAGGATCGCACTAGAGAGGCCGCCGGCCAACATATCGGTTTCATAGACCACGACTGGTTTCTTCAGCATCGCCAGTTCCTTCAGCATCGCTGTATCCAACGGTTTGATGAAGCGTGCGTTGATTAATGCGATATTTATTTGGTTAATTTCCGCTTTGTGTTGGATTTTGTCGACGTCGGGTCCATAGGCAATGACGATCAAATCGGCTTCGTTTAGAGGTTTAGAGAATGTCCAGGATCCGATATCCAGTTTTTCAAACGCATGCACTTCACTAAAATAGGCATTTCCGCGCGGATAGCGCAGTGCGAACGGATGGGCTTGGTTGAAGGCCGTATACAGCATGTGCTGCGCCTCAGTCGCATCTTTGGGTTGGGCGATGATCAAATTGGGGATAGGTCTGAGAATGCCGACATCGAAGACTCCGTGATGGGTGGCACCGTCTTCGCCGACTAAACCGCTGCGGTCGACACCGATGACGACCGGCAAATCCATGCGGGCGATATCGTGGTTGATTTGATCATAAGAACGCTGTAAAAACGTCGAATAGATCGACAGGAACGGTTTATAACCCGCCAGTGCAAGTCCGGCGGCGAAGGTGGTCGCATGTTCTTCCGCGATTCCGCAGTCAAAACTGCGTTGCGGAAACAACGCGAAATATTTCTCCAGTTTACTGCCCTGCATCATGGCCGGCGTGATGGCTAAGATTTTATCGTCTTTTTTACTCAGTCGGATCAGGGTTTCGGAAATCACCTGCGACCAGGCCAGATGACCGGCCGGAAGCTGGCCGATATTTAGTCCTGTATCTGGGTCGAACTGGTTGACTCCGTGCCAACTTCCGTTCATATCGTTCTCCGAAAGCGGATAGCCCTTCCCTTTTACAGTCAGGACATGCACGATGACAGGTCCGTCATGTTTCTTCGCAGTTTCTAGCACGCGCATCAGTTGTCGGATGTCATGACCGTCCACCGGACCGAGGTATTCAAGGCCAAGATCGCCGAAAATCGACGAATTGACCATGCTTTTCTTGAGCGTGTTCTTTACCCTCTGCATGCCGTCAAGTACGGTACTGCCGAGTGAATTGTGTTTTAAGATCTTTTTGACGTCCGATTTGATCTGGGTATACGGCGGGCTGACCCGCAGTTTCGCCAATGTTTTGGTAAGAGCGCCGACGTTTTGCGAAATCGACATGGCATTGTCGTTGAGGACGATCACCATGTTGCGCTGTTCATCGCCGATTTGGTTAAGCGCTTCATAGGCCATGCCGTTGGTCATCGAACCGTCGCCGATCACCGGTATGACGTGATAGTCCGCATGGTCGAGGTCGCGTACCGTCGCATAAGCAAGGGCGGCCGACAGGGATGTCCCCGCATGACCCGCTTCCCAAACATCGTGTTCGCTTTCACTGCGTTTTTGAAAGCCGCACAGGCCTTCCCATTGACGTAAAGTATCGAAACGACCGGCGCGGCCGGTCAGGATTTTATGGACGTAACTTTGGTGGCCGACATCGAAAATGATCTTATCGCTAGGTGAATCAAACACCGCATGCAGGGCAATCGTCAGTTCGACGACGCCTAGATTACTGGAGAGATGCCCGCCTGTCTTGGAGACGCTGTCGATTAAAAACTCGCGGATTTCCCGTGCCAGTTCATTCATCTGCTTGATTGTCATTTTCTTCAGGATGGCCGGTCCGGTCATCTGTTCGAGCATGTTGTTTTCTCCTAATTCTGGCGGTTGATCAGCAGTTCGAGCAGTTTACGCACTTCGGTGCTTTTCAATCCCAGACTTTCCCAAGTATCCAGCGACAATGTATAGTATTTACGCATTAGACGTAATGCCTTTTCCGCTCCCAAGAGTGAAACGAGCGTGCTTTTATGGTTGACGATATCGCTGTTGGCGGTCTTTCCGAGCTGTTCGGTAGTTTTCGTGACATTCAGGATATCATCTTGGATTTGGAACGCGATGCCGGCATTTTCGCCGATCAATGTAAGCTTATCCAGATCCGCATTGCGGCCGGCGATGATCCCTGCCATACGTAAGGCGCAGGCCAACAGTTTACCTGTTTTATTGCGGTACATAAGAATCAGTTCGTTGACGTCGGTGGCTTGTTGATCTTCAAACGCGATGTCCTGGGTTTGGCCGAGGATCATCCCAGCCGAGCCCGATGCTTGTGCCAATTCGCATATCAGCGTAACTTTTTTCGGGTCGGCATAATTGCTTTTGGCGATGATTTCAAACGCAAGCGTCAATAAACCGTCGCCGGCCAGAATCGCCGTCGCGTCGTCGTACATTTTATGCGAAGTCAAACGTCCACGACGGAAATCATCATTGTCCATCGCCGGTAAATCGTCGTGGATCAATGAATAAGTATGGATCATCTCCAATGCGCAGGCGGCGTCGAGGCCGATCAGCGGATCGAATTCATAATCTTTCAGACAAGAAAGCACCAACAATGGCCGGATACGTTTTCCGCCGCCCAGCAGCGAGTACCCCATCGCTTCTTTGATCCTGGAATCAGGTAATGTATCGAGACATTCCTGCAGGGATTCTTCGATGAAATGTTTCATGACTATTCTCCCTTGGGGCTGTAGTGCTCCATCAATTCAGTGACTTTACCTTCGAAATTCTTTAGTTGTCCGTCGCACTCCTTAATCAATCCCAACCCTTCCTCAAAGAGGACCAACGATTCGTCCAACGTGATGTCGTTGCGCTCAAGCGCGCTGATGATGGTGTTGAGACGGTTCATGGATACTTCGAAACTTCTTTTTTCAGTCATGTTTTTGCTCCTTTTCAAGTACTTCTGCTTTTAGGCTTCCATCCGCCATGCGTAAGCTTAGGATAGCACCGACTTCGATACGGTCGATTGTTTTCAGGACATTGCCTGCGGTAAACGGGATCGCGTAGCCGCGCTCCAGCACAGCCAATGGTGAGAGGGCGTTTAGGAGTGATAGTACATTGGCCATCTGATATCTTTCTTTCTCACCGAGCCTGGTTTTCTGCTGAAGCAAGATTTCACGGCGTTTCGCCCAGATTTCACGTTTGGTGGTTTGAACCAATGCCCCGTCGGCAAGTAGCGCCGCACTGAGAGTCTGTAGTTTTTGGCGTTGTTTGAGGATGCGGGACGAGGATACGGTCAGCCGTTGCGTCGCCATCGTGAGGTTCACGGCGGCGTCCTGCCATAACAGATCCGGATTCTGCCACATCGGATAATCGAGAAGTGCTTTATATTGGAGCGCTTGGCGCTGTGAGAGCTTCATCATCGCGTTGTAAGCGCGTATTTTCAGTTGGCTGAGTTCCATTGCGACCTCTGCCCGATCGCGTACCGCGGCTTGCGCTGCACCGGTAGGCGTGGGGGACCTTCTGTCGCTAACCAGATCGGCGATGGTGATGTCCGTTTCATGCCCGATTCCTGCGATCAAAGGTGTTTGTAGGGTCGCGATGCAGCGGGCAACTTTCTCTTCATTGAAGGGCCACAGATCTTCGATGGAACCGCCTCCGCGCGCCAGGATAATCACGTCGTTATGGTCGGCATCGGCTTGTTCGAGCCGCGTGATGATTTGATCAGCGGCCTGACTTCCCTGTACCAGGGAATAATAGAGATTAATGTCGGCTAATGGCCAACGCTTTTTCAAAGTGGACAGAATATCTTGTAAAGCAGCGGTCTCTTTTCCGCTGATGACCCCGATCTTCTGCGGATAAACCGGCAGTTCTTTTTTACGCGCCTCATCGAACAATCCTTCCGCATGAAGTTTCTTTTTTAATGCTTCGAACTTCTGAAACAGATCGCCCAAGCCTTGATTC
>JBBQGS010000038.1:0-12965 GCA_038323255.1 Erysipelotrichales bacterium | reverse complement strand
ATTCAACCTCTTCACGCTATTCCGTCGCGGATATCAATTTTTTATCATCGTAGGCCGTATGATCCCGCCCGATTGGTCTTATTTCCCTGAAGTTGTCGGACCGTTGGTTGAAACCATCATGATGTCGATTCTAGGCACGATGATCGGAGCGTTTCTGGCGCTTCCATTGGCCTTCTTGAGTTCCGACAACATCATTAAAAACAAAGTCTTCCTTTGGACGAACCGTTTGGTTGTAAGTCTGTTCAGGACAATGCCGATCTTGATCTTTGCGTTCATTTTCAAATACATCTTCGGGATTGGAACCTTCGCAGGAACCCTGGCAATCGCCTTGTTTACCTGGCTAATCATGACCAAGATGCTCTACGAGATTATCGAAACCGTCGATATGGGACCATTCGAAGCGATCGAGTCCAGCGGTGCGAGCCGTTTACGCGCCTTCATCGTAAGTATCATTCCCCAAATTCTAGGACAGTATATTTCCATCTCACTGTACAACTTCGAGATGAACGTACGCAGCGCGGCCATTTTGGGTTATGTAGGAGCTGGCGGAATCGGTTTGCTGATCAACGAAAAACTTGGTTGGAGACAATATGACAGAGTCGGTTTAATTCTACTATCGCTGCTAGTGACGGTATATGCGATTGAATCGTTCAGCCGCTATGTCAGAAAGAAGCTAACCTGATATGAGTGAAAAAATCGCAAAAATGTATCTGAAGCGTCCGAAAGACTGGATCCTTAAATGGGGTGTTTTCTTTCTGTTGATCGCTTTGATTGCTATTAGTGTACCGTATGTCGATTATAAAGGACTGACCAGTTATGGCCAAGTCATCGCAAAGAGCATTTTACTGAATATCGTGAAACCCGATTTACGTCTATTGCTCGATTTCTCGAAAAAGGAAGCCGTCCCCTATCTCTTACTTGAAACAGCGTGCATCGCGTTTTTAGGTACATTGATTGGTTCGCTTCTTGCGTTACCCTTCGCTTTCCTCTCATCGCGGAATATTGTACCGGCTTGGGTCGCACACATTTGGACCTTCCTCATCACCGTCGTGCGTACCTTCCCGCCGTTTGTCTACGGTTTGATGTTCATCCGTGTCGCAGGACCAGGACCTTTTACCGGCGTCTTGACATTGGCAGTGGCGGGCATCGGAATGACGGCGAAGCTCTATGTCGAAGCGATTGAAGACTTGGATAAAGGGATTATCGAGGCATTGGATGCATCTGGATGCAATACGATACAGAAGATACGTTACGGAATCATACCTCAATTACTCAGCAATTTCACCTCCACCACCATCTACCGTTTCGAAATCAACGTGAAGAACGCTTCGATTCTCGGATTAGTCGGTGCGGGCGGTATCGGTTATCCGCTGATTTCCGCCATCGGCGCATTCAGATGGAACGATGCCGGAACACTCTTGTTCGGATTAATCGTACTTGTATTGGTGATCGAATATCTTTCGGGAAGACTACGCAGGAAACTGGCGACGGGATTATAAACCGTCGCTTTTTTATTGAATTGTAATAGCGTATCGATGGCTGAACACATATAATAAAGCCGAGGAATCACGATGTTTAAAAAGATACTGATAAGCTGGATCGTCGGACTACTGTTCTTTACCGGATGTACCTTTCGGCGTCCCATTCCCAAAAACCTTACCCATAATCAAACCTGGATTTCCGATAG
Source organism: Erysipelotrichales bacterium (assembly GCA_038323255.1). Classification (GTDB taxonomy): domain Bacteria; phylum Bacillota_I; class Bacilli_A; order Erysipelotrichales; family Erysipelotrichaceae; genus GWE2-51-13. The sequence continues at coordinate 11,278 of JBBQGS010000038.1, read as the reverse complement.
CGAATATTACGGAAAGGGTATGAAGTTCGAACTTGTGGAAAGCGACTTTTTCGATAAAAGCAAACAAGTTTTCTGGATCAACAACGAAGAAGAACTTGCCCTCCTCTTAGCAATCAAGTTTGATAAAGGCGTCCGCGTCGTGGAATACATCAGCGAAGTATCACTTGATGCGGATAAAGTGATTTCTTATCTGATTAGTTTGTTTGTCCATGACTTCGAATATTATGATGGCTCCTTCAACTATTCAAAAAACGGGTTGGGGAGATTAGTAAGTAAGTATGTTCAATTAGAAAGTATAGACAAAGATATCGCCTATGTTGAAAAGGAAATCGACGATTGGACGAGGGCTGTCAAACAAAAAAACTTCGATGAACTGAACGAAGTCAGATATCTCCACGATCTTATCATCACACAAGTCCGTTATGACGAAACGGCGGCAAACAGTGATAACCGCGAGACTGACGCATTCGCTGCGAAAGGCGTTTTCGAAGATAAATTAGCTGTATGCAACGGCTATAGCCAAGCTTTTATGGGACTTTTGAAAGAAATGGGTATTCCTGCGATCCTAATCAGTTCCGATACTGACGATCACGCCTGGAACATGGTATATGTTCAAAACGAATGGCAGTTTGTGGATACAACATGGGATGACCTTGATACTAAGATAGAGAAACCTATTTATGATTACTTTCTGAAGGATTCGAATGAGTTTGTTGACCATGAATTCGACAAATCCGGGTACATGACTCTTTCTAAGGAAGACTATCAGGCATTTGCGAACTATGTATTTCCTCAAACAGCAGCATCCCGTTGAGTTGAAAAGAATTACGTGTTGTAGACAAGCGTGTTAAAACATCAGGATTCAAGTCACATGTTTGTAGACATTACAATGCAGTTTTATATGAGTATTGCATCGCATTTTGTCCGAACTGCCAAAAGTAGTCCTTGTTTCTTTTATGAACAATCACTCGTTTATTTCCATCCAATCCAAACATGGCCTCCTTATTTCATTTGTATTCGGTAATCGAATCACAAAAATCAGTGTTTTTCAGTTATAATTAAATAAATAAAGGAGAATGATATGACAATCAATCAAAAAGCAGTCGATGCAATCCGCATACTGTCCGCGGATGGAGTACAAAAAGCAAATTCCGGACATCCGGGTCTACCTTTAGGGGCGGCGCCGATGGCCTATCAATTATGGGCACATGCGATGAATCATAACCCGAAAAACCCGAACTGGCTCAACCGTGATCGATTCGTTCTTTCCGCAGGACATGGATCTATGTTAGTTTATTCGCTTTTGCATCTTTTCGGTTACGGCTTAAGTCTGGATGATTTAAAGAATTTCCGTCAATGGGATTCGAAAACACCTGGACATCCTGAATTCGGACATACAATCGGAATCGAGACAACCACTGGACCTTTAGGCGCCGGTATGGCGAATGCGGTAGGGATGGCGATGGCTGAAGAACATTTAGCTGCCACCTTCAATGAAGTCGGTTTCCCGATCGTGGATCACTTTACCTATGTTTTAGCCGGTGATGGCTGTATGATGGAAGGCTTGTCCTCGGAAGCGATGTCTCTTGCCGGAACATTAGGGCTTGGGAAACTAATCGTCCTATATGATTCAAACCGTATCACTATCGAAGGGAAAACCGATATCGCATTTACAGAGAATGTGAAGCAGCGTTTTGAAGCATATGGCTTTGCGACCCTGGATGTCGAAGATGGAACGGACTTATTTGCGATTTCTAACGCAATCGCTTTAGCGAAAGCTGACATGACACGTCCGACCATGATCGAAGTTCATACCCAAATCGGATACGGATCTCCCCGCGAAGGCACCGCAAGTGCGCACGGTGAACCGTTGGGATTGGAAAACATCGCGAAACTCCGCGAAAAACTTGGTTGGGAACACGATGAACCCTTCTTTGTGGATGAAGAAATCTATGCCCACTACCGTTCATGCGCAAGCAGAGGAGCAGTAGCGGAAGAAGAATGGAATGCATTGTTTGCGGGTTACCGTTCAACGTTCCCTGAAAAAGCGAAACTGTGGGATCGTTATTTTGATAAATTAGACGCATCTTTCTTGGATGAAGAAGCTTTCTGGACCTTCGATGCGAAACCGCAGGCTACCCGTAATATTTCCGGGGAAATTATCAATCGCATTAAAGATAAAGTTCCAAATTTGTTCGGGGGCTCCGCAGATCTTGCGCCGTCCACAAAAACAGAGATGAAAGGTGCCGGTTTCTTCAGTAAAGAAGACCGCACCGGTAAAAATATCCACTTCGGCGTCCGTGAAAACGCGATGGCCGGTATCGCCAACGGCATTCGCTTGCATGGCGGTTTGATTCCTTATGTTGCGACCTTCTTCGTATTTGCGGACTTCCTCAAACCGATGATTCGTCTTTCATCATTAATGCATCTACCTGTCATTTACGTTCTGACCCACGATAGCATCGGGGTTGGGGAAGACGGTCCTACCCACGAACCAATCGAACAACTGACGATGCTGCGTGCACAACCCAATGTAACCGTATTGCGCCCTGCCGATGCCCGCGAAACGGCGGCTGCCTGGTCGATCGCCCTACGTTCTACAGATTCTCCGACCGTATTGGTGCTCACCCGCCAGAACCTTCCGCAACTTGACGGAAGCGGAAAGAACGCCTTCAAAGGTGGATATATCCTGTCACCCTCAAAAGGGAAAGCGCATGGAATCTTGATGGCCAGCGGATCGGAAGTCACCCTTGCTGTCGAAGCGCAAAAGAAACTTCGTGAAGAAGGAATTGAAGTCTCGGTCGTATCCATACCTTCCTTCGAACTCTTCAAGCAGCAATCCCCTGAATATAGGGAACAAGTCTTACCTAACCATCTACGTAAACGCATAGCCATCGAAGCAGGCGCCGACCAAAGCTGGTTCCAATTCGTCGGCTTGGACGGAAAGTGCATCGGATTGAATCATTTCGGTGCTTCAGCACCTGGTGAAATCCTCTTTGAAAAATTTGGATTCACAGTACAAAACGTCGTCGACACATTTAAATCTTTATAAACTAAAAAGAACACTTCACTTTGAGGTGTTCTTTTTAGTGCAATTAGAACATTACGGCTCCCAAAAAAGAGCCCAAAATGGCGCCACAAAACACAACGCAAGCTAAATTCAGATAAATCGATGCCCGCAGACTATATCTGAGCATCAGTAATCCGGAAAGCGGAATCAATAATACCCAAAGTATTGACTGCGATTTCAGTGAAAAAACGATTACATCATTAAGACTTGCAGGCTCGCTTAATAATTTATTTTCCATAATAAAGATGATTCCAGACATGACGGTGCTGGCGATTAAAAAACCGAAGACCCCGACAAGCACTCCCCATAGGAACTTCTTCATAGTATCCCCCTTTCGATTGGAACATGTGCAGATAAAACAGCCAAATCAAATGAAAAGTCCAACACTTGGATCGATATGCAGATTCAGATAACTTGTCCCCACGAGTTCTTAAGTACATTATAGTCGAAAAAAAGAAAGGATACAAACTCGTGTATTAAGATTGAAGAATCAACAAGGAAGTCGTAACTTTACTGATTGCCTTTGCTTCTTTAGACAACATTCCAACACTCTTCAGGGCATCATCAAGAGAATATATAGTCTTTAAAGATCAGATCGATTTAGATTTCGTAAACTCTTGGTTTACATTTCGATAGGGTCCTATTTCCATATTTAAGTTTAATCACATTTTCTGTATGAGCTTGGACTTGTGAAATATAATTCGGAGTGCAGTGATATAATGAAGAAAATTCGATTTGAAGGGAGAACAGTTATGCTAAAGAGAATCCTATGTATCCCCGACTCCTTCAAAGGAACCCTGAGTTCTGCACAGATCATCAAGACAGTTACCGATGTTTTCCGTATGCATCTTCCTGATACGGAAGTCATCGGCATCCAAGTCGCGGACGGTGGTGAAGGAAGCGTCGATGCCTTTCTCTCTCTATCCGGTGGTGAAAAAATCACTGTTTCCGTTAATGGACCTCACTTCAAAAACATGGAGTCGTTCTATGGAATCATTCCAGGTAAGGTTGCAATTATCGAAATGGCAGCATGTGCCGGACTTCCTTTGGTCGCAGATTCCCCAGATCCCCGCATTACGACCACCTATGGTGTAGGTGAATTAATGATATCCGCATGGGAACGCGGTTGTCGGAAAATCATTGTCGGCCTCGGGGGTTCTTCTACCAACGATGGAGGTTGTGGAGCCGCTGCCGCCATCGGGGTTCGTTTTCTCAATGCAACCGGTAAAGTATTTGTCCCGACCGGCAAAACACTGATCGATATCGCCTCAATCGATACTTCCAACGTCCATGCTTTAATGTACGACACGGAAATCATCACAATGTGCGATATCGATAATCCGATGTACGGACCGCAAGGTGCAGCCTATGTGTTCAGCCCTCAAAAAGGTGCGGATTCGCAGACCGTTGAATTACTAGATGAAGGATTAAGGCATCTTGCAATAATGATAAAGGCGGATTTGGGATACGATGTCGCCCAAATCCCCGGCTCCGGTGCAGCGGGAGGGATGGGAGCCGGAATGGTCGCGTTCTTCCACAGTACGCTACGTTCGGGGATTGAAACGATACTCGAAGTCACCAAGTTCGATGTGATGCTCAAAGAGTGCGATCTGGTCATCACGGGTGAGGGTAGAATCGACACACAATCACTACGAGGGAAAGTCCCTATCGGAGTCGCCAAACGCGCCAAACGAGCAGGGATCCCTGTGATATGTTTAGTCGGAGCGATCGGCGACGGCATCGAGCCTGTTTATGAGTTGGGAATCACTGCAATCTTCAGCATCAATCCTCAACCGTTGGATTTCAGTATCGCCCGACTTATGGCGAGTGAAAACCTTGCAATCACCGTTGCCAACTTAGCCCGCTTACTTGCAAGGATCGATGCCTTTAAAGAATAAAGTTTGACACATTCAGTCTTTTATCGCAGTTAGATGGTATAATTCATTGTCTATTAATGAAATTGAACAAATGAAACATGGAGGATTCTATGAATACAAAATACATATTTCTCGATATCGACGGAACCTTGCTGAGCCCTAAATTGGGCGTGTTAAAAGGAACGATCGATGCATTAAAGCAACTGCGCAGTAACGGACACAAGGTTTTCATTTGCACGGGTCGGTCGAAATCTTATGTCGATGATTATATCCGAAAACTACCGTTCGACGGATTTATCTATGGCGCAGGGTCACATGTCTCCGTTGACAATAAAACCATATTTATCAACTATATCCCACGTAAAGAAGTTGAACATCTGATCGAATTCTTTACCGCAAATAACATGTCCTTTATCCTGGAAGGCGCCAATTATTCCTTTCATGAAGATTCGGCGTTGAAATTCTTTCGGGAACGGCTTATGCTTGAAACCAACGACACACCCTATCTTAGCCTGCATAGAGTGGCGGACGAAAGGATTCTGTCAATTGTCTCCTATGCGGACATGAAGGAAGAAATCAATAAGATTTCTATCTATGGAAAAAGTAACGAAGATTTGGATTTGCTCAAGACTACCTATTCGGATCAATTCAATGTCATCATCTATCCAACGACGTCCTCTTGCGAAATCATCGGAAACGGGATCAATAAGGCGGCGGGAATCCAACATATGCTGAAGCATTTCGGAGGGGATCTGAAAGATTGCTTTGCGGTCGGTGACAGTATGAACGATTTTGAAATGATCCGTGAATGCGGAACCGGTATCGCCATGGGCAATGCAGACCCCAAAGTCAAAGCGATTGCTAACTATGTCACAGATGACGTCGACCATGACGGAATTGCCCATGCTTTTGAACATTTCGGGCTTATTTAACAAATAGATTCATCTTATTAACTTAAAAGGAGCTGATCATGGAACCTTTACGCAAAATATTCTGGGCTTTCATCCTTCTTTTCTTTACCCTTACCCTCAGTAACGGAGCCGCCAAAATCGTCATTCTACCCGCTTTTGTGGGATATCTGATCATCTTAAGCAACACCAAGAAACTAAATGAATTCACCAAATACTTTTCTTCAATCCATAAACCGATCATCGTTCTGTCGTTCTTTTCGGTTATCGGTTTCATCGGTTCACTGATGGGTATCGCGAATTTCGGGGCACCTGTAATTACGATTCTTGTACTTTTCATTTCGGCGGGATTCTATATCTGGATGATTTATCTCATGTTATTCGGGCTTAACGATATCGCAAAGGCATTTGGCTTTGATTTCGAAGGAAATCAGTTCATTGCGCTATATCCTTTCCTGGCAGGCTTCTATCTAGTATCCGTAATTACTGTCGTATTTATGCCTGTCATCGCATTAATCGCGAGTCTGGCCGAGCTGGTTGTACATATTGTTTTCCTCGTCCGACTAGCCCGTTTCAGTAATCTGAATTTCGTATATCCAAGCAAAACAGAAGCACCGGTTTCACTCTAAAATCGGTGCTTTTTTCTCTTGACTTGCATGCTACAATAGAAAGGTTGGAGGGCCTATGCACAACTACAATTTCATGATAAAACCAGCTTCCACACAGTGTAACTATCACTGTTCGTATTGTGTTTATGCAGATATCGACCCAGATGATAAAGCGCGCTCAACGGGCATCATGTCCGAAGAAACAGCCGCCAATCTGATTCGGATCGCAATCGATGCTCCTGAAGCCCAAGAATTGACATTCGCTTTTCAAGGCGGAGAACCAACGCAGGCAGGAATCGATTACTTTTACTTTTTTGTGACCCTTGTCAGCATGCTGAAAAAACCTGAACAGACCATCGTCTATACCATGCAGACCAATGGGTCCAATCTTGATGAAGAATGGTGCGCATTTCTGAAAAAGTGCAACTTCCTGGTCGGTATCTCGCTGGACGGTTATCAAGAGACGCATGACCAACATCGTGTATCCGATCAATCCTTAGGAACATTCGATAAAACGATGCATGCAATCGCTTTACTGCGCAAATACGAAGTCGACTTCAACATCCTTACGGTCCTTACCAAGGATATTGCGAATCATGCGACACAACTATATGATTTCTACCGCCGTAATAACTTTGAATATATCCAATTCTTACCATGTCTTGGCAAAAAAGAAGATGTTAGTGGCCCTTTCGCGCTGACCCCAAGTCTTTTCGCTAAGTTCTATTGCGAGCTCTTTGACCAATGGGGCATTGATTACAGTGCCGGTGTTTACCGCAGCATCACGATGTTCGACAGTACGATCGCACTTTTCTCGGGCGTCGTTCCGCAACAGTGCGGAATTCTGGGCTTCTGTTCACCACAGTTCATCATAGATGCGGACGGGACTGTTACACCGTGTGACTTCCATGTAGAGGAAGAGCATGCGATCGGAAACGTGAATGAACATTCCGTATTGCAACTGCTGAAAAACGAAATGATGGAGTCTTTCCTCCATGAACAAAAGCGCATGAGTAAACTCTGCGAAACTTGTCCGTTTAAAACGATGTGCGATGGAAATTGCAAACGCCAGAACATTAGTTATTTCGATGATACCCTATGTGGATATCAGGAATTCCTTAAATATGCCTACCCGAATATCCGTCAGATCATAGACAAACTCAATAACGGCGAACAACCGAATTTGGCATAGAAATTTCGCGCTTTTTGTGAGGCGAAATGATGCAACTTTTTTCTTATTTGAGGTACAATAAAGTTACGAAGAAGATAAGGAATCTACGAGTATCAGGCAACAATCGTTACGCAAAGCGTAACCGGAGGGCACCATGAGTAAGTTCACTATCAATGACGTGGAATTGTATTATGAAGTGTCCGGCAACCCGAAAGCGAAGGAAACCATCGTGTTCCTTAACGGAGTCATGGCTTCGACGAGCAGTTGGGTCAATCAGGTCGAGTTGTTCAAGAAGATGGGGTATCGTATCTTACTCCATGATTTCAAAGGGCAATTCCAGTCGGACAAACCCCAAGGTCCGTATACCTTCCACCAACATGCCTTCGAGACGGTTGAGCTGATGCAGGAATTAGGCATCGAAAAGGCACATATCGTAGGGACGAGTTATGGTGGTGAAGTAGGACTTCGCATGGCCATCGATTTCCCTGTCTTCGTCCAGAGCCTGATTGTCATCGATTCATTAAGCGAACTGGATCCCTTGGTCGAAGCGTTCGTCCTGTCTTGGCGTCATTTATGCGACGATCTGGACGGAGAAGCCTTCTTCAACGGAATCATGCCGACGATTTATGGTGAAAAGTATATACGTGAAAATCGGAAAATGCTTGAAAAACGAGCATTGCAGATGAAGAATTTCCCGGAAGAGTATTTCATCGGTCAGACGTATTTATATGATACCTTTTTACAGGATGTTACAATGACCCAGGAATTGCCTAAGATCCAATGTCCCGTTTTGATTATCAACGGAGAAGATGATCTATTGAAACCCGCGAAGTTCTCGCGGATCCTGCATGATAACATCAAACATTCAGAGTGGATCGAATTACCCGACTGCGGGCATGTCGCAATACTCGAACAAGCACAAAGCGTAAATACCTGCATACTTGGATTCTTAGCAAAACAATAAAGGAAAGAGAAATTATGGAAAATCTACGGATATTTTTGCCGTTTGTCGGCATCGGTTTAGTTTACTTTTTTATCATTATGTTCCTGAATAGACGGTTTCACGTTAAATATTTGCACGGCCTTTGGTTACCTTTGGCCATCGTGGTCGTAAGTTTCGTGTTAGCTATGGTTGCCAGAATCAATCCGCAACCCGGCTCTTGGAGCGATTTGATCTTCGCCGCCATGACTTCGGTATTCTTGGTGACTTTACTGACCTATTTAGCAGCCTGGGGAGTAGTCACACTGCTTCAAAAGAAAAGTTGATTAGTACCGCGAAAATACTGCGGAGTTAGGAGTACTGAATGGAAAATTATTCAATCTTTATATTTACCTTTGCGATTGGTCTGGTTTATTTCGGTATTGTGACTTTCTTTGTCCGAAAATTCCATTTCAAATATGTATATGGATTAATTCTGCCACTCGCAATTGTCCTGTTTTTCTTTGTGCTGAGTGTTATTAACGGACAAACATCCACAAATATCTATGAAGGTTTGGGATATCTTATTCTGATGGTGTTGGGTTTCTGTATTCTGATCGGCTACATCAGTGGCTGGATTACCATCTCTTTGATTGATAGAAAGAAGCATCAGAAATAGACCGCACTTGACGGGAAAGAGGGGTTTTGTTATTATGTATGATGTTAAAGGGAGTAGAGGCCTGTTTCAGGTGATCCGTTTCGTCAGCACGATGGCAACATCCGGGCGTATCAAAATCTCGAGACTTTATCCATAGGGGTAAAGTCTTTTTTATCCAAGAGAGGACCAAACATGAGTCAAAATCGCGTCTGGCATAATCTTACGTTAGAAGAAACACGGAAGGAGACCAATCTTGAGACGGGACTAAGCGATCAGCAGGTCAGCAAGCAACGTGAACTCTATGGCGAAAACAAACTTCAGGAAGGTAAGAAAGCCAGCCTTTTGATGTTGTTTTTCCACCAGTTCAATAACACGATGATCATTATTCTGATGATCGCATCGGTTATTTCGTTTTTTCTGGGTGAAAAGACAGATGCTATCATCATCATGGCCATTGTCATCCTCAATGCTGTATTAGGGGTTATTCAGGAAGATCGTGCAGAAAAAGCACTGTCTGCGCTCAAAGAAATGTCTGCACCGTTAGCGAAAGTGCTACGTAACGGACAAGAAATCGTCATTCCTTCAGGGGAAGTCGTGCCGATGGATGTTTTGATTCTGGAAGCAGGCGATCGGGTCGCCGCGGATGTGCGTATAGTGAAGACATCAAGTTGCCAAATTCAGGAATCATCGTTAACCGGAGAATCCGTGCCGGTCGATAAATCGGAAGAATTAGTGTTGCCTGTAAATTCAGCCTTAGGCGACCGAAGAAACATGGCCTATGCATCATCGAATGTAACGTATGGGCGAGCGACCGGATTGGTCATCGGCACCGGAATGAATACGGAAGTCGGTAAAATCGCAACGATGCTCACTCAGACATCTAGCGAAAAAACACCCTTGGAAAAGAAACTCGACCAACTCGGGAAAGTGCTCGGATTCGGAGCACTGCTTTCCGTCATCCTGATTTTCTTCATCGGCGTCCTCAATCAAAAACCATTGTTGGAAATGTTCTTGATATCCGTTTCTTTAGCGGTCGCCGTCATTCCGGAAAGTCTACCGGCGGTTGCGACCATCGTCATGGCGATGGGTGTTCAGCGCTTAGCCAAACGCAATGCGATCATTCGCAATCTATCCAGCGTCGAAACTTTAGGTTCGGCAACCGTTATCTGTTCAGATAAAACCGGTACGCTGACGCAAAACAAGATGACTGTCACCGATTACTGGATCACACATGATGCAAATCTGAGCGAACTTCGCTTAGGGGCCTATCTTTGTAACGATGCCCGTATGTCCGAGGGAAAATGGATCGGGGACCCCACGGAAACCGCTCTGTCCGAGTGGGCGCAAAAAGAAGGATTAGATATCAATGCGCTTAAGGATTCTCATCCGCGCATCGCGGAAGTTCCGTTTGATTCAGGGCGTAAAAAGATGACGACGATCCATCAGGTGGGAGATAAAGTCATTGCCTATGTCAAAGGCGGCGTCGATGAAGTGTTAAAAGGAGTCGTGTCGATTGAAGAAGGACAGGAACACCGTCCAATTACGGAAGAAGACAGACTGAACATTCAAAAAGCCAACCAAACCATGGGGACGCAGGCACTGCGTGTCTTAGCCTTGGCGAAGCGTGAGTTAAAAGGGGAAATCAAAGACGGAGATAAGCGTGCCGAACAACACCTAACCTTTATTGGATTAATCGGGATGATCGATCCTCCGCGCGAAGAAGTGAAAGTCGCCGTCGCAGAATGCAAAGAAGCCGGCATTCGCGCTGTTATGATCACAGGTGACCATCAGACAACTGCCGAGGCAATCGGAAAACAAATCGGATTAATGGAAGAAGGCGATTGCGTTGTCACTGGCGTCGAATTGGATACCATGAGCGATAACGATCTCTATCGGGAAGTCGAAAACATCGCGGTCTATGCCCGTGTGTCACCTGAACATAAGATGAGAATTATCGATGCGTGGAAGAAACACGGTGATGTTGTCGCCATGACCGGCGATGGCGTCAATGATGCTCCGGCACTAAAGAAGGCGGATATCGGAGCCGCGATGGGAATGGTCGGCACG
>JBBQGS010000037.1:0-12996 GCA_038323255.1 Erysipelotrichales bacterium | reverse complement strand
ATTGGTAAACGACGGAACCGTTAAGGTCCAATCGCTTCCATTATTGGTGAGGCTGTAATAGACGGCATCGCCTGCAACTGGGTTGTTGACACTGATGCCGTGGGCACTTGAATCATAAACGTCAGAGTATCCGGTGAGGCTGAGTGATTCATATACTGTAATTGTGACGGTCACCGTATTCGAATCATCAGTTCCGTCGTTGGCTTTATAAGTAAAACTATCTGTTCCATGAAAATTCGCAACCGGTGTGTAGGTGAAGGATCCTTTTGAGTTCAAGGTTAAGGATCCGTGAGAAACACCGGAAACTAGTACTGCTGTCAAAGTATCTCCATCTGCATCCGTGTCATTCGTAAGAACTCCATGGTCAAATTCGACAACAAGAGCGCTATTTTCAGCGATTAGATATGTGTCAGCAACTGCGACTGGTGCCTTGTTCGTAACGAGAACATCGATAATCGGCTGCGGGAGAGTCTTATCCGCATCCTGACCATGAATATTCGTGTAGGCCAGGTCAGCATATTCGTTGGTAGGATACTGACCCGAAGGTAGTCCGCTATCGATCTTGACGATGTACTTTAATATCATCGGAGATGATCCGACCGTTCCAACATTCCATGTCAAGATTTCTGTTGTAGTATTAAAACTTGTATCCAATGATCCATATCCAGCCGAAATATTTTGGAAAGTGAAATGCGCTCCCATTTTATCTGTCAAAACAGCATTTGTGCCTGCTTGAAGAATCTGGGAAGCAATGCTTGCATAGATTCCATTAAGATTTCCGGTGGTACCGTTATAGTATCCGCCATTGGCGAAACTGCTGAGGATGGCTTCCCCGGTAGATGTAACACTTAATCCGATTGAATAGATGGTTGCGCCAGCGGCTTGTGCCTGCTGACCTTGGTAAAGAACCGAATCCGCCAAAGAATAGTTAAACGTTGTGATATCTTTGGTTCCGGTCGCTCCGTTTGGACAAACTCCCGAAACTGTCAGTGTTTTCGTAAATGTCAGGGATGAACCTGAGCCGACGCGTGCTCCGTAATTGAAATCATATCTACCCGAATAATTTGCCGGGTTAAGGCGGTTGGCATCGCTAACGGTAACGCTACAAGTCGGGTTTTTCTTAGTCCCTCCGTCAGTCAGCGTCTTAGGTCCTTTGTAAACCGCATTGAAGTCGTATCCGAATGTTGGTTCACCGTCTCCCAAGACTACGATGGCCTTACTATGGGAAGCAATACCGGCTGAATTCAACAGTTCTTTGGCAGTATAAATCCCACCTTCGAGATGGGTGCCTCCTGTTGCCGACATGCCATTGATAAATCCTTGTAGAACTCCCACATCATCTGAAAAACCTGTGACAAGGACAGGAAAGTTAGCAAAATTCACGATTGCGATCCGATGTCCGTGGTTACTGCTGATAATCGTTTCGACGAAGTTATTCGCCGCTACCTTCATCGCAGCCAGTTTTCCACTACTAGACATACTGCCGGAAGTATCCATTACCAAAACGATATCACTCGGTTTTACGACCGGGACACCAGTGATGGTAAGCGTGACTTCGAATAAGCCGGCTCCGAGATCTGCAGCAACTTTATCTACCGCAATCGACCCGGGATTCGGGTATGGAATATTGTTGCTGTCTAATGCATTCACTTGGATATGCGGCACTGTCATCGTTGACAATGCAAATCCGACTGAAACTAATAACTTGAGCGATCGTAAGGTAAACTTCTTGATAAACGACATGTTTTATCCCCTTTCTTATGCCGATTTTTCGTATATCGACATTATATGACTGCTAGACGTTCTTTGGTTTCCGATGATCCATTCTACTTTGGTCTCCTCCAACATCACTGTTTGAATGACATTGCGATGACGGCCAGGCGCGAAATGTATCGGAATGTCTTTTGCCAAGAGAAGCGCCGTGCCACTTTGGACAAGCAGGCAACTTTCTCCATGTTGGACATGGACGATATCTGAATTAGGATTGAAATAGCCCCAAGTAACAAGGTAAGCGCCATCTGGCATTCGCTCGACTTTGTCGATCACTGCACGGACATCTTTTCGTCTTCTCGAAAGAATCAGATACATGATTCCGATAATCAACATTGAGACTAGCCAGAGCCAAACCCCTTCGGTCTTAAATACCATGAATGCTGGGAGAGTGAAGACCATTGCACTCTTTGTCAATATTCCGACGTATTTACGCATAGGTCCTCCTTTCGATAGATATAAAAAACCGACTACTTGATTGTATTATCAAGTATGTCGGTTAGTAACTGGTTAGTATCGTGGTTAATTTCGGATTATCATGCTGAAATACCTAGATAGACTGTTTGACCACCTTGTTATTCTTGTTTGTGAAGCGGTGAGAGATGATAGTTCAACTTAACATTGGCCGCTCCATTGTGTTTTTGGAAGGTCGATCGGATACGGCTTGATATGGTATGTGCGTTTTCTTCATTCTTACATGGTAACAATAAGATGAATTGGGTAGAATTCATGCGCGAGTAAATGTCGCCTTTACGTAAAGACTGTAGAATGATCCCACGCAGACGTTCCATAATCTTCAGTAGTTGGAACTCGTTTTCATCTGTTTTGATTTCCAGTAAGAGAACATAGTTTTTTTCATCGGACCGCTCTTGCGTTCTTAATGCAATCTGATACATCCGTTTGAAGACTTCGTGTTCGCAATAGAACGCTCCGTCGGATTCAATATTTTCCTGTAAAGTCTCAAGTAGTTCACCTATCCCGATTTGGCTTACTTCTTCACGTGACAGGATCATGTTATAAAGGGATTTGGTGCGCAGCGATAACTGTGCGTTGAATTCCTTATAGAAACGGCGATTGATGCCTTCATAGTATTCGATGGCTTTACGGAATTGTTTCGTCTCGATCAGTCCGAGCAGGAAATAGTAGTGGAACTCTTCGTTAAGGGGATCCATTCGCAAGGCCATCTGCGCCAACTGCATCACCTCGTCATATTTCCGCTCGGTTTCCAGATCTTCGAGGTACATCATTACACAACGGTTGTATAAATGAGTGAAATACTCGCGGACCGGAAGGGTCCAGAGCTGTGCCGTGCTGGAAACAAGAAAAGGATGCGTCATCAGATCGATGAAACGTTTCATCAATGCTTGCTTCTCGACACGGGTAATCTGATTGTCGTTGATTTGTTTCCAGAGCTCTTCGGCTTCTTCGGTGTCGACCCAGATCGCAACCGCGGGATCGAAGGAATAGCCTGTTTTCGTGGTCTTGATACATTCGACTCCGCTCAGATCGTCGAATTCATCCAATAATTGACGCAAACGGTAGATTGAGAATTTCAGCGCACTCGCCGGGTTGAGGCTATCGCTCCATAAATTTTCGATCAATTTTTCTTTGGTGACGTTTTGGTGACGGTAATAAATCAGATATTCCAGTAAAAGCATGAGATGTTTCCCAAGCTTTTCCTTCAGGTCGATGCGCTTTGCGCCAAAAGAAAACCCCAGTTCGCCAAACATGCTGATGGTTAAGCGGTGTTCCCTAATACTCACGTCAACTCCCCCTTTTCAGCGCAATTCTTTGATGCGTTTTTTGAGGACCGCAGGATCGAAACTGTGCGCCAACGCTTCCGATTCATCTACGATATTATTTCTGACCATATCGAGAATCATGCTATCCATGGAAATCATTCCTTCGTCGACCGACGAAATGATTGTGTTATTCAACTGATGGGTTTTCCCTTCGCGGATCTGGTTGCGGATTGCGGTGGCGTTGGTCATGACCTCAAACACCGGAACCAGACTCCCGGTTTTGGTGCGGAGTAATTGTTGGGATATGACTGCCTGTAAAACCATGGAAAGCTGGACGCGGACTTGTTGCTGCTGCATCGGTGGGAATACGTCTACAATGCGGTCGACCGTGTTGGCGGCACCCAGCGTATGCAAGGTGGAGAAGACCAAATGGCCGGTTTCAGCTGCGGTCATCGCCAGGGATATGGTATCGAGATCGCGCATCTCACCGATGAAGATGACATCGGGCGCCTGCCGTAAAGCGGCGCGCAGAGCCGAAGCGGTGCTTTCGCAGTCATTGGATATTTCGCGTTGGGAAACGATGCTTTTATTGTGGCGGTGCAGAAACTCGATCGGATCTTCTAGGGTAACGATATGTGCCGATCGATGTCGGTTGATTTCATCCAATAACACTGCCAGCGTGGAGGATTTACCGCTTCCGGCCGGACCGCTGATAATCACCAAACCTTTGGTGATTTGCGAAAATCGGATAATATCGTCGGGTATGCAGAGTTGTTTTGCCGTAGGGATTTCAAATCGGACGATGCGTAATACGGCGGCCACCGATCCGCGTTGCATGAATACATTGACCCGCAAACGCGCTGCTTCCGGAATTGCGAAAGAGAAATCATCATCCCCTTTTAGTTCAAGATTGGTTTTTGTATGGTAATTACACAAAGCATAGATTTCATCGACCAAACGCTCAGAATCTTCGCGTTTCAGCGTATGTGAGTCTACTCGTTGAAGTTGGTTGTTTACTTTGATCGAAAGAGGACAGCCGGCGACGATGAAAATGTCGGAAGCACCCTTCTCTATCGCAAACCGTACAAGCTCTTGAATCGTCATTTTATCCTCCCCAAACTGGATCGCCGTCTTGCGAATAGTCCTGTCCGTTCTGCGTTGTCAATCGATAGGAAATACGTGTCAATATTGGTTCATTTACAAACTGTGCGACCTTTAGGACCACATCCATTTTCAGGATAGATTGGGTAAGGGTGAATTGAATATACCTTGTCTTATTATATGTTATTTCTGGATGTTGCTTCAAGAAAATCGATAAAGCAATGTCAATATTTGCTGATTTGGTGGCTAATTCACTCAATTCAAGCTCCAAAACGGCAAGTTTTTCTTCTGTCATCGTTTCAACCGCATAAGAAGAGGCAATCAAGGAGTTTGTCCGACGCAAAGCGTTGCGTTCGCTGGTCGCGCTGAGCAGGCTTAATGTTGCGAAACTAAGGACACTAATCACGATAAATACGGTAAGTAGGGTCGGTAACCCGAACAGTGTCATGCTGCGGGATTTCATGGGTTCACCTGAGCCAAAGTCGAGATCATCCATCCGGCGATGATCTTCCTGTCACGGAGATCGATCAGTTCAAGTCGGCTTTTACGAAACGATAACTCACCCGATGCCTCGGATCGGATATATACCGCAAGCTGATAGATGGCTTTGGATGTAGTGAGATTGCCTTTGGCATCATAACTGTACAAATACGCTTTTTCGGTTGGATCAGCCGCTTTGAATTTCACTTGATACTTATTGTCGGGTGAGCGAAGGATTTCGCTGTATCCGACCATCTCCTGCGTGATGGAAGCGACGGCGCGGTTATCGTTGTCGATCTTCGCCGCATTGGCGAAAAGTAATAGTGAAACCACGGTCGAGATGGTCAACAAAATCAGGCAGAAGATGATTTCAAGAAAGAAAGAATACATGTTCTTTTGTTTCATGATAGTGCCCCCTCACTCATCAGAACATAGGTGAGTTTATGGATTGTTCCGGTCGGGTCAGTGAATCCGACAATCAAATAACGTCCGTCGACCATAAACGAAAGCTTCGAAACCTGGGCGATGTTTTGTGATGCGCCGACTAGGATCTGATCGCTAACTGAATTTTGTTCGACCATGTATCCGTCTTTTTCAAACACCAGGATGAAGAATTCGTCTTGCCTGAATACCAGTACATTATCTACGGTGCGAACTTCGATTTTGCCTTTTTCGTCGTTCTGTTTCAGCCGATTGTTGAAATAGGAAAGCGCTGTACGCACCTGTAGGTTTTGTGAGGAACGAGCGATCATATCGCGATAAAAACTTGCTCCGTAGAGAACAATGAAACCTGTTCCCGCCACATAGAGCGTGATCAGCAGCAACATAAACAAATTTCGGTATCCGTGCCGGTTCATGTCATTGCCCCTTACGGAACACACTCACGTCTGGACGGATGTTGGAACCGATCGTTTTATAGTAAACATAGTAAACATCAGGACTGATGATGATGCCATAGTGGTCGATGAGATAGTCAAGCCGGGCTGGATAGAACCCCTCCTGTGCATAACAAAGATTCAACGCGTGCTGTATCGCCTCTTGTGTGCGAATACGGCGTTCCTCCGCGTTGCCTTCTCTGAGTACATTGGCTGCCGGGATGCCCAACGATAGAATGGCGATGAGTCCCAGGATCGACACTAATTTCTTCATTCTATGAACCTAGAACGGACATGATACCCAATAGCGGGATCAGGAGTGAGAACAAGACCGCACTGACAAACGCGGTCAGTACGATGACGAGCATCGGTTCGACGCGGTTCAGGGTTTTCGACAGACTGATTTCCGCATCAGCTTGCGTCTTACGGCTGACTTCATCCATCATACTATCCACTTTGCCCGCACGAGCGGCCAAACTCAGTGTTTTCTGCATGAGGGGAGGATAAATATGTGCCTGTGTGATCAGTTCATACAAGCCTTCGGATGGTTTAAGTTGTGCGGCTGATTCTTGCAGGGTGGCGAGGAGTTTGCCGGCCGGAACTTGGGCGATCGCCATATCCATGGCAGTCCTTGCCTCGACTCCCCCTTCCAGCAACATCTGTGCGATGAAACTGAACCGGGCAAGATCCGCCAACCGTTTGCTTTGCGGAAAGAACCTTAGCATTTTTTCACTCAGGTCTTCGTCGTCCATGCCAAGTCCAAAGCGGGCGCTCTGATAAAGCAACCAACCCAAAACGACAATTAGCAAAACGATCCCGACGCCGGAAAAAAGTTTGGCTCCGTTCAGCAAAAGAGTACTGAAGGTAGTATCTACCCCGCCCAGATTGGCATACACCGATTGAAAGACAGGAAGAACGGCATAACTCAGCACACCCATTACGACGATCAGCACCGAAAGCAAGAGAATCGGCATGAACAGCAGATCGTTGAGAAAGTGTTTTGTTTCGGATTGACGCGCGTAGTAGTCCGCCAGATGAAAGGCGACCTTGTCTTCCCTGCCGACCGTTTCGGCTGCCTCAATGGCACGCAGAAGTTCTTGGGGAAAGGCTGGATCTTGTGCCATAGCGTACGATAACTTCCCGCTCTTGCGAACGCCTTGGGCCAGTTTGTCAATATCGATCTCGGTCCGTGCGTCTTCCAACATTCGTAGTCCGTCCTCTAGCTGAAGTCCGGATTCATAGATCAATGCGATCTGTGTGCAAAAGGATTGGAGCGCCTCATCGCTGTGGATTATACGTTTCGCCATATTCTTCCCTCCTGACTAGTACGTGTATTTGGTTTGATACTTGCCCATATAGATTCCAAACGAATCATCAAATGTCGGATCGACGCGTTTCCATGTCTTCTCCTTGAAATAGATACGCGGATTAATCCATCCGACATCTTTAAGATATATTTCGACCCATGCATGATAACCCAAGTCGGTATAACCGGTGATCAGCCGGGTCGGAATTCCCTGTACCCTCAGCATGGCGGTCATGAGTGCGGCATAGTCGAAGCAGATGCCCTTCTTCGTATTGACGATGCTATCGAGTACCGGCAGCATATAGACTTCGTTGGCGATTTTCGCTTTAGCGGTATCGTACGCCAACAGGTCGATGACATACTGGTAAATGGTATACACCCGCTTTATTTCGGAGTCGTCTTTTTGCGTAATCTCGAAAGACTTGTTGACGGCCAAAGTCTGCAGCGTATAGTCGACGATCTGGTTGGGATAAAGGAAGATTGTGAGATCGTCGGTGATCTCGGCACTGAAACTTGTTGAAGCCATGACAGTATAGGAATTACCGGATGAATTTTTCATCAAGCGGACCGAATAATTCCCCGATCCACCTTGTAAAGGCAAAATCGTATATTTTTTGGAAGTCAGATCATATGTGTAAGTAACGTCCCCAATTAAAAGTTGGACCTTCTTGACGCTGCCGTCATCCGGTCCGATGACGCTGATATATCCCAAAGCGGTGTTACTGTAATCGACTTTATACCCGTCGTTTTGATAAACCAGCGTGCCTGGTTGGGTGGGGATGCGGACGTCCGCAATCGATGGATGCGGACTCGCTTTCCCTTTGGAGGGATATGCACGAAAAGGACCGACGATTTGTAGAATCGCGATCGTCGCAGTTACGATAACCATCAGTGCGATCACCGCCTGAATCATCCTACGCCGTCTTCTGAGTCGCATGTTTCTTGATCCGTTTCTTTTCCTAATACCGTAAATAGGCCAATGTTTCCTGTCCGCTATAGCAGTTTGCGCTTTGGTTCAAGGCAGATCTGATTAATCTCTCGCTTAGATCTTCTCCGTTAGGATCTTCGATCACTTCGAGCTTGACCGGATCGAAATATCCGCGCAGGGATTCCTGATCGACGGCGATAAACAAAGTATCGATGCGTCCCTCTTCCGAAAGCCGCAGTAAATCGTTGAATCCTACGACGACCTTCCCATCGGGATGGTCGATCTCTTCTTTTATTTTCCGCAATGCGTTTACTTTTGCGTATCCGCGCTGTTTCATGACGATCGCTAAACTGTCTTTGCGCAGTTTGGTAGGATCAATATATTCATCATTATAACGCAACGTTTCGTCCAGGATGTCGGGATGGTCCGAGATTTTGCGGAAGCGTGTCATCGTATCTTCGACGCCCACCAATACCAACGGATTGCGGGAATTCCCCAATGCTTCCAGTATCTCCGCATCCAGATGTTTCAGATAGCGCAACAGGTCTTGGCGGTCTTCGTCATTATCCTCGCCGGCCCCGCTGTAAAAGGCCGTTGACCCTGACCCGCGACGGGAACCCGACGTTGCGGAATGCACTTGCAAGCGCATATTGTCGGAAGGCTCGGTGATTTCTTTTTTCGATTGGGTCAGCGCCGTTTTGGGATGAAGCGTCAGGGTGTCTTTGGTTCCGTCATAGAGTTCGGCTTTGTTTTTCGCAACGACCAATACGTTATACCCGATTTGTTCGTCGATATCCGCAACGAGATGGCGAATGTGGAAGACATCGTCGACAATCGCTTTACTGATCCAGGATGCTTCGCGCTGTTCCATCAGGAAGAATCCGGCACTGCGATAGAAGAGAAGCGAATGTTGGTGCTGCTGCCAAAAGAGAGTATCGTTCTCCAAACGACGCAACGGTTCAAACAAAGCCTCTGCTTCGATTTGTCCTAAATGATAATTGACGCATAGTTTTTCGGTTTCCCTTACCAATGCGCGATAAGCGGCCATCGTCACCGGTAGTCCTTGTTCTTTTACGCCCGGTGACAACACCAAGGTAATGCAAGGGCTCTGTTCGTTCTTCAACAAGTCAATGACTTCTGCTTTACGGATTGGTATCATGATTAGCCTCCTTCCGTTACCAGCAAAAGCACTAAAACTATTCCATGGTTCAATTATAGCACAATTCGAAACTGACAGAAAAAATGGTCGATGTGATACAATACGTTTGAAGGAAGTAGATATTCCAAACGAAAAGAGGTATTTTATGCGTTGGAAAGGCAGGACTGGAAGCTCAAATGCATCTTCGGCAAGCGGGGGGAAAGGAATGGCCATCGGCGGTGTCGGTGTCGTCATTCTTATTGTATATACATTGATCACGGGAGATCCAAGTCAACTCATCAACAGTATTTTCAATGGAGGGAATACCAGTAAACTTTCTGAAGCGCGCGTAAGTGAATTAACCGAATTTGTATCGGTCGTATTGGCAGATACGGAAACGGTCTGGACGAAAGTGTTTAATCAGAACGACATGGTATATGAAAAGCCGTTCCTCATTACCTACAACGGTAATGTCACGACCGCATGCGGAAATGCAACGTCGTCGGTGGGACCTTTCTACTGTCCGGGCGACCAGACGGTCTATATTGATCTTGAGTTCTTCGATGAATTGGGGACGCGCTTTAAAGCCCCCGGCGATTTTGCGATGGCCTATGTCATCGCCCACGAAGTCGGGCATCATGTCCAGTATTTACTGGGTACGATGGCTCAGATGGACAAATTGCGCCAACAAGTGAGCGAAACTGAATATAACGCCCTTTCTGTGAAGTTGGAACTGCAGGCGGATTATTATGCCGGCGTTTGGGCCAAATATGTGCAGGGAATGGGGTATCTGGAGACAGGCGATGTGGAAGAAGCCCTCAAGGCGGCGTCCGCAGTTGGCGACGACACGATACAGAAACAATCGCAAGGTTATGTCGTACCTGATAGTTTCACGCATGGTACGTCCGAGCAGCGGATGCGTTGGTTTAAACGGGGGATGCAATATGCGGATCTCACCCATGGCGACACGTTCAATGCGACGACCTTACACTTTCAAACGAAGACCGACAATTCTGCCGGTCTTTTACTTTTCAATTTTCATGCGGAAACTATAGCGATAGGTTTTCCCCTTCAGCATCTTGTATTGAGGTAACACGCCTCCGGTCATCGGATTGTCGCCTCCGACCCCACGTTGGCCCAAGTCAAGGTTGACGGTGATTGCGGAAGGTTGCGGTAATTCATGGATATGTTTGGCAGCGCCTAATTCTGCTTGTGTGTAGGGCCACACCGAAATGTTCAGTAAGTCCCGTGACAAAGCATTGAAGGTAAGTGTCACTTGATCAGACAGAAGCTTTAATTCGCGTACGTCGGTATGATTCCCGTTTTCTTGCGGACGCATGTAGTCGTGGTTGAAGGTGCTTATCTTGCCTTCGTGAACCTGAAGTTTAGATCCTGATTTGCGGTCGCGATAGTTCTCTTGAGGACCTCGCCCAAAGAAGCGCATCGTTGCGAATTCCTTAGCTACCTGCATCGTCATTCCCACCCGCATCATCTCGCTGGTCGGTCGAACTTCCATTTCGACATCGGCCGTTCCATCCGCATTGAAGATATACTCGATTTCCATGCGTTCGACGCCATGCATGCGATAATTGACCTTCACACTGATTTCGTCTTCGCCGGTTTCCACGTCGAAGTTCACCACCTTGAGTTTCTGCAGGTTCTTTTCCCAGAACCTGTTTTTATTGAAGCGGGTGAAAAATGGAACCCACATTGAAAGCATACGGTCATTATCAATATCGGCGCGGCTGAAATTCGGGCGCAACGGCATCAACAATCGGTTTTCGGCGTTATCTGACCAATAGGTAATCAGTCCGTTTGAACGGTTGATTTTATAGGTGATGCCCCTAGCTTGGATTTGCAGAACATTGGCTTCTTCTTTTAAAAGCGGAATGGTTAAAGGAGTGATAGGAGGGGCAAGGCGGTGATCGGATTGAGTTTCGAATTGGAAAAACGCAACCGAAGAATCCCTAAGTGCCCATAAGCGGTCGCGTTTTTGCAAAACATCGACTTCGATGATCACATCGTGATCCGGTTTTGGGGCTATGAAGGCAGGCGGGATGTCGACGATGCGGCTGTCGTTCGCCAAAATCGGTCCAACGAAAAGTTCGTCTTCCAGTACGCTGACGCCATCGATCCGGCGGCGGATCACAAACCGATAACCGGATGTGTCCGCAAAGACTTGTTTGTTTTTTAGATAGATTTGTTGGTCGGAAAGTTTCTTGATCACGATGTCCGCATAGACTTGTTTCGCCTCGGATATGGCCGGATGGAGGGAACGGTCGGCCGCGATCAGTCCGTTGGCGCAGAACGGTCCGTTGGTTTTCTCTTCGCCGAAATCACCGCCGTATAACCATTGAATGTTACCGTTTTCATCTTTATGTTGGATTGCTTGGTCAACAAAGTCCCAAATGAACCCACCAGCTAAATTCTCGTACTTGTCGAAGTTTTCCATATGTTCGCTCAGGTTGCCCAGCGAATTCCCCATGCAATGGGCATATTCGCACAGGATGACCGGCATGGCTTGATAGTCCGTACGATAGTGGAAAAATTGAGCCAGCATCTGCTTCTTAATGAAGTCCAATGGTGTCCGGACCAGAATGTTCTGCTTTTCGCCATATCGTTTCACAAGTTCGGGTGTCGGATACATCATGCTTTTCACATCCGATGTTTTGAGCGTCGGATCACCTTCATAATGGAAAGGACGGGTCGCATCGTGCGTCAGCATCGCTTCTTTCATTTTAGGGAAGTTGGTGCCGAAACCGGCCTCGTTGCCTAGCGACCATAGGACGATGCAGGGATGATTACGGTCGCGCCGTACCATGCGGACGCCCCGGTCGATCATTGCTTCACTCCATCTGGAATCACTGTCAGGTAGAAATTTTCGGATTCCATGCGTTTCCAGATCCGCTTCATCGATGACATACAGTCCGTATCTATCGCATAGATCATAGAGATGTCGATCATTGGGATAATGCGAACAGCGCAACGCATTGATATTATGTGATTTCATGATTTGAATGTCGTGTTCCCGTGTTTCCTGGTCGATCGCCCATCCTTTGGCCGGATGGAAGTCATGCCGGTTGACACCTTTGAACTTGATCGGACGACCGTTCAGCAGGAATAATCCGTCTCGCAGTTCGATCTGACGAAAGCCGAAATTGAATTTCTTACCTTGGATGAATTGTTCATTGCGATAGAGTTCCATGCGAATGACATAAAGGTTCGGAGTTTCGGCACTCCATGGTTTCGGTTGGACGACCCATGCGTTTAGCGATACCGTGTTGCCCTGGATGTTTCCGTTATAGAGTGTCAGCACATCTTCGTCGACCAACACAACCCGCAACATCAAGCCGTCCGTGTTTTCCGCCTGTACCCTGATTTTAAGATCCAAGGTCGCATTACGGTAGTCTTTATCGAATCTGCAGAACGCATATGCATCCTGAATGTAGTCCTGAGGTTCGCAGAATAATTCCACATCGCGAAAGATTCCGGCCAAAAACCACATATCTTGATCTTCAAGATAAGTTCCGCTGCTATATTTAATGATTTGCGCTGTGATCCGGTTGCTTCCGGTATGCAGATAGCTGCTGATATCGAACTCGTGCGGGGTCATCGACCCTTCCGAATAGCCAACCTGGATTCCGTTGAGATATAGG
>JBBQGS010000036.1:0-13487 GCA_038323255.1 Erysipelotrichales bacterium | reverse complement strand
TGTTTGGTACATCGATAGTTTGGTTATGTTGGGTACCAATGTCTTTTTGATGGGGGCTGTGTTTATTTTGGTTGAGAAGAAATTCAAGAAACTCATCAACCCTTCCATCTATCTCTATTTAGCGCTGGGATTCTTTGTGCTTTCCCTGATCCGCATTCCACTGTATCCCATTTATCTGAATGCCTATGAAAACAAAAACTGGCTAACGTTATTTTTCCTAAATCCTTTCGTCAGTAAAAACAATCCGATTTTTCCTTATTTCTCGTTTGCGTTGATGGGGATGTGGATCGCCATGCTTTTAGCACAGAAAGATTGGAAAAACGTCATTCGCAAGGTATTGCCGGTCGGTTCTATTCTGTTTGTGATGGGGATCGTGGCCTACATCTTTTTGCCCGATACGATGTTGCAACGCGGAATTGATCCAATCTGGTTCGCCATCATGACTGCCCAACTCGGCTTATTCCAATTATTAATCTGTTTGGCGCTTTGGTACTACGATATCCGCGACCCTAAAGCGAAACTTCGCCCGCTTTCGAAATTCATCGCCCGCTTCGGCGTCGCAGGTCTTTCCGCCTTCTTTATCGAAAGTGTTCTCAGCGCGCTCGTCGCCCGTATTATTCGTCTATTTATCCCGAGTTTCTCGCTGGATATCGCCGGATCGCTTCTGTTTGGGTTATGTCTGGCATTATTTTGGGGTGTCGTCCTCATCTTTTGGGAAAAGTCGCACTACAAGTATGGCATCGAATATACCATCTCACACCTTCTGCATAAATATGGCAAGAGTGAGAAACAAGAGAAACTGGAAGGAAAACTCCAGTGAGTTCCGGTTTGGGTGATGCGCTGCGCTTGTTTCTGCATCGTCGCTTCTACTCGCTAAAACAAATTAAACAGGTTCAGGAACGCGCATTGCGCCGACTGATTGATCATAGTGTTAAATATTCTCCGTATTACAGAGAAATACTGAAAGATTTATCAATCCATACAATCGAAGACCTTGACCTTTTACCTGTAATCAACAAGGAAATCATGATGACCCATTTCGATCGCCTCAATACGGTTGGTTTAGTGCGGGAAGAAGTGCAGGCTTTTGCGGTTAAGAACGAACTCGATCGCAATTATCTCGGTTACTATCTGGACAAATACGTGATCGGCTTATCATCGGGTACCAGCGGAAATAAAGGCTTGTATGTCACTCCTCGCGAACTCACAAAGAAACTTCCCTATGTATTTTTAGCCAGAGGCGGGATTCCTCTTCGTAACCTACCTTTTAAAATATTGTTTTGTCTGCGTGTATTCAGCCAGGGATTCGACGACATCAATTCTCCGCTGGTCAGCCTATCTTATTGCGCTACCATGACGCCGGTTGAAGAAATCATCAGCCAACTCAACACCAAGCACATCAATATCCTGATGGCGCCACCTAGTTTGATTCGACTATTACTGCCAATCAGAGATGAAATCAAAGTAAAGTTGAAACAAATTGTCTGTTATGCGGAAGTTTTGGAGAAGGAAGAGAAAGAACGCTTCAAAAAGCAGTTCGATACGGACATCGTCGAAATCTATCAAGCCTCCGAAGGACAGATCGCCAGTGCATGTAGCCATGGGAACCTGCATATCAACGAAGATTTGGTGATCGTTGAACTCAGCGATGAAAACGGGCATAAAGTCGATCAGCCCGGTATCGTAGCCCGCCACATGATCGTTACGAATCTGGTCAACTTCGTCCAACCTTTAATAAGGTATGAGATGAATGACTTGATCGTATTGGGGGAACCCTGTTCATGTGGAAGCAAGTTCCGTACGATCGATCGGATTCTGGGGCGCAATGACGATATCCTCCGCTTCAAAATTACGGATGGAAAGATACAGACTGTTTTCCCTGATCTATTCAGCCGATGGATCATCACTTCATCCGATGCGATACGCGAGTATCAAGTACTTCAGAACGACATGGAATCAGTGGAAGTTCATCTTGAATTGTTAAGTGAAACGGAAAATGTTGATGGGATTGTGGCATTACTTAAAGAGCGTATCCTGCACGAACTGGCAGTCTGGGATATTCATCCACAGCTGCAAGTATTTGTCCTCAAAATCGAGCTGCCTGCGGATCGGTCGAAATACAAACGATTCATCGTCAAACAACCTGCGCAGAATTAAAACTCACTCCTTTTTCCTTTAGATTGTGTGGACGATTTCAGTATATTTCGGTTGAATGAAGTCGCCTCATCTGATAGAATATGAAAGGGCAAGAGCGCCCCCGATCAGGGGACGCTTTTCTTTTTTTATAACATACAAGGAGGTAAGGTATGACTAAATACATTTTCGTCACGGGAGGTGTCGTCAGCGGCATCGGAAAAGGAATCGTTGCGACATCGCTCGGCCGTTTGCTTAAAAACAGGGGTTTGAAGGTGTTCATGCAGAAATTCGATCCGTACATCAACGTCGACCCAGGCACTATGAGTCCTTACCAACACGGCGAAGTTTTCGTTACCAAAGATGGAGCGGAAACCGATCTTGACCTTGGTCACTACGAACGTTTCATCGACGAAGAACTGACGCAGAATGCCAATATCACATCAGGGCGTGTCTATATGAATGTCATCACGAAAGAACGCAGAGGGGATTTCCTTGGGGCGACCGTACAGGTTATTCCACATATCACCGATGAAATCAAAAGCAAAGTCTATCAGGCAGGGAAGGATTCCAATGCGGATATCGTCATTACTGAAATCGGAGGGACGGTCGGGGATATTGAAAGTCTCCCGTTCTTGGAAGCCGCCCGTCAGGTGCATGCGGAACTTGAAAAAGATGATGTCGTATTCATCCATACCGTATTGATTCCCAAAGTACCAGGTAGCGGAGAACTCAAAACCAAACCGACTCAACATAGCTATAAAGAACTGATGTCCTTGGGTATCAAACCCAATATCATCGTAACTCGTTGCGAAGAACGCATCGACGACGATATGCGCTCTAAAATCGCGATGTTCTGCGATGTTCGTCCCAATGCCATCATTGAATCCGTCAACGTCGACAATATCTACGAAGTACCGCTGCGTTTTCAGGAACAGGGCTTCGATGAATACGTTCTGCATAAATTCAATCTCACGTTGCCACCGTCGGATATGACGGAATGGCGTGCCATGATCGACCGCGCCAACTCACTGAGTCATATCGTGAAGATCGCGCTGGTCGGCAAATATGTACAACTGCATGATGCTTACTTATCGGTCAGCGAATCATTGAAACACGCCGGTTATCCCATCAATGCAAAAGTGGACATCCGTTGGGTCAACTCCGAATGGTTGTCCAAAGATAATATCGTTTCTGAAATCGGCGATGTTGACGGAATTCTGGTGCCGGGCGGCTTTGGCGGCCGAGGCATCGAAGGGAAAATCTTAGCTTCGAAATACGCACGCGAACATAACATCCCTTATTTCGGCATTTGTTTGGGTATGCAGATCGCGATGATCGAAATCGCTCGCAATGTCTGCGGATTGGAAGGCGCGAATTCCAGTGAATGGGACGAAACAACCAACCATCCGGTCATCCATTTGATGCCTGATCAAAACGGTGTCGTCAATATGGGCGGTACTTTGCGTTTAGGTAACTGGCCGTGCTTGTTGATGGAAGGTTCCAAAGCCCGCGAAGTGTATGGATCCGATCTGGTTCAGGAACGCCATCGTCACCGTTATGAAGTCAACAATGATTATCGTAAACATTTGATCGATCAAGGCGTTGTTTTCAGCGGAATGAGTCCCGATGACTATCTCATCGAGATCGCTGAACTGAAGGATCATCCGTGGTTTGTGGGGTGCCAGTTCCATCCGGAATTCAAATCCCGCCCCAACCGCCCTCATCCGCTGTTCTTCGGATTTGTGCAAGCTGCTTTCAAATACAGTCAAACTAAGGTAAAATGAATGAAAGAAGAGCATTCAACCAAGGAGGACAATGAAATGGCTTTAGTATCCGCAAAAAGTATGCTTGAAAAGGCGAGAGATGGGAAGTACGCAGTCGCACAGTTCAATATCAACAATCTGGAATGGACGAAAGCCGTCCTGAATGTCTGTGAAGAGATGAAGTCTCCGGTAATATTGGGCGTTTCCGAAGGCGCCGGGAAATACATGGGTGGCTACAAAGCCGTCACCGGCATGGTTAAAGGATTGATCGAAGACATGGGTATTACCGTACCGGTCGCTCTGCATCTGGATCATGGTTCCTACGAAGCCGCCTTGAAATGCATCGATGCCGGATTCCTGTCGGTCATGTTCGATGGTTCCCATTTGCCGATTGAAGAGAATGTCGCAAAAACGAAAGAATTGGTCGCTATCTGTCATAAAAAAGGGATTTCCGTCGAAGCTGAAGTCGGTTCCATCGGAGGCGAAGAAGACGGCGTCATCGGAATGGGCGAACTCGCCGACCCAAAGGAATGCAAACGCATCGCCGATTTGGGCATCGATTTCCTGGCCGCCGGCATCGGAAATATCCATGGTAAATACCCTGATAATTGGAAAGGCTTGAATTTCGACGTTCTATCCAACATCAACGATATCACCGGATCCATGCCGTTGGTACTGCATGGTGGTTCGGGGATTCCGACCGATATGATCAAGACAGCGATTTCATTGGGAGTATCCAAAATCAACGTGAATACCGAGTTGCAACTGGTTTTCGCCGCAGCGACGAGAAAATATTTCGAAGCTGGCAATGATTTGATCGGTAAGGGATTCGATCCCCGCAAGATCTTCAAACCTGGCATCGAAGCGATTCAAATGGCTGTCCGCGAGAAGATTAACGTCTTCGGCTCTGCCAATAAAGCCTAAACAGTTAGGACGATCATTGCGATCGTCTTTTTTTTTTGAAACGAGCGCAACCTGTGTTTCACGCTGCTTTCATAGTAATCCTAGACAAACTCTGATAAAATAGGTGTGCTAAGGAGGTGCACCATGGAAGAAGTAATCAAAATACGAGGTGGGAATAAGTTAAAGGGAAGCGTACGGATTAGCGGTTCAAAGAACGCAACTGTCGCTTTGATTCCCGCGGCCATCCTCGCATCCTCAGGACCGGTGGCCATTTGTGGCGTCCCCGATATTTCGGATGTGGATTCTCTTGCGGAACTGCTGCGTTTTCTTAATGTCGACGTTTTTCAGGAATCAGCAGAGAATATCGTAATTGATCCCACGAATATGGTGAACATCGCGCTGGATCATCCGGCCGTTCAGAAACTACGCGCTTCCTATTATTTTATGGGGGCTTTATTGGGTAAATACAAGAATGTCAAAATGAAAATGCCGGGCGGATGCTATCTGGGTCCTCGCCCGATCGACTTGCATCTCAAAGGCTTCGAAGCGTTAGGCGCAACAGTCGAATATGACCGCGGTAGCTACCATATTTTCGCAAAAGAGCTTGTCGGTGCGAAAATCTTCCTTGACGTCGCTTCGGTCGGAGCCACCATCAACATCATGATGGCTGCCGTCCATGCGACCGGTCGTACACTGATCGAAAACGCCGCCAAAGAACCGGAAATCATCGATGTCGCCACCATGTTAAACAAAATGGGTGCCCAGATCCGCGGAGCCGGGACCAACGTTATCACTATAGACGGAGTGGATCAACTGAACGGTTGTTTCCACGAAATCATTCCTGACCGTGTCGAAGCCGGCACGTTCATCATCCTAGCCGCTGCGACCGCCGAAGAGGTCGTCATCGAAAACATCATTCCTCAGCACTTAGAGTCACTTCTAAGTAAACTGCAGGAAATGGGCGCCAATATGACCGTGAACGTCGATAATATCGTGATTCGCCACCATAATGGCAAACTAAAAGGCACGGACATCAAGACACTACCCTATCCGGGTTTCGCGACCGATCTCCAACAACCTATTACCCCTTTACTGACCCAAGCGACCGGTGAATCCGTCATCAAAGAAACCATTTATGTGGAACGCTTCAAACACTGTGTCGAATTACAGCGTATGGGCGCCGATATCCAGATCATCCCCGCCAGTTCTATCATTCACGGTCCGACCCAACTTTATGGCGACCGGGTTTCTGCCACCGATTTACGCTGCGGTGCAAGTCTGGTCATCGCCGGTTTGATTGCGGACGGGGTCACAGAGATTCACAATGTGTACCATATCGATCGCGGTTACGAAGATCTGGATGGCAAACTCAGGGCATTGGGTGCCGATATCTGGCGTGAAATCGTCGAATAACAATATTGAAAAAGACCGAGCAATCGGTCTTTCGTTTGAAATAGCGTAGATTAGAATGATTTTGTGTAGCGTTTCATCATATTCGCATTGTATGCATCGGCACCATCCACGTTGGCACTCCGAAATACGGGGATATCCAAACCCAATTTACGGATCTTCGTTGCGACCAGAATACTGATGGCCTGGGCAGCGAAAGCCCCGATGAAAGTGGAACTGGAACCCATCATAATCCCATCGCCGATATCATATCCCGCATCGCCGAACGCACCACAGTTGTCGATGACGATATCCGCATAGGCATAGAGGTTTTTACCGTCTGGGTGTCTTGAACTTGCGCTCTTGGATTGGGCAAGATTCGTAAATGCGATCACAATTAATCCAGCTTCCTTTGCCATCTTCGCCAATTCGATCGGCATTGCATTACGACCTGAATTGCTTGCGACCAACAGAACATCGCCTGCTTCAAAGTGATACAGGCTGAAATAGACTTTTGCCATTTCCTGCGTCCGTTCAATCAATGTGGATTTGTTTGGGTGGTCGGTGAGGGTTAATTCGTTTTGAAGGACAGGGGTAACATAGGCCAATCCGCCGGCTCGTGCATAGAACTCTTCCGCAACCATATGGGAATGTCCGCTGCCGAACACCAGAAAGCGTTTATGTTGAATGTATGCCTGGACGATTTTATCAGCTGTAGCCTCCAATGCTTCACCTTGGGTGGATGTGAATGTCTCAAATAGTTCGCGGATTTGGGTGGAATATGCTTGAAAAACAGTATCTAATGGGGTCATGTGAATTTCCTTCCTATTTTCTCTCTTCAGTTTAGCACTTTTTCGAGTGTTTTTGAGGTCAATCTAAGTCAATTCCGCAAGTTGCGCATTCCTCGCAACTTACCGACTTACTTCTATTGTTTTCGTGCGTTTGTCGTGGCATAATAATGACAATCACGGGGCTGAAAAAAGCCGACTTGTGTATCAACACGAAACGTATAATCGTTTCGCAGCGAAAGGGAAATTTAATGTATGCATTCTTGAAGAGGAAGAATATCGTCATCAGTGGCCAACGATATGGCATTGATGCGATGTCTGCCATGGCTTTAGGACTGTTCTCTTCGCTGATCGTAGGTTTGATTCTAAAAACCGCCGGTCAGCAATCCGCTATTTGGTTTGGGCAAAATGTTATATCATCGAATTTGGTAACATTAGGCGCCTTCGCGATGCAGTATATGGGAGCCGCTATCGGCGTCGCGGTAGCTCATCGTTTACAGGCACCCCCGCTAGTGCTATTCTCCAGTGTTGTGACCGGCGCGATGGGTGCGACTGCGGGCGGACCTGCAGGAGCGTTTCTCGCCGCATTGATTGCATGTGAGTTCGGAAAAGCCGTCTCAAAAGAAACCAAACTTGACATCATTGTCACTCCATTGGTAACACTCACGATCGGTTATCTGATATCACTTTCAGTTTCACCGCTGATCGGTCAATTAATGACCTTCTTAGGACAAATCATCATGACTGCGACTACCTATCAACCTTTCTTGATGGGAATCATCGTTGCGGTGATCATGGGTCTGGTGCTTACCGCTCCTATTTCATCCGCAGCTCTAGCGATTATGCTGAATCTCTCCGGAATAGCGGCAGGCGCCGCCACCGTCGGATGTGCTGCACAAATGATCGGTTTCGCAGTTATGAGTTATCGAGAAAATAAAGTCAGCGGGTTGTTCGCCCAAGGGCTTGGAACCAGCATGCTTCAAATTCCAAATATTTTAAAAAATTGGTGGGTACTATTGCCACCTACACTTGCATCCGCCATTACCGGGCCTTTATCGACCGTGGTCTTCAAGATGACCAACATCGCAGCGGGAGCCGGGATGGGCACCAGTGGACTAGTTGGACCACTCACAACATTACAGGATATGGGATTCTCAACCAATGTATTTCTGGCGGTCGTCCTGCTCCATTTCGTACTTCCTGCCGTCCTAACTTTATTGTTTGCCTGGGTATTGCGAAAATATGGAAAAATCAAGGACGGAGATTTGAAACTTGAACTGAATTAGATTCTTGCATATTGCATATACCTATGATAAACTGAACACGCACTTACTTTGGATTCGCATGGAGTCCAAGGCGGAAGGAGTCACACAACCATGAAAAAAGGCATTCATCCTACCTACAACAGAGTTACCGTCCACTGCACCACTTGCGGTAGTGAATTCGAATCCGGTTCGATCTTAAAGGAAATCCGTATCGATTCCTGCTCGAACTGCCATCCGTTCTATACCGGACGTCAACGTTTCGCCGCGGCACAAGGTCGTATCGAAAAGTTCAACCGTAAATACGGCGTTAAAAGCGAAGAGCCTAAAGCACAAGAAGGAACAGAATAAGCTGTTCCTTTTTTCTGTACTGTTGCCGATTGAAAGGTAAGACACTACGATAATATGGTAAAATAAGAACGTAAAAAGAGGTGCCATTATGATGTATCAATTATATCGCCCAGGTTATATCGAAGTGATTTCGGGCTGCATGTTCGCCGGGAAAACCGAAGAGTTGATCAGGCGAATCAAAGTCCTGGAATTCGCAAAGAAGAACATCCTGGTTTTCAAACCTGCCATCGATAATCGTTACAGCGAGACGAGGGTCGTTTCGCATGGAGGCTCTTCGGTCGAATCGATCATCGTCGATGGACCGAAGGATATTTTGGATTATGTGAAAGAGGATACGGATGTGATTGCGATCGACGAAGTACAGTTCTTTTCGGAAGACATCGTCGCGGTCTGCGATTATCTCGCAAAACAAGGCAAACGCGTCATGGTCGCCGGTCTGGATACCGATTTCAGAGGCGAACCTTTCGGAGTCATGCCCAAACTCATTACAACCGCCGAATTCGTCACGAAACTGACGGCTGTGTGCATGACCTGCGGAGCTCCCGCAACCCGTACGCAACGTCTTGTTAACGGTCAACCGGCTGATTATTTCGATCCAATCATCATGGTTGGAGCAGCGGAAAGTTATGAAGCGCGTTGCCGCCACTGCCACGAAGTCAAAAGTAAACCGCAATTGGTCAGGTAGATGAGCTTTCAAAAAGCCATCCAACCATATCTTGGAACACGCGATTTTTATAAGAAACTATTATTGATTTCCCTTCCTCTCGCTCTGCAGCAATTGCTTTCCAGTGCGATGGGAATCGTGGATACGATGTTGGTTTCCAGAATCGGACAAGTCACCGCAGTCGGAACCGCCGCTCAAATCGATACGATGGCGATTACAGTCGCTTTCGGTGCCGCTTCGGGGGCTGCTATCTTCATGACGCAGTTCTATGGCGCCAAAGATATATCCCGATTACGCAAATCGTTCGGTTTGGGGCTCTTGATGAGTGCCGGCATCGCCTTGTCGTTCGCACTGGCCGCTTTCTTCTTGAGTGGACCCTTGCTTCGCATCTACATTAATGATCCGCAAGTATTATCTTCCGCTTCCGATTATTTAAGCGTCGCGCTCTTTGGTTATCTTCCTTCAATTCTGATGATGACCTTCAGTTTCGCCTATCGGTCAGTCCATAAAACCCATATCCCGCTGTTAATTGGAACAAGTTCCATGATATTGAAAATCAGTCTTAGTTATCTATTCATCTTCGGACTGTTCGGATTTCCAATCATGGGAGTGCGCGGTGCCGCCTTGGGCACTGTCATTGCCCAATCACTCGGGCTCTTGACGTATATCATTTATTCATCTCTTACCAACCAACAATTCATGGGGAAACTCAGCGAAATGTTCGGCTTTACCCGCAACTTCATCGAAGTCATCCTACGCCGCTCTTCACCGCTGATTCTCAACGAGATGTTGTTTGCGATCGGTTCGACGATGTATATCATCATTTTCGGACGACTCGGTAATCAGGCGATGGAAAGTTATTATGTTGCAATTCAGATCGGCAATCTCTTCCTCTTCTTAATCCAAGGTATCAGTACTGCCAATGCGGCGATCCTGGGGGCCGAACTGGGTAGCGGAGATTTGGAGCGAGCCAAGGCAACCGGCAATCTATTCATCTCGGTCGCCGTGATCGTCTCACTTATCCTTTCCATCAGTGTCCTTGTGACTGCCGTACCATTGGTCGCGCTATTTGGACTGAGCGACCCTGTCGTCATCAGTCAGGCAATCCTGATCGTTCGCGTCTTCTCAGTCCGTCTCTCGCTTCGTTTATTCAACGTCATCATCTTTGCCTCGCTGCGTGCCGGCGGAGATTCGAAATTCCTGGCGTTCCTTGATTCCGGCATCCTCTGGCTAGTCGGTCTTCCGACCGCGTTCGTCTTAGTTTCCGTCCTGCATATCCAAAGCATCGCCCTAGTCTTCCTCTTGGTTCAGGTCGAACAATTGGTGCGCGTGGTCGTCGGACTGAGACGTTACTTCAGCGGAACCTGGATTCGTAATCTTACCCTGGAAATCTTGTAAAGGAGAAAAAACATGGATGTCATGATCCAACGCTTAGAAGACATGCTGAAACGATTCGAGGAACTCTACGATGTTTTAGTACGCCCCGAAGTCATGGCTAATCCCCGCGAAATGGCCAAATACAACAAGGAACAAGCTGGTTTGCGTCAAACGGTCGAAACCTACAAACAATTGAAACAGGTTCTTTCACACATCGACCAAGCACGGCATATGCTGCAGGAAGATGATGCGGAAATGAAAGAAATGGCCGAGATGGAATTAGCCGAATTGTTGCCTCAACAAGAAACTCTGGTCGAAAAGCTACATGTATTATTGATCCCCAAAGACCCCAACGATGATCATAATGCCATCATCGAAATCCGCGGAGCCGCAGGTGGGGACGAAGGCAACATCTTCGCCGGCGACCTCTACCGCATGTATATGCGCTATTGCGAAATCGTAGGCTTCAAAACCGAACTCATGGAATCCTCCGAAGCCGAAATGGGCGGATTCACTATGATTTCTTTCCTTGTTAAAGGGGAAGAAGCACATAAATATTTCAAATTTGAATCCGGCGCACATCGCGTGCAGCGCGTACCGAAGACCGAAGCGATGGGAAGGATCCATACATCCACCGCAACCGTGCTTGTGATGCCTGATGCGGAAGAAGCTGATATCGAAATCAACCCGGCTGATCTAACCTTTGAAACCCATCGTTCATCCGGGGCCGGCGGTCAGCATGTCAACAAGACCGACTCTGCGGTCCGCATTACCCATATTCCGACCGGCATCAGTGTCAACTGTCAGGACGGACGTTCGCAGCACGACAATAAAGCGACGGCGATCCGTA
This sequence comes from Erysipelotrichales bacterium, assembly GCA_038323255.1. GTDB lineage: Bacteria > Bacillota_I > Bacilli_A > Erysipelotrichales > Erysipelotrichaceae > GWE2-51-13. The sequence continues at coordinate 2,004 of JBBQGS010000036.1, read as the reverse complement.
TCATCCGGGCACGCGTCTTCGAAGAGATGAATCGTCGTATCGATGAAGAACGCGGCGTTTTCCGCCGTTCCAAGATTGGTACAGGCGATCGTTCAGAAAAGATCAGAACCTATAACTATCCCCAAAACAGGGTTACCGATCACCGTATCGGCTTCACCCTGAATCAATTGGACAGAATCATGGAAGGCAAACTCGGCGATATTATCGATGCTTTGTTGGCGGAAGACCAAAAACGTAAAATGGCAGGCGAAGAATGAAAATCCGTGACCTCCTGCGATCCTCTGAAAAAGAACTCATTGAAAACGATATCCCAGAATCCTACGCCAAATTGATGGCGAATGAAATCTTACTACGTGATAACCGCAACCTCTACCTCGAAATGAACGAAGAAGCGGATGAGAAATTCATCGAAACGTTCAAAATCAACATGGCGCGTCTTAACACGCAGGAACCTTTTGCCTATGTGCTTGGTACGCAGTATTTCTATGGTCGTGACTTCGTTGTGGATGCACGTGTGCTGATACCGCGTCCTGAAACCGAAGAACTGGTCGCCAATATGTTGGCGGATATCGACGAACGATATGCGGATAAAACAAATCTGATTTTAGCCGATATCGGTACCGGATCAGGCTGTCTCGCCATTTCCCTTAAACTGGAAGAACCGCGTTTAACTGTTTATGCGGGCGACATCAGTCAAGATGCCATCGACCTCGCAAAAGAAAACGCCGATAAACTCGGTGCTGATATCCAATTCTTCGTCGGCGATCTGCTTGAACCGCTCAAAGAAAGAAAGATCAAAGTCGACATCCTCGTCTGCAATCCTCCATATATCCCGCAAGATGAACTGTTGGAACTAAGTGTTAAAGGATTTGAACCGCACGTTGCCTTGTTTGGTGGGGAAGACGGACTTCTCTTTTATAAACGCGTCTTTCAGGATGCGGCTGAAATTGTGAATGCGGGAGGGATGTTGGGCTTTGAAATCGGATGGAATCAAGCCGAATTCCTCAGTAAACTTGCCCATGAAGCTTTGCCTAATGACGAAATTCTCGTTCGCAAAGATATGAGTGGGAAAGACAGAATGTTGATGATCTATAGAAAATAGCCACGCGGCTATTTTTTAGTTTTGGGGATCGAATCGTTTAGACGCAATCATGATCATCGTCAACACATCCTGTGCAAACAAGGACAAATCACTCTCGCTCATCTGCTCAGGATCATATCCTATATGTTGAAGCATGACCGGGTGGATGAGCAAGCGCATCACCAGATCTTGTGCGGTCGCATAATCGCCAACCGTTTCTTTTACAAGCAAATCCTGACCCAATAAGTAATCGACACTGACTTTGAAGTAGTTCGCAATCAGTGTCAATACGTCGGCTGGTGGTGTGCTTTCGCCGTTTTCCCATTTCGCGACTGATTGCTGGGAATAGTGAAGAAACTCAGCCAATACAGACTGACTGACTCCCTTGGATTCCCGCAAAGACTTCAATCGCAATGAGAACATTCGAGCACCTCTTTAGAGAGAATTATACTACCCCTAATGGTAAGCGAAATACTTCACTCTGAATCGGTGTAATCTCTCTTGACAACAACGCTGAGTGGTAATAGGATGAAAAAACCACAAAGCGGGGATAATGCATGCGAAAACAACACGAAATCAACGGAATACCAGTGCGGGATGAGATAAAAAGGCTGATAGAAAGCATCTTAGAAAATGAATGTTCAATCGAGATTATAAATATCTCAACTTGTTGTATCGAACGGATCAATGGAGGTCATGTTTCCGTGACGAATATCCGATTTAAGCAGACCGAAATGGATTCTATGATTGAGTCCTTCAAGAATAACTCGATTTTTAGATGGAGCGTATCCGAAATTCACAACGAAGGGAATGATGATTTTTTTGGGAAGTCTTTCATACTCACAAAAACACTCGATTCGTCAGGATGCTTACTCTTAAAGACGAACAACACATGAAATTCTCTCGTTTTTCTTTGTGACTTA
>JBBQGS010000035.1:0-13794 GCA_038323255.1 Erysipelotrichales bacterium | reverse complement strand
GGGGTGCCGGTCACGAACCCGATACCGATATGAAAGCGGGACTAGACCTCGCAATGCCAGGGGGCCATCTGTATTATCAAGCAAGCGTGGAACAAGCGATTGATTCAGGCAAGATGACGATTGAAGAATTGGACATCAACGCCTTGCGGGTACTTAGACTAATCGAGAAATCGATGCCGGCATTGGAAAAGGAAGCAAGCTACGACATCGAAAGTCATCGCAGCCTAGCCCGTAAAGTTGCTTCAAGTAGCATCGTCCTATTGAAAAACGATACTAACATTTTACCTCTAAATCTCGATACGCCGTTACTGGTCATTGGGGAATTGGCAAACAAGGCACGCTATCAAGGATCTGGCAGTTCCAAAATCAACCCCCACAAAGTGGAAAGTCTGTTAGACGGACTAAAACAAGTATGCATTCCGTATGAATATCAACGCGGTTACGATCTTGCTGACGGAAATAATATCCAATATATGCAAAATGCACTCGATGCGACGCAGACGGATCAGATCGTGATTCTTTTCATCGGCTTGAGTGATGAAGATGAAAGCGAAGGATTTGATCGATTTTCACTGAAACTTCCGCCGACACATGATCAACTGGTACAAGCAATCGCGATGAAAACCAAGAACTTGGTTGTGGTGCTGGCCGGCGGATCGGTCGTCGAAATGCCTTGGGCGGACGACGTTTCCTGCATCGTCAACGGCTATCTCCCCGGCGAAGCAGGCGGACCGGCGCTCTGCGATATTCTCTTCGGCAATGTGAATCCCAGCGGAAAATTAGCAGAAACGTATCCGATGCGTTATGCGCAGATTCCTTCCAGCGAGACTTATGGAAAAGAGCGCAATCAGGTGAATTACCGCGAAAGCGTCTTTGTGGGATATCGATACTTCGACAGCGCGAAAGAAGAAGTCCTGTTTCCATTTGGGCACGGGTTAAGTTATACCACTTTCGAATACAGCGACCTTGATATATGGCGTAAAACCTTGACCTTCAACCTCAAAAACACCGGTGAAAGGGAAGGCAGCGAAGTGATACAGTATTATGTTTCCAACCGCAGTGAAGCGAGTTTCTTCCCAAAGAAAGAACTGCGCGGATTCCAGAAAGTACATCTTTTACCCGGAGAAAGCAAGGAAATATCGATTGTTATCCAGGACCGCGATATCCAGTACTACTGCCCCCAAAAGAAACGATTTGTATTTACGGATGGTCGCCATGATGTTTTAATCGGTTCTTCCAGTCGCGATATCCGGTTGAAAATGGCCTTGGACATCGAAGGAGAAGAAGATCTGCCGTTTGAATATTTATGGGAAAAGACCTGGTATAACAATTTTGAAGGGAAACCGACGGATGCTGATTTTGAAGTGATTTACGGAAAACCGACTCCGATCGAAACTAAAGCACGACGGGGCGACTTCACGATAGATTCCAGTCTTTACGATATGCGAGATACATTTGCCGGGAAGATGATGATATTCTTTTCAAAAAGGATATTGCTGAAAACAGGGGGATTTAAGAAAGATGAAGTTGACGGGAACGATTTTAAGATGATGATGTCGTTTGTGATGACTACGCCGATGCGTGCCACAATGATGATGAGCCAGGGAACTTTGTCTCAATCCTTGGCAACTGCCGTCGTATCGATGGCCAACGGACGTTTTATCAGAGGAATCAGCGAACTGCTGGAAAAGAGGAGTGCAAATGGATAAAGTAATCAGTCTTTTCGGTTTGAAACGCGAAGCGGTTCTACTTGATTCCTGGCTCTACATCCTCAAATCCATGGTCGCCATCAGCATCGGATTCCTCTTGGGCAGGGCATTTTCAATCACCCGCCTGGACATGGTTTCCGTTCTTTTGGGCGTAATGTATAATCTGGAAGCCGTCAACGTCAGTGGACTCAAGGGCGGCATCAACCAAATGTTTGCTTCGACATTGGCCGCATTGTGTACAGGAACTTTGGTTTATCTAATGGGTTACAACGTTACTGTCGTGACGATTGCATTAGGCATGGGATTGACCTTGTTTATCGCACTGAGGATCAACTATCGTATGGTATCCCCTGTCGCGATTTTCACCAGTGTTTATATGACCCAACTACTTCAACGCAATGCACAAGGAATTCCCAGCGTATTTCAAACGTTTCTCGTGCGTATCGCCGCATTGGGCTTAGGTGTCATGATCGCATTGAGTGTCAATTTTCTGTTCTCGCTGATCTACTATCGCAAAATCGGAAAAAAACGCTTGGAGTTCGTCAAGTTCCAAGGGGTTGCGGGTCTACGGAAATCGTTGGAAGTGTTATCGAAAAGCAGTGATTATCCAGTTTCCCAATCCATTCTTGCGGGTGTTTTCAACGATATCGAAATGGTGAAAGCCAACCTCGAAACGATGATGAAAGAAAACAAGCTTCCGTTCAACCGCAATGAGAAGAAAGAACTGGATATCCTGTACGAAATGGTGAAGAACATCAAGACGATCATCCACCTCGCTTACGACTGCATTTTTGTGAACGAAGAGTTCAAGATCACCTTTAGTGAAGATGAGCTGAGGCGGTTTAAAACCATCGTTGATCGTCTCGATGCGATGGACTTTACGAAAATCAAGCAGCATCCCACCACTCGCATCGAAGCAAGCCAATCCATACTTAGCGAAAACAGGTTATCTGATGCGGAATGTCGACTTCGTCATAATCTGCTTCTCATGGAAATCCAGTTTAATCAGTTGATCGGATTGTCTGAAACATTAAGGTAATTCATTGCAGAGAAAACTCGATCACGGCTTCACAATTCGAAGCCGTTTTTGTTTATGTAAATTGAAAGAAGTGTTTACTCATTCGTAGCGACACATGTGCGTTATTGGAGATAACAAATCCATTCTGCAGAAATCATTCATTCTACTCTCTTATTCTGAAGTCAGCCAAGAAGATATCATGGAACAGTCAGATGTACTTCTGAGATGGCTAAAAGAGGCATTATCGAGCTTGATTTAAATTCGTTAACCCTTTTTTTCAAAAAAAATACAACCTTGGAGGACAAGGTTTCTTTTGTGAAAAGGGTGGTAAAACGGACACGAATGGGTTAAAATAAACGTACATGGAGGTGAGAGAGAATGGATGTAGATCCGAGTTGTGACCGATCGTTTGACCAACTATGCAGCGATTTTGATTCCTTAATGCGGGGCTCCGTTCTTTTTCTTTTCTAGCATAGCGCCCCGCCTTTAACAAAGGAGGGGTAGCATGCAAACCTCAAATAATTTCTTTTTTAGTAAGATTCTCCATAAGAACATCCATAATCTCGATGATTCGATCATCGGTAAACTAAACGACTTGGTCGTTGATTTTAGTTCGCCGATTCCCAAGGTTCGGGCAATCGTCATCAAGAACGGCCGCCGGCAGTTTTTTGTGGTGGCTGATTCATTGGAAGTAACGCGCGACGAGCGTGAACGCTATCATGTTCGTCTCGGCTCCGCCAACCTGTTGTTTACGCCGGTTCCTGAAAGTGATATTTTCCTTGCGCGCGATTTTCTGGATAAGCAGATCATCGACGTCGAAGGGAAGAAAGTCGAACGCGTCAACGATGTGCGCATTGCTGATATGTTGGGCAGTTGGTCACTGATCGCAGTCGATATCGGTTTTCGCGGCTTGATCCGTCGGCTCGGATTCGAACATCCGATGATTCGTCTTACTTCGCTCATCAAGCGTGATTTTCATAACTCCCTGGTCGTTTGGGATGATGTGCAGGCACTGACGCACGGGACGGACTTATTGCGGTTGAACTGTTCCATCGTAAAACTGAATACCTTGCATGCTGCCGATCTCGCGGATATCCTGGAAGATCTGGATAATCCGACCCGTATTTCATTGTTTCAAAGTTTGAATCCTGAAGTCGCAGCCGATGTATTGGAAGAAGTCGAATCGGAAGTCCAAGTCAGTTTATTGGAGACTTTGTCGGTGGAGAATGCGTCCGACGTATTGGAACGCATGCCTAGCGACGAAGCCGCGGATATTTTGGATGATATGACTCAAGACACAGCCGAACGGTTATTAGGTGACATGGAAGAGCGGATTTCGTCCGAGATTCGTGAATTGATGGAATACAAAGACAAGACAATAGGTAGTCTGATGATGAGCGATTATCTGGCTTTTAGCGTTCATTCTTCAATCACTCAGGTGCTTACCACGCTTAAAGCAGAAAATCCGTCGGAAGACGTGTCCCATTATATCTATTTCATCGACGAAAAAGAACATTTGGTCGGAGTATTGTCTTTGTTGGATCTGATCATGGCTGATCCCACATTGGACATCGCGCAACTGCTTCCCGAAGAGCCGAATTTGGTGTTCGTACATGACCTTGACCCGATTGAGAGGGCGATGGAGAGAATGCTGAAATATAATCTGATGATATTGCCGGTCGTCGACGAAGACGAAGTGCTGGTCGGGATCACGTCGCTTAACGACTTGGTCTTCGAATATGGAATCGCGGGAAGGTCGAATTGATGGAAGCGCTAAAAAAACGCTGGACAAAGATAAAATACATTCTCGCCATCATTGGACCCGGACTGATTACGGTCAATGCTGGTAACGATGCCGGCGGAATTTCTACCTTCGCCTCGGTCGGAGCCCGTTACGGCTATTCGATGTTATGGGGATTACTATTACTGACATTCGCATTGGCGATCGTGCAGGAAATGAACGCTCGCATGGCAGTTGTGACCGGTAAGGGTCTTTCCGATCTGATCCGCGAACGTTTCGGTGTGAAGTGGACGTTCTTTGCGATGTTGGTTCTGTTGTTTGCGAACTTCGGTGTTACGATCGGTGATTTTGCCGGGGTCGCGATTAGTTTGGAACTCTTCGGAATCTCAAAATATTTCTCTGTTCCGATTGTGGCGGTGGCGATTGCATTCCTGGTCGTCAAAGGCTCTTATCGGAAAGTCGAAAAAGTATTTCTATTATTTACCCTCGCATTCTTTGGATATATTCTGTCCGCCATCATCATTCAACCCGATTGGCCGGTCGTATTCAAAGCCGTCGTAACACCGACCCTGCATTTCGACCCGGTTTATCTGCTGACTTTCATCGGTCTGATCGGTACGACCATTTCACCGTATATGCAGTTCTATCTGCAGGCTGCAATCGTCGACAAACAGATCAGCTTAAAGGACTATAAATACGAAAAACTCGATGTCTATTTAGGTTCGGCATGGGGTGCCACTATTTCGTTCTTCGTTATCGTGTGTACCGCGGCTACCTTATATAAAGCCGGTATTGCTCCCGATAGTGTTCAGGCGATCGCGTTGGCGCTCAAACCGTTGGCCGGCGATTATGCGTTTATCCTCTTCGGGGCAGGACTATTCGGTGCATCCGTGTTGGCCTGTGCCATCATACCGCTATCCACTGCTTATGCAGTTACGGAAGCCTTCGGTTGGGAGAGCGGTGTCGATCATCCCATCCGCGACGCAAAAGCGTTCTTCACCATTTTGCTGAGTGTCCTGTTTCTCTCTGCTTTACTGATTCTTATTCCGGGTTTGGATCTGATTCCCCTGATTCTGGCCACCCAACAGGTCGCCGGGATTCTGGTGCCGATCATCCTAACGTTCATGATTCTCTTGGTCAACGATAAGCGCATCATGGGCAAATACACCAATTCGAAAATGCAGAATGTGGTTTCCATTCTAACGGTTCTCTTCATTGTTTCATTGACCACAATTCTGTTTGTTACCCAATTACTAAGCATCGGGAAATAGATTTTGTAGATGAATATGTAATCTCACTAAAAAGCACCGAATTTCGGTGCTTTCAGTCTATTTAGAGGATTGGAAGTAATCGGTGAACGCTATATGTTCTTTTTCATGAATCAAGCAGTCCGGCTACTTTCTTCAGATCGCGTTTACGCAGATAAAGCGGCGTCAAATCACCTTGATAGAAAGGATGACGATCCACGTAAGATTCACCTTCTGTGCGATATAGGATTCCACAGGCAAGTTTCTCTTCGTCCAGTGCAACTCTCATGGCAGCTTCACGGTCGGCTTGCGGATGGGATTCATCCAGCCAGTATGTATGGGATTTATACCAGGCAAACGTATTCACCTTATTAAATGTTATGCAGGGATGGAAGACGTCGATGATCGCATAGCCTTTATGCAGAATCGCTTGTTTGATGAGTTCCTTGGTTTTCTCAGGTTCACCCGAGAATCCGCGGGCCACAAACGTGGCTCCCAGTGCGATCGCTAATGCCATCGGATTGAGAGGCTCAATATAGACGCCGTCAAGTTGGACCGAGGTCTTCAGTCCTAACGGAGAAGTCGGCGAACCTTGCCCTTTCGTCAATCCATAGATCATATTGTTATGGACGATGTGGGTAAGATTTGGATTGCGCCGGATATTATGCAAGAAATGGTTGCCTCCTTCGCCGTACATATCGCCGTCTCCACCTTCGGCGATGACAATCAGACTCGGATTCACCGAAGATATCGCAGTCGCCACGGATAATGCGCGGCCATGCAAGCCATTAAAATAGTTGGCGTCGATATATTGAGGCATCTTGGCGGCTTGACCGATCCCCGAAGAGAAAACAACTTGAGTAGGATCCAGATCTAATTCCTGTAAAGCTTTGATGATAAGGCTTCGTAGCGGATAATTTCCACAACCCGGACACCAGGCGATGTCGATGTCGTGGTTGAATTCAAACTTGCTCATGCGAGTGCCTCCTTGATGCGACGTTCGATCTCTTCGATAAAGAAAGGCTCGCCGCTGTATTTCAGTATGCGCTTCTCAAATTTCATGCCATATTTCATCTGCATCAGATCGGCCAATTGACCGGCCGCATTATTCTCGATTACGATCACGGATTCAGCTTTGCGTACTATCTTTTCCAACGAAGCAGGTAAAGGAAAGACCTGACGTAACTGGATGAGAACTGTATCTGCGTTCATGTCGACATATTCCCGCAATACCCCGTAGGTTGATCCCCAACCGACTAAGATATGCTTAGCGTCTTTTTTTCCGTAGGTCAACGGTTCGACTTCGTCCGCTCTCATCAGATTCGATTTATTGAGACGCTTTTCGTGCATTTTGACCCGCATATCGAAGGATTCGGTAATGGCACCGCTTTCATCGTGTTCATCGCTGTCAACTTTGACGAACCCTTTCCCAAGCCCTGGGATACCGCGCGGCGAGATACCGGATGGATCAAACGCATAACGTTGATAATCGGGGTTTGTGGTGACGACGAAGCGTTCTAGATAGTTCTGTGGAATGATCGGATCGGCCGCAACCATCGATTCAAGCCAATATTGGTCCGAAAGCAGGAATACGGGAATTTGATATTTATCAGCCATCCAAAATGCACGGGCAGCCAATTCGACACCGTCCTCAATCGTTGTTGGTGCATAGACCAAACGCGGGAATTCGCCGTGACCTGCAAATACAACCAAATTCAAATCGCCTTGTTCGGTACGGGTCGGCAATCCGGTCGCCGGACCGGGACGTTGCGCGACATGGATGACTGCGGGGGATTCAATGTTGCCTGCCAAGCTGACCGCCTCACTCATCAAACCAAAACCGCCTCCCGATGTTGTGGTCATCGCACGAGCGCCTGCATACCAGGCTCCTTGTATCATATTCATGGCGGCGATTTCATCTTCTGCCTGCTCGACGAGGACACCGAATTCATGACTTTTTTCGGATAACATACTCATGACTGAAGTGCCTGGCGACATCGGATAGGCTGCCAGGTAATTTACTCCGCCCGCCAGTGCTCCCATGACCAAGGCATTATTGCCGGTAAAGACTTTCTTTGCGATGAAGTTGATCGGGTTTTCGCGGATTGGTTTATGCATATCGTTGTTTCCCATCGCATAACCTAGATCATACGCTTTCAGGTTTCCGACTACGGTTTCTTCACCAAGTTTCCCGAATCGGTTTGAAATCAGTTCTTTCGCGTTCTTCGTATTGATATCCAACATTCCTGCGATATAACCGAAATACACGGTATTGATAAACAGCTTGTTGCCGGCTTGTTTCGCCATATCGCTCAGCGGTAATTCCTTATAGGTGAGTTTTTGTTTGTCCTCTTCACTGACAAAATTCGGTTCTCCATAAATGATTGAATCTTTTGTGAGCCGCGGACGCAAACGGTCGAGCGAGTGATTGTTGAAGAGAAAAAGCGCATCAATCGTATAACGTAACGCATGAATCGGATGGGCGCTGATGCGAATTTCAGCCGTATTGTTGCCACCCCTGACACGGCTCATGACTTCTTTGGACGTGAAAACATAGGTTTCGCGTGCCAGTGTTTCGACTAAAAACTCTTCGACGATCTGCAATCCTTGCCCGGCTTCGCCGGATAATACAATGGATATAGAATTGTGCATAGTTTCCTTTCATCGGGGAGTGTTCATACGAAAAGACGATGCATTTTCGTGTGAACCCCACTCCCCCCTTGATTATTTAAAGTATAGCATATCGGAAGAAAGATTCGTTTTTTGTGCCCTAACCGACAAAAAGAAACGATAAAATTGAGGACCTCAGTATTATGGAAGAAAGCAGTGACAAAATGTGCAGATTCTGTTGCAATAGCACTTCACTTTATGCAAAAATAAACCTATAAAGTTGTTTCACAGGGGAAATGAAATGAACGAAGTCACTATAGTAAAACTGATCAACAATGTAGCGCTTCTGATGTCGCTAAGTGTTTTCAACAACGTGGGGCATTTACTGTTTAAAGTTCACGAAAAAACCGAACGGGTTTTCGACGGCATGATCATCGGGGTCATCGGAATCTGTCTCATGCTGGTGCCTTTAACAATCACACCTTATCTTATAATCGACACACGCTCGATTCTTTTTAGTGTCACTTCACTTACATTTGGATTTGTACCGACTTTAATCGGAATCATCATTACGATCCTTTTCCGCTTCGCTATGGGCGGGGTTGGACAGTTGACCGAAATACTGATAGTCGTCTCTGTCTCGTTGTTTGGCTTGTTTTGCCGCAGATACACCACATCGATTATCCAAAAACATCGCATATTGGCGCTTTATGCATTTGGATTGCTAACGCATATCATCATGCTTGCCTGTATGTTCTCTTTGCCGACAAGTATCGCGGTTTCAACTATCCGCTTGATTGATATTGAAGTCCTCTTAATTTTCCCGCTCGGCACTTTGCTTCTCGGCATTCTCTTAATCGCTCAGAATGAACAAAAAAACATACGAATGAAAGCGTTTGAAGCCGATCTGCAGTTTCGTAATCTGTTTGAGAATAATCATGCATCTATGCTTTTGGTCGAACCAAAAACAGGGAAGATCAAAGATGCCAATATCGCTGCTTCCGAGTTTTACGGATGGAGTCGGGAAACGCTGTTAACGATGAATATCAATCAAATCAACACTTTGTCCTCGAGCGAAATACAATTGGAGTTGAATAAGAAGGCGCGCTTGCATAGAAATTATTTCGAATTCAGGCATCGCAAAGCAGACGGTAGCATAGCGTTTGTGGAAGAATATTCCGGACCGATTTTTAAGCAGGGTAATCGTTTACTTTATTCCATTATTCATGATGTGACTGATCAAACGAATGCCTCGAAAGAACTTAAGTCGAGTGAGCTTCGTTTTAGATCTGTGGTCGAAAATGCTCCCTATGCGATTTTCATTGAGACTGATCAATGCTTTGCCTATTTAAATACGTCTGCCATTCACTTGTTCGGAATCGAGAACGCTGTTGAACTAATCGATAAGTCAATCAGCGATCGATTTCATCCTGATTCCAGACACATTATCTATGTGTGGAAAAAGCATCGCTGGCGTTATGAAGGGTATGAATCAGCCACACCAGAGAATATTATTCTGCTTAAATCGGATGGGACACCTGTAGATGTAAATGCTGTAGCAGTTCCGATTCAATTTGAAGGAAAAGACGGTACATTGGTTTTCGCAATGGATATGTCGCAGCTTAGAGGTCTTGAACTGATGAAGAAAGAGTGGGAGGCGCAAATGCGTCAGCAACAGAAACTCGAATCCATCGGAACCCTCGCAGGGGGTGTGGCGCACGAAATCAATAATCCTTTAAACGGAATCCTTAATTATGCACAGTTGATTCTTGATCAGATTGATGCAGACTCAGAATCAGCAACGTTTGCGCGTGAAATCGTCTTTGAAACAGAGCGAATTTCAGAAATCGTTCGTAATCTTTTGCAGTTTTCAAGAATGGAAAAGCAATCCCACAGTTTAGCAAGCATCTATGATATCGTTGAAAATACTTTATCGCTGATTCGAACGATTATTAAAAAAGATAATATTACCTTAGACATTCATCTTGAAAACGATTTACCTGAAATCAAATGTCGTTCCCAGCAAATTCAACAGGTGTTGATGAATCTGCTGACCAATGCCAGGGATGCATTGAATGAACGATATCCAACCGGCGACGAGAATAAACGTATCGATGTCAATTGCTTCATGCAAATTATAAATGAACATCGTTGGTTGATCTTGAGTGTAACAGACCAAGGCTGCGGTATACCAGATTCAGTGTTAAGTAGAATCTTCGAACCCTTCTTTTCTACAAAGCCAAAAGACAAGGGAACCGGTTTGGGTTTATCCATCAGTTATGGAATTATCAAAGATCATCAAGGAGAAATTCTGGTTGAATCGGTTGTTAACGAGTATACTAAATTTAGTATTAAGTTGCCGATTGACAATGGGTGGGACCACGTGGAGGGCGTATATGAGTAAAGTACTAATTGTTGATGACGAAGCATCAATGCGAATTACGCTGACAGCATTTTTAAAAGTAGAAAGTTATGAGGCATATAACGTTTCTTCAGCTCAAGGAGCCCTCGATTTTATCAAGAAAAACAATGTCGATGTGGTTGTGACGGATATTATCATGCCTGGCATGACAGGCATCGAGATGATCGAAAAGATAAGGCAGTTTTCAAATGATATCCGCGTTATCGTGATGACTGGGGAACCGACGGTCGAAACAGCCGTGTCAGCAGTCCAACAAGGGGCCAGTGATTATCTTTCGAAACCGATCCGCAGAGAAGAATTTCTTCGAGCAGTAAAGAATGCTGCAAAAATGAAAGAATTGATGGATGCCAAACATCAGTTGGAAGAAACGAATCTTGAATATCAAAAGAACCTCGAGTCGATGGTAACTACCAGGACAATAGCTTTGCAACATTCAATGGAAAGCATCATAAATCTGTTAACACAGGTCGTTGAGTTTCGTGATCCGTATACCGCCGGTCATCAACTGAGGGTCGGCAATCTCGCTGCCGCAATTGCGGAACGTATGCTGTTGCCAACCGATACAATCGAGCAAATACGGATTATCGGCTATATTCACGATATTGGGAAAATTGTTGTCCCGGCTGAGATTCTCTCGAAGCCCGGCACATTGTCGCATGCTGAAGTCGAGCTCTTGCACAATCATGCAACGAGCGGATTTGATATGCTGACGAAAGTCAATCTGCCTACGATCATCGGAGAAGCAATCTACCAACATCATGAACGCTTCAACGGAACCGGTTATCCGCGCGGTTTAAAGGAATCGGAGATTCTGATCGAAGCCTCCATTCTGATGGTTGCCGATGTGGTCGAAGCAATGAAGTCGCACCGTCCCTATCGCCCTGCTTTGGGTATCGAACTTGCGCTGAATGAAATCCGCGAAAATAGGGGAACATCATTTAGACCCGATGTAGTAGATGCCTGTCTTGGTTTATTCGAAGAAGGATATGAAATCGATAGTCAGGCTCGCGAAGTATCCATTAAGATGTAAACGCATTCCTCAATGCGTTTTTTTTGAAATTGCAGCCATGCTTAGACAAAAAAAGTCACTAACGGTAAATCCGAAAAGTGACAAAGACAGAAACAAACTGAGTGACGGTTATTTTTTCTTAAGATAGTTCGCTTTGATCCAATTGAAATTTAGCGTAATGTGGATAAGGATAAAGAACACGAACAGGAATCCGGTCAAAGGATGGATAAGCGCGAAAGTCTGATAGGGGATGAGAGTCGGGGCAAGTTTGCGGATCATTCCGGAGAATGCCAAACTTAATACTAACAGTGCGATGATGGCGTTTACGACACGAAGATACTTGAGGCGGTTTTTCATGATTAATCTCCTTTCATAGAAACAAGAATCAATAGCGTTGTTGTTGCGTGTAACAACAAAGCGTTGGTTAAACCTGTATAATGTTATTGTAGCATATATCGAAACAGGAGGTTTAAAATGACAAGACTAAACGAAATCTATACACTTTATAACGGGGTAAACATCCCCAAAATTGGTTATGGGACATGGCAAATCCCCAATGATGTCGCATATGAAACCACAATGGCCGCGTTTAGGTCCGGATACCGCCATGTCGACAGTGCGAAAGCCTATCGGAATGAGAAGGCTGTCGGGCGTGCTGTCCGTGAATCCGGCATTCCCCGCAACGAAATTTTCGTCACCAGCAAACTTCCGGCGCAAACGAAAGGCTATCAGGAAACACTGGACGCCTTCGCGCAAACCATGAATGATTTGGGTTTGGATATCTTAGATTTATATCTCATCCACGCACCGTGGCCTTGGGATCAGATCGGCAAAGATTGTACGCAAGGCAACATCGATTCATGGAAAGCAATGGAACAATTATATAAAGACGGGAAAGTGCGCGCCATCGGCGTCAGCAATTTTTCTCCCAAAGATATCCAGGCCTTGATCGATCATTGCGAAATTCTTCCCATGGTGAATCAGATTTCCTTCTATGTCGGGCATACGCAAAAAGAAACGATCGCGTTCTGTAAAGCAAAAGGAATCCTCGTGGAAGCTTATTCTCCCTTGGCGACCGGTGGCGTATTCAACGAAACCGTGCTGAAAGACATTGCCTTATCCAACGGTGTCACGGTCGCCCAGCTTTGTATCGCTTACTGTCTGCAGAAAGGCACCTTACCTCTTCCTAAGACAACGAAGGAACATCGTATGGTCGAAAACGCCCAAGTCGACTTCATCATTCCTGAATCGGATATGGTAATCTTGGATGCCTTCGATAAGAATCTCAAAAAATAGACATAAAAGGTTCTTCCATCGAAGAATCTTTTTGATTTCATTCCATGCTTCGGATACAATAGGTCTAAGTCAAGTGAGGGATAAGTCATGGTAAAAAACATCAACGGATTATGGGTTCCCGAGGGGTATGATCATTCTTTGGATATCCGCGAGACCGAATTAGCAATCAAACTGATCAAAGATTTCTTTGAACACGATCTTGCATCCAAGTTAAATCTGACACGGGTTTCGGCGCCTTTGTTTGTGCGTCCCCGTACAGGCTTGAACGATAACCTCAACGGTATCGAGCGTCCGGTCGCTTTCGATGTGAAATGCATCGATCGTGAATTTGTGGAAGTCGTGCAATCGTTGGCGAAATGGAAACGCAACGCCCTGAAGCGATATGGATTCAATGTAGGGGAAGGTCTCTATACCGATATGAACGCGATCCGCAGGGACGAAGATACCGATAATCTACATTCGATCTATGTCGACCAATGGGATTGGGAGAAGAGTATCCGGAAGGCTGATCGCACGGAAGAGAAACTGAAGGATATCGTAAACAAGATCTATAAAGTTTTGAAAGATACCGAACTGTTAGTTCAGACCCGTTATCCCCAAATCAAACCGATTTTGCCCCAAAAGATCCTGTTTATTACATCCCAGGAACTTGAAGACAAATATCCGTTGTTATCTCCAAAACAGAGGGAAGACACAATCTGCGAAGAAATGCGGGCGGTGTTCGTGCAGAATATCGGTGGTA
>JBBQGS010000034.1:0-14265 GCA_038323255.1 Erysipelotrichales bacterium | reverse complement strand
CGCTTCGATTGTTGTTTTGGCGATCATCGGAACCAGTATCGCAGGTTACTATGTATATTCCATCCTGCAAACCGCACCGACATTGAACGTTAAAGATTTCGAAAGCCCCGAATCAAGCCAGATTTTTGATAAGGACGGGATTTTGATTACGGACATCGGTGAAGAGTTGCGCTCAAATGTAACCTATGCCGATTTACCTGAAGTTGTCATCGACGCATTCGTTTCGATTGAAGACTCCCGTTATTTCTCGCATAACGGATTCGACCTGCCTCGTTTCACCAAAGCCGCAATTGAAAACCTGATGGCTTCGCTAAAAACAGGAAAGCTTTCTTTTGGACAGGGCGGCTCGACCTTTACGATGCAATTGGTCAAAAACACTTATTTCAGTACGCTTGCGAATGACAAAAACATTCCGCGGAAAATCAACGAAATTTTTCTCGCTCTTCAGCTCGATCAGCAGATCAGTAAAAAACGCGTACTTGAACTTTATCTTAACCGTATCAATTACGGTGCAGGAACAACACGCGGTATCCAAAACGCTGCGCTGTTTTTCTTCGGCAAAGAAGTGACCGAGCTCAATCTGAGCGACGCCGCATTCTTAGCCGGTGTCATTAACAGACCTAACTACTATAGTCCTTTCATGAACGGAGACATCGCGAAGGCGACCGAACGACGCAATGAAGTGCTGAATTTGATGCGCAATCACGGCTATATCACTGCAGATGAAGCGGTACTCGCAAAGTCCATCAAAATTGAAGATTCGTTTGCGGGCGGTTCCGCAAAACTCAAAGGCAGCCCATACCAAGCCTATATCGATGCAGTCATCACCGAAGTTCAGGATCTGACCGGCATCGACCCCTATACGACACCGATGAAAATCTATACAAGCATGGACAGAGCACTGCAGGACACCGTGGAAAGTATCCAAAACAGTACGTCCAGTTTAAAATGGCCAAACGAGATCATTCAGACCTCCATGGTTACCTTAAACAATCAAACCGGCGAAATCATCGCACTGGGCGGAGGACGCTTCTACGAAGGCGAACGCATATTCAATCGCGCCACATCCATGAAGAAACAACCGGGATCTTCCCTGAAACCAGTTTTATCATACGGACTTGCGTTTGAATATCTCGGATATTCGACGAAGCAAGTGATTCTTGACGAACCGTATAATTATCGCGGCACCAACATCATCGTCGCGAATTTCGACGAGAAATATAACGGCGAGGTCACGCTCGACGTGGCGATTGCTCGTTCGCTTAACATTCCGGCACTCAAAACCCTACAGGCAGTCATTGATAAGATCGGTGTCAAGAAAGTCATCTCCTATCTCAACAGCGTCGGGTTCACCCAGGTTACCAGCAAGAATTTCAACCTCGGTTATGCCATCGGTGGATCGACTTTCCAAATCACACCAATTCAGGAAGCCGGTGCGCACGCCATGCTGATCAACGGCGGCAATTATATCCAACCGCACACCGTTAACCGCATCGAATTCAAGGATGGTAGCGAGCCGTTAGTTCCGACCTACGCTTCCACGAAGGTCTTATCACCGGACGCCGCGTACCTTTCCACCAAGATGATGGAATTTGACGTCACCGGTCCGTATCAGAACTATATGCAGATTTTAAAGCGTCCATATGAAGTTTACGCAAAAACAGGAACAAGCGACTGGGGAGACGATGGTCTGAAGTATGGGATTCCTAGCGGATCTGTTAATGACCGCTGGATGGTCGCTTCGACCAGTCAGTTCACAACCGCGGTATGGGTCGGATATGACAAAGCCATCAAAGGCCAGACGAGCTATATCACCAGCGCCGTGAGCCGTACCAATCTTCCCGGCAATATCAATAGCCTTATTTTGAATGAAATCTATCGTCTGCGACCGAAACCAGCCGCCGTCAAACAGCCAAGCGGTGTCACTTCGATCACCCATGTCTTAGGCGTCTTTCCCTATGTGGCTCCGATTGCGAACATGAACCCGAAACTGATCGTCACTGCATTAATCAAAAAAGATTTTGCGCAGTTAGGCACCTTAGCGGCACCTGTATTAAGCAGTCCGACATCGTTCACCGAATCCAACGTAGATAATGGAACCAAAAAGAAATTCACCTTTACGCTAAGTCCCTATCCGGATCTCAATGCCCTGAGTATCGCCTCCACCTCGCTCCCTATGTCGCTTACCGTCGGAGGTCGCACGGTGAGTGCCACGGGAACGCGTCTCTACGATCCGTCTTGGATTTTTGGAGCCGTTAAATACAAAGTCCGCGTCACGATCGACGGAACGTTTATCGCCGATTATACACAGTCAACCAATGTCTTCACAGTCGACCTTGGTGTGGCTCCGGGTTCCACTGTACGCGCATGCGGTTATTACGGATATGATGCATCCGCCATCACAAGTACGGAGATATGCAAAGACACCATCGTTAGCGATGTACAAATCAGCGTCCCCAATAATTTCACCGGACGCAACTATGATTTCTTTAGAAACTGGCTGAACACCTACGGTATTACCAATCAGAAAATCACCAATGATCTTGCCGGCGCTACGGATAAGAATCTTGGCAACATCGCAACGATTGCACCTTCCATCGAAGGTACGACGATGAATCTCTCCGTGTTGATCGCCACTAACATCAATGTGACAATCATCGACAAGCGCGTCAACCTGAACACCGAGTTCCTCAGCAAAACAAAAACGGTGGCCGAAGCCAACCAGATTTGCAGTTTAGTGAAGTGCACCTTTACGGGTCCTGCCAGCGGTAACGTCGCGCAGGTCAAAGTGGCCGGATCGGTCGTCGCCAACTCTGATACATATCTTCTAAGCGATCTTTCGGCGGATGGTATCACGCTCGTTCTCCAATAAAACAGAAATCCCGGAATCATGGTTGGTTCCGGGATTTTTCTAGATTGTAGGGGCAATCTTTCTCAAAGGGACAGACCCTACACTGCGGCTTCTGTGACTTACAGTGATATCTACCGAAGAAGAGGATGGCATGGTGAGCTTTAATCCAGCGCTCTTTGGGAATCGTACGTTTGAGTATCTTTTCCGTTTCGGCGATATTGGCGTTCTTGGGCACCAGACCTAAGCGATGGCTGACGCGATCGACATGCGTATCGACGGCCAAAGCGGGAATCCCGAAGCCGACCGCCTGGATCACATTGGCGGTTTTACTTCCAATCCCCGACAAAGCAATCAATTCGTCTGTTTTAGAAGGTACTTCCCCGCCGTACTTCTGTTGGAGTTCCTGTGCAAATTGTAGGATATGTTTCGCTTTGGTATGATAGAGCCCGATTTGACGGATCAGCGCTTCGATTTCTTCAATCGATGCTGAAGCCATTGCGCTCGCGTCAGGAAAGCAATGAAAGAGCGCAGGTGTAACCTTGTTGACCGAAATATCGGTTGTCTGCGCGCTCAGGATTACGCTTACCGCAAGCTGAAACGTCGTCGAGTACTCCAATTCGCATCGAGCGTCGGGAAACATGCGTTCGATGATGTCGAGAACCTTACGCGTTTCCATCGTCATTTCTGCGCCCTTCGTTGAGTTGATCGAGTGTTACGCCGGTCTTGACCCATTGTGTCAAGATTTTATCGACATAATTAAAATTGAGTTTACGGTACATCACGGCCTCGCGCAGCGCATGGATGCACATCTTTGCCGAAGTACGGTCGATCCAGTCGGCCAGTTTATCAATTTCGCTTGAACTCAACGGTCGTCCGAATTCCTGCTCAAAGAGTTTGAACACGGAATCCGCATCGGTGACGCCGGCGCGGGGTGATTCATAGAGTCCATCCAACGCATAGCTTACTTCCGAATGCTTCACTTCAAGGGTAAGATACCCTTTGCGCGTCAATGCGTCCAAGATCAGATCGATTGCTGCAGGTTCAACTTTACAGCGTTTGGCCAACACTTTCAAATCGATCGAAAGATTGTTTTTACGCATATGTTCCAACTGTAATACGACCAGCGCTTCGATCGCACTTAGTTCGATATATTCAATGTTTTCAAGAATCCATGCGATGCGGTCAAAATAGGGCTCTTGCCAGAATCTGTTTTTCATACGCCTGTCTCCACAGTGAGCACCACTGAATAGGTACTGATATCCAATAACGTTTCACGTTTTTGCTCGATAATCGCCACGACGAACTTTCCCTTGAAATAGGCGAGACGAACCAGCGGTTTTTCGAAGGTCGCCGATTTGGACGCAAATGCCAACGCCTGGTTCAAATCGACTTGATCTTGTGCGATGTGGTCGAGAACGCGACCCAACGGATCGCTGGAAAAGTAAATTCTAATTCCCTCAAACGTCCCTTCTCCGATTAGACATACACGATCGTAACTGCTTGTATTCAGATAGACCGGTGCGGTAATCTGATACTCCGCTTTGACCCGTTGGAAGGCGGAAACCCTCTCGCGTCGCTGTTTTTCCAGCGGACCGCTGACGAAAGTCACCATCAGCGATACGACGATCAACAGAAGAAAAACAATAAGGCCGCTTGTTGTAAGAGCTGACTTTAGTTTCGGTTGCATGCTTTTCCTCCTTTTGTCCATTATAACAGACCCCCTGCGACGCCTACCCATGAATTTGCATATTTTCGACGTCCATGCTAAAATCATTTTTACAGGAGGTGAATCATGCGAAGATTTTGGAAAATCATCATCGCTTTCGCGCTTATTCTAAGTGCGTCTTCAGCGGGGCTCTACTTTCTGTTCCAGCCAAAAAAAGCGGATGTATTGAAACAGACAAGTCTGAAAGCATACTCCGTACAAATCAAAGACCTTGAAACCTATCTGCTCGCACATCCAGGCAAGCATTATCTCTATTTCTGTACCGCCAACAGTTCTGACTGTGAATTTATCAAAAACGACCTGATGGTTCAACTTGCCGGCGAAGCGAACGTGGTGACCTTCGAGGATATCGAAACAATCGATATCAGCGGTCTGTCAAAAGACATTTCGACCACCGCCCTGCGCAATGCCTGGGGTTTCTCCCATTATCCCGCTTTCGTAGCCTATGACTCCAGTAACCAAACAATCGTCGTCCAAACCGTATTGGAATGGAACGAGAAAGTCCCCTTTTCAATGGAAGACATTAAATTGTGGATGAAAACGGTCGGTATCTGGCGTGCCGAATATACGAATTAAAGAAGATCGCGGTCTTCTTTTTTTCGCTTTCGATTTCGTCAAGTCCGACTTTTTTATGCATGCGTCCATAGATCAAACGCATGACGATAAAGAGAGCGACCATCAAAGCCAGATAGATCGGATTCTTAAATGCTTCGACCAATGTACTGCCGAATAAGGCAAGCAGCGAGATCATAATCAGTTTCCCACAGGAAATCGCGAGAATGTACGACGTTTCTTTGAAATCCGAAAGTCCGAAGGTCGTATTCAGCAGACTACTTGGGGTAAAGGGAAAGGTCGCAAGCAGGAAGATCGTGAAAGGGGTCTGATGTGAAACCCAATACATCAGTTTCGCGAGGTTTTTGCGTTGCGGAACCAGATGCATGAAATAGGGTTTAACGATGCGGCGAAAGAGCAGAAAAACCAGGATTGATCCGCCCAAACTCCCGATATAGGAATAGAAAAAACCGAAGAAAGGTCCGTAGGCGCTAATCGAAAACGTGACGATTGCGATCAGGGGCAAGGCGGGAATAAACGATTCCAACATTGCCAGAAAGATCGGCGCTAGCGGTCCGAAACCACGGTAGTTTTCCAACAGGCGTAGCCAGAATTCATCGGATAAAACCAAAATAATCCAGTCTTGCAGCGATTTAAACATACTTATTGCGCAACAGGGGCATGACTTCGTAGCACCACTGGGCGCTATGGGCACTAGCTTTGATAAGGTATTCGTCAAAAGTCAAGGCATTGTCGTGCTTGCCTGCGATATCGGAGAGCGAACGTAAGATCACAAATGGAATATCGAATCGACTGGCCGTGTGGGCGATGGCGGCCCCTTCCATTTCAACGCAGATCGCATCGGGGAAAGCCGCTTTGATGGTAGCGACCGCAAGCGGTCCCGCGATAAATTGATCGCCCGAAACGATCGGACCGATCCAGTGGCGTGCCGTACCGATCACCTCTTTAAATGCTTCAATATACTGTGGATCCGCCGTACAGACATAGCGCGACGTCGCAAACCCGCGCGGTTCACCGAAGGCGGTAAGGTCGAAATCATGGTAAGCGGTTTTAGTCGATACGACGACGTCCAACACTTCCTGATCTAGGTTTAATCCGCCGGCCGTGCCGATATTGATGATGCCGTCGATTGCGAAATTTTTCAGGCAGAGTAAGGTGTTCAGGGCAGCTTCGACTTTTCCGACGCCGCATAAAAGCACCACGACTTCGCGTTGATTGAGCATCCCATGGTAATAGGTTCGTCCGTCCAGGATGACTTCTTCAAGTGCATTCATGCGTTTGCGTATTTCCATCACTTCTTCATGCATTGCTCCGATGATCGCAATCATAGTCTGTCTCCTTTAATGGCAGAGATGAAATACTTTTCACCTATTTCATCCGCTTTTTCTTCAAAATCCGTCGTGGTTTCCACACGGAAACCCAGTTTATTTAACTTCGCAATCACTTCATTCAGGTAAAACACAGTTTGAACATGCGTTTCACTGATGACTCGGCCATCTTTGAAATAAAAACGGAAATGGTGGATGATGCGGTTATCGTCGCTCTCGATCGCCCATTGATAAGCGGTACTGTCAATCCACCCTTCTTCGATGTAGGGTTCCTGAAACTCACGCAACCGCTCTTCGGTATGCATGTCAAACAAAAAGACGCCGTTATCTTTCAAATGCTTTTTTACTTCCCCGAACAATGATTCCAGTTGGTCGAAAGCAAGATAATTGATGCTGTCGCAATAACACACGATCGCATCATAACTTCCATATCCTTTTAGTTCAAGCATGTTTCCCTGCTTGAATTTTACTTTGTTTAAGATATCTTTGGCTTGGGCACGCAGAATCATTTCCTGCGATAGGTCCAATGCACTCACTGTATATCCTGCATCCGCCAACGCAAGAGTGATTTCACCGCTCCCACAGGCTAATTCAAGCAAATGGTTGCCTTTGACTCTTTTTTTCGTATAGGCGACCCATTGTTTGGTCGCTTCCTCGTCTTTGACCAGGATATCGTAAAAGTCCGCCAAGACAGAATAATTCAACGTTTCAGCAGTTTGTCCGCCCATAAGCGCTCCAATTGGTAGACATCGCGGGCTTCGCTCTGGAAGACGTGCAGCACCACTTCGTTACAGTCGAGCAAAAGCCATTCGCTTGTTTCCCCGCCTTCCACATGGTCGACGATGAAACCGGCTTTTTCCACTTCTTCCACGGCGAAATCGGTGATGGCATGGACTTGACGCAGACTTTGGGCATCGCAGATGACGAAATAATCGACCCATGGATTCACTTCCCGCATCACTAAGACGGCGACGCGGTCGGCTTTTTTCTCATCGACCGCATGTAGGATCACATCCAACAGTTCAGACATCGATTCCCTCCCTTTTCAGGTGTTCCTGTTGTTCCTTCTTGACATATCTGAGCGCCGCGTCGAGATCGTGCAGCGCTAAGGCGATTTGTTTACGACTGTCATACCCGCGGCTAGTATCAAGTTTGTCCGCCAGATAGATGATTTTGGCGATCGGGTCGGGATGCTTGCCTTCCACATGATTGCCGATGGCCGCCAACACGCTACGGTCGCGTATGCAGAGCCGCGTGCGAGCGATGATCATGCCGGCGCGTTGATGCCAGAACGCCGCATCTTTCGCCAGATAACCTGGTTCATGGAGCGCAAGGATGGTTTTAAGCTCATCAATGCTACGGTTCTTCATGCAGTCGTGAAAAAGCGCGGCCAGATTTGTTTTTTGTTCGTCGAGCTTGTGCGCATGCGCAATCTTCATTGCCAGGTCACGCATTGAGGAAACATGTTTCCAACGCTTCGCACCGACCATCGAACGGGCGATTTCGTCGACATAAAGTCCGTTTTCCATCATATAGCGGACGACTTGAGGCGAGGTCATAGATACCTTACCCTGTCGTATTTCCGTTGACGAAAAGTTGAGATAATCCCCGATGGCCAACGGTATCATCCCCTCAGGAATGGTATCCCCTTGATGGCGCGGATACACGCAGAATTTGATCAGTGTTTTCAGTCTGTCTTTTTCTTTCCATAAATCGAATTGGTCGGCTTGGTCCGATCCCATGATCCAGACAAATTCAAACATAGGATACAATGCCTGCAAAGCCTGCACCGTATGAATCGTATAGTTAGGCTGCGGCAGCGATTCCTCGATCGTACATAAACGAAGTTTGCGATAGGGCGAAATCATCCGGCGGATCATTTCGCAACGGTGACCAAATGCAATCGGCAGCCCTTCCTTGAGCGGCGCGACCAATGCCGGCAAAAACCAAACTTCAGCCAATCCAAGCTGACGTTTCGCATCGAGTGCAATGCGCAGATGACCGGTATGGATAGGATCGAAACTCCCTCCGAATAGTCCGATGCGACTCATCGCGGCAGTTCGATTTTCTTCTTTTCGCTCGGTCTGTAAAGAAGAATGGTTTTCCCGATGATTTGAACGATGTCGCTATGGGTCGCGGACGAAAGATCCAGTGCGATTTCGTTGACATTGGTCGGACAGGACTGCAATACGTTGATTTTCACCAGTTCGTGGGCAAGCAGTGAATCATCGAGACTCGCAATCAGATTCACACTCATCCCTTCCTTGCCGACCTGCACAAACGCCCTTAAGGTTTGGCCGAGGCTACGCAGCGCGCTTTTTTGTTTTGAGTTCAACATTAGATCATGCCCTTTCTGAAGTGCACGTCGAGCGTCTCGGGGACTTCGACATCGATTTGCGTATAATCGCCCTGAACGCAGACCCAACCGACTTGTCCGAAGACCACGTCGGTTTTCTGCGGCAGATAACGATGGGAGAAATGTTTCGTGAAATTTGGATTTTCAAGCACTTTGGGTTCCAACTCATCGAAATGCTTAGTCAGATACTCCTGAAGATTCTCACCCTTGGTACGGTGAACAGGCAAGCGGTCACTGACATAGAAAGTCGCTGTCGCCATCGTCGCTCCGACGATGGTCAAAGCACCCAAACCCCCTAAAATGAAACTCTGCGATGACGAGAGTTGATATGTTTTCGGTTTATAGGCATTCTTCAATCCGATCAGTTTGATTGCCGAGGGATCAAGATGTTCCCACAAACTGTCTTCGACTTTGATACCCGGCGTGTCATAGAGCGTGATGCCCTGCCATGCGATCGGATTAAAATCGAGGGTCGTATGCGGATAGGGTGAAACCGTCAAGGCGGCTTCGGGAATCAGTGCATTCAGCAAGGTGCTTTTACCCGCATTAGCCATCCCGACAACGGCGACGTCTTTGCCGTTGCGTAATTGGTGGATCGCTTTACCGACCATTTCGGCACTATCGAGCGCGTAATTACCGACGACGACTACGCCTTTCACGCTGATACCGGCTTCTTTCATACGGCTTTTCAAGAAACCTAACAGTTTGTCATTGGCATAGGTTTCCGGCAACAGATCGCGTTTGGTAGCAACCAACAGGACATCTTTGTTCATAAGGTGGCGGTGTAATCCCGGCAACAAGCCGCTTTCCACATCGCACAGATCCAACACATATAAGACCAAAACGTCGAGTTTGGCAACGCGTGATAAAACTTCATCGCTGTCGGCTTTGGATACTTTTAACACGGCTTGATCGCCGTAATGTTTCAGACGGTAACAGCGGCGGCATAAAGCCTGACTCTCGTTTAGGATATAGCCGGCGGCCGACGGATCTGTCATCTGCAGAATCGCGCCGCAACCCTTGCATTTTTTGTTTTCATTGTTCATCGATTGCTCCTTTTCGCAAGATGCGCCTTTCGAGGCGGCGTATCCATTTGGTATAAAAATAGTCATGTGGACTGATCTGCGTGACCAGTATGCTCGTCATCTTCAGGCGGTGTGCCGCCAGCATATCGGTAAATAGTTGATCCCCTACGAAACAGCAGTGGTTTGTGTCAATTTGATTGTTCAGCATGAATCGTCTGATCCGATAGACCAACGGTTTATTGGCGAAACTCAACCCTTCCACAGCCAGATCTTTGAGTGCTGCGGCGATGCGCCGCGGAGTATTGTTTGAGATAAGGTAAACCCGTATCCCGTTTTCTTTCAAAGTGTTGATCCACGCCTTCAACGCGGCTGAGCTGTGGTCATCACCCGGGGCAAGCAGTGTGTTGTCTGCATCGATGAGGACTGTATTGATCGCCCGCTCTGTAAAAAACGTCAACCCGACCGATAGTGGTGAATCGACAACTAAGCTTGGATAGAACTTGCGCATGGTTGTCCTCCGATGTCTTATTATACCAAAATTCTTCTTGAAATGAAACGCATTCAGGTATTAGACTGTCCCTTAGAATGGAAATGGGATAGAATAACAAAGGTGAAAAAAATGAACTATGATTATCTCGTCCTTAACATCGACAAAACGATCTTCGATATCGTCGAACCCGTGCATACAGCTTACCGACAACTTGCGAAACGATATGGAATCGACCTCCATCCTTCTTTTTTAGAACGTGTGTTGGATACACGCGGCGCATCACGCGAGCGTTTGGACCGTGAATTTGTATCCATGGCTAAACTGCATGATCAGGCGATTGATCTTTCGGCATATTACATTCAGGAAAAACTGACAAAAAATAACCTATTATCGGATAGTGCGAAAGCTTTTTTGCGTTTCCTCAATGAACATAAGATTGCCTACGGTGTCGTCTCTTCGATGCCGCGCAGTTTTGTTGAACAAATGCTGCGTACATATCCTGTCTTCAAACCAGCGTTCAGTATCGTACAAGCGGAGGTCTTTGAGGGAAAACCAGAACCTGATCTCTACTTAAAAGCATCCCGTAAAGCAGGTGTCCATCCGACTCGTTTATTGGTCGTCGAAAGTACGGAATTGGGGGCGGAATCGGCCTTCCTAGCGTATGCCAAAGTCGTCTTCATCGAATCACTTACGCAACGAAATCCGGAAGGTTCAGCCTATAGTTTACGTGATTTTGCGAATTTGGATGAATTGGCCTTATTTCTTTTGAAAAATCATACATTATAGTGAGGAGAGCAGCGTCATTTTTTTCTGTTTCTGCGTCATTTGAACCTCATGATGGGACATGCTATCATCGGCTTAGAAAACGGGGGTGCCTTATGCGAAGCGTTGTGGACCTTCTCACTAGTAGCGAACCTTGGCTTCAGTATGCGCTGCGACTCAATCTTCTTCACGAACCAAACAAAAATTTAGTTTCACTTCGCTCCGGATTACTCACCGACCCGAAAATCATGGGTCTTCTAAGCGATGTGAACGACTATCATGCCATGATTGTCAGCGGGCATAAAAATCCTGATTTGCCAATCCATAAACTGCTTTTCCTTCTCGATCTTGGGTTGGATACACATGTCCCTGAAATAAAACATGCGATTGATGCGATCCTCGAGCACAAAGACCTAAACGGAGTGTATCAGTCGGCCGTAAACCTTCCTGCCCATTTCGGCGGCAGCAACGAGAACACTTTCGGATGGGCACTTTGCGACGCCCCGCTTCTCTTAAATGCTTTGATTGAAGCGAAGGTCGACTATGTAAAATTGATCAAGCCTGGTGTCGACTATTTAGTTTCTCTTAACCGCAACAATGGTTTCCCTTGTGCAGTTTCCACTGAATTGGGTAAATGGCGGGGTCCCGGGAAAAAAGACGATGGTTGCCCCTATGCGACCTTGAGCATGCTGAAACTGTTGCTTGCGACGCCTGATTATTCTGCAACAAATCTTCCATACAACCTGGCAATAAATCTATTGGAATTGTGGGAGACGAGCTTAGCAAGTCATCCTTATATGTTTTTCATGGGGACCGATTTCAGGAAACTCAAAGCGCCTATGATCTGGTACGATGTCGTCAGTGTTTGCGATGCTTTAAGCGAAGTTAAAGGCATCAAAGAGGATATGCGTTTCAAGGAAATGATTGCGATCATCCGTGATAAACAAGATTCAGATGGTATGTTCACCCCTGAATCGGTTTATCTGAAATGCAAAGAGTGGGACTT
This sequence comes from Erysipelotrichales bacterium, assembly GCA_038323255.1. Classification (GTDB taxonomy): domain Bacteria; phylum Bacillota_I; class Bacilli_A; order Erysipelotrichales; family Erysipelotrichaceae; genus GWE2-51-13. The sequence continues at coordinate 2,148 of JBBQGS010000034.1, read as the reverse complement.
CGGACAGAAAAACACACCATCTCCCTATTTGACGTATCTAATCATAAGAATTATGGATCGGATTGAAAAATGAAGGTTGACGCGATGCGCCAACCTTTTGTTTATTCGAGATCGAAACTCAGCATTTCCACTTCATGCTTATGTTCTTTGACTTCTTCGATTGGACGGATAGGGATCTCCACGATGCGTATCTCTTCGATGCCTTTAAGAATGTAGAGGTCATCACCCTTTGGACCCTGACCGAAGGTGGCGTCTTTCGCCATGATCGGGATTTCCTTCACCATGATCCATTTATCTCTGTCTTGGGTCAGTTTCAATACATCGGACGAAGTGACGCTGGCGATATAAACGACGTTTTGCGGATTGCTTTTCACACGTTTAGCCAACAATTCACCTTTGGCCGGACGATTCATGCGACCGGATTCAGACAGACGGATGCGTTTGAATTGGTTGGCATGGGTATAAATCAGGATCGCATTGGTGCTTTCTTTAACACTTGTTGCATAGGCGACGCTATCCCCGGTTGCAAGGTTCATGGCTTTGACGCCTTTCGCCTTGGTGCCGATTTCAGAAATGGCATCCCCTTCATAACGGACCATGTATCCCTGCGTACTGGCTAATACGATGTCTTCTTTTTCATAAAGGATGAACGCGCAGATCATTTTGTCTTTTGGCTGCAGCACCATCGCATCGAAAGTCTTGTTGTTGCGGGTGACCATGAATTCCTTCACGGCGGTCTTTTTGATCAGACCTTGGGCACTGACGGTGACAATCCACGCGTTTGTGTCAAAACTCTTGACGATCATGGCGGAAACGATTTTCTCACCGTCGGCTTTTAGGTAATGGCTCAGATGATTGCCGACTTCTTTCCACTTCGCGTCTTCGATACTATAAACCGGCAAATAGGCATAATTACCTTTCTCGGTGAACAGCAACAAAGTATCGTAGGTATCGCATTCGAGCGTACCGATCAGTTGATCTTTATCCTTGATGAGTGTATCGGTGTTCTCGCTCGCCTGATAGGAACGCAGCGAAACACGTTTGACGTAGGCGTCGCGGCTGAGTGTGACGACGGTCCGTTCGTTGGGAATCATCGACATCTTATCGATGACGATTTCCTGGACTTGACCTTCGATGACAGTACGGCGTTTACGATCGAACTTCTCGCGGGCTTCCTTGAGTTCTTTCACCAACACGCTCTTCAACATCTCGTTACTGTTAAAAATGGACTGGAGATATTCCATCTGATTGACGAAGAGCGCGAATTCGTTGCGCAATTCGATGATATCGGTTGAGGTCAGACGGTATAAACGCAAAATTACGATGGCTTCGGCCTGGGCGTCGCTGAAATCAAAGCGTTTCATCAAATTGATTTTCGCATCTGCTTTGTCTTTGGAGGAACGGATGATCGTGATGACTTCGTCCAACACGCTGACGGCACGCATCAACCCTTCCAAAATATGGCATTTGCGCTCCAGTTCGTCGTATTGGAAATGGCTGCGGCGCAGTACGATTTCTTCTCTGTGTTTAATGAAGGCGTCCAACATCTCCCTGAGTCCCAATTGGACAGGACGCTGGTCGACGATAGCGATCATATTATAGTTGTAATAGACCTGCAGATCGGTGTTTTTATAGAGATAATTCAGGATGAGTTGGGCATCGGCATCTTTTTTGATGTCGAGCACGATTTTCAAACCGTTGCGGTCGGACTCATCGCGCACATCCAAAAGTCCGTCCAAATTCTTGTTCATCCGAATATCGTCGATTTTCTTGACCATGTTGACTTTAACGACTTCATACGGGATTTCGGTGATGACGATCTGGTTGATCGTACGCGTTTCCAGCATCGTCGTCTTGGCGCGGATGACAATGCGCCCTTTGCCTGAAACGAAGGCATCATGAATGCCGTCGATTCCCTGCACGGTACCACCGGTCGGAAAATCGGGACCTTGTACGAAATCTTCGAGTTCTTCCAAGGAACACTCAGGATAATGGGCACGGTAAATGGCCGCATCGATGACTTCCCCGATATTGTGCGGTGGAATGTTGGTGGCGTAACCGGCGGCGATGCCGGTCGATCCGTCGATCAGCAATTGCGGGATGCGGGCCGGTAGAACGGTCGGCTCTTTATTGGTGTCGTCAAAGTTT
>JBBQGS010000033.1:0-14285 GCA_038323255.1 Erysipelotrichales bacterium | reverse complement strand
GCATTAACCGCCGTATCCGTGAATCATTGTCCGGAGTCGCGAATATCTCATTCAATTCCAATGATTTTGGGATCCCGCACATTCTAAATCTAAGTATCATCGGGAAGGATTCCGATGGGATGGTCGATCGATTGAGCGAGCAGGGGATCTATCTGACTGCCCGCAGCGCCTGCAGCGGACGCGAGGGTTTCTCGAAATCCGTCTTTGCGATCACCAAAGACAATGCCCGGGCGACTTCAAGTCTGCGCATCAGTCTTTCACATTTGACTACCGATATGGAAGTCACACAATTGCTTGATGCATTAAAAAAACTTGCGCAGGAGACCACATGAAGATCGTCATGATTTCGGCTTCTTGGTGTCCGGCCTGTCTGATCGTCAACAAACGGATGAAAACAATCCAGGATACCATCGCGCTTTATCAATTTGAAATCCTTGATCTTGATTTCGACGAAGAAAAAGTAGCACCTTATATTGTCGGAAAAACCTTGCCCGTCTTCATCGTACTCGATGATACCGGAAGGGAAATACGACGCATTGTCGGCGAACGTACCGCCTTAGAACTTAAAGAGGAAGTCTTCCATGATTAAGCGAATATTTATCACCCTGATGCTTTTAGGGACGTTCTTCCTGATTCCCGTCCACGCGGAAACAGTCGTGGCAACACCAACGAAGCTGAATGTCTATGTTTTTTACTCCAAAGACTGCATCCATTGTAAGACCGAGGAGGTTTTTCTTGACGAACTTGTCGCCAAAGACCCGACCATACAGTTGCAGCGCTATGAAGTCGTCTACAATAAAGACAACCAAAAACTGATGAAAAAAATCGGCGACTTGGTGGGATCTCCCATCAATACCGTACCGACCGTTTTCATCGGGAAACACCGCATCGTCGGTTTTACCGAAGGAACGACTGATAAAGACATCATCGACTCCATCAAAGATGCCAAAATCAATCCGGTCAGAGATATGATCGGTGAAATGTTGGGACTTGTTAAACCCGGTACCGGGACGGTCGATTACGAGGGCAGCCGGATTATCACGCTGCCGTTCATCGGAAAAATCAATATGGCAACCGTATCGATTCCACTCGTTGCAATCGTACTTGGCACACTGGACGGTTTCAATCCCTGTGCCATGTGGACGCTGTTGTTCTTGATCGGGATGCTGTTTCGTATGGAAGACAAGAAAAAGATGTGGATTCTGGGTAGTTCCTTCCTCTTCGCATCCGCCTTCATTTATCTTCTTTTCATGGTTTCGTGGTTGAATATCTCCGTTTTCTTCGGCTCCATCTCGTATATCCGTTGGGCTATCGCAGGCATCGCGATCATCGGCGGGCTCTTCAATTTCCGCAGTTTCCTCAATGCACCCAAAGACGGATGCGAAATAGTCGACGACGACAAACGCAAAAAATTGAAAAAGAAAGTGCTCTCGATTGCCAACCAACCGGTCTTCTATTTGGCTATCATCGGGATCATGGGTTTGGCCGCCTCGGTCAATTTCATCGAACTTCTCTGCTCGGCAGGATTTCCGGTCATCTTCACCCAGATCCTGGCGCTCCAACAACTCAATCCAATCCAATACGGCGGATATTTGATCCTTTACATCTTCTTCTACCTGTTAGACGATCTATTGGTTTTCTTCATCGCGATGAAGACAATGTCGATGACAGGCATCTCGACGAAGTACGGGAGATGGTCGCATCTGATCGGCGCGATCGTGATGATTCTGATCGGCCTGCTGATGATTTTCAAACCGGCGTGGCTCCAACTTAACTTCAACTGAAACCAAGCAAGCCTTCTGCACGATCTGTTCTGCGAAAGGCTTTTTTTGTGTGTTAGGAAGATGTGGGAAACCGTCGTTTTCCCACGCCGGAAATCTGCTAAAAAAACTTAGGCCAATTAGGGGAAAAGGGTTGCGGAATTTCGATATTACTGTATAATTTGTTTCGCATTGATAAACAGGAGGTAATAGGAAATGACTAGGAAAATCGCGCTTTACGGATTCAATAATCTGACAAAGACACTTAGTTTCAATATCTACGATATCTGCTACGCCAAGAGCGAGCGGGAACATAAGGAATATTTGGCTTACATCGATGATCAATACAATTCGACCCGCTTGACGAAGATCCTTTGCGACGTCACGGAGATTATCGGCGCCCATGTACTCAATATTGCACGGCAGGACTACGATCCGCAAGGCGCCAGTGTGACAGTGCTCATCAGCGAGGAACCGGTCGACGAATTGACGAAAGATCCTTCTACGATCGATTTCTGCGGAGAAGCGATGCCGCGCACGGTGGTCGCGCATCTGGACAAGAGCCATGTCACCGTCCATACCTACCCCGAACATCATCCCGACCAAAATATTTCGACCTTCCGGGTCGATATCGACGTTTCTACCTGCGGCCGCATTTCACCACTGAAAGCGCTGGATTATCTGATCGGCAGTTTCGATTCCGATATCATTACGATTGACTACCGTGTCCGCGGGTTCACCCGTAATCTGGAAGGGAAGAAATTCTTCATCGATCACGATATCACTTCGATCCAGAACTTCATCGACAAGAAGACCCTGAAGCGTTACGATGCACAGGACGTCAACGTCTACCATACCAATTTGTTCCATACCAAGATGATGATCAACCGCATCGAGTTGGAAAATTATATGTTCAGCACCGATCCCGAGGATCTGCGCCCGACCCAACGGCGTGAAATCATGGATGCGCTCTATAAGGAAATGATCGAGATTTATAGCGGTGAGAACATTTATCAAGAGGAAGAATCCGAATGAGCGAACTTGATCAGAACCGCGCTCCGATCATGGAAGCGATGGAGACGCATATCAAAAAACGAACCGTCGCGTTTGACGTGCCCGGACATAAACAAGGCAAAGGGAATCCGATGCTGCGTGAGTTTTTAGGTGACAAGTGTCTGCGCTACGATATGAACAGCCGTAAAGATCTCGACAACCTATGCCACCCGGTGGGTGTCATTCGGGAAGCCGAAGAAATCGCGGCGGAAGCCTTCGGGGCAGGCCATGCCTTCTTCATCGTCAACGGAACGACGGCGGCTGTCCAAGCCATGGTTATGAATGTCGTGCGCAAAGAAGAAAAGATCATTTTGCCGCGCAACGTCCACCGTTCGGCTATCTACGCATTGATTCTGACGGGAGCCATTCCGGTTTATGTCAACCCGGGTGTACACCCCAAACTGGGTATCCCGTTGGGCATGAACCTGAAGGACGTGGAAGAAGCGATTCTGAAAAATCCCGACGCGAAGGCGGTCTTCGTCAATAATCCGACTTATTACGGCATCTGCAGCGATCTAAGAGCGATCGTCGAACTGGCTCACCGCCACAATATGAAAGTCATCGTAGACGAAGCCCACGGAACACATTTCTATTTTAAAAGCGGACTGCCGGTCAGTGCGATGGCGGCCGGAGCGGATATGGCCGCGGTCAGCATGCATAAAACGGGGGGAAGTTTGACCCAGAGTTCCTTCCTGCTCATACCGGATCAAAAGCAGATGGGTGAAGTAAGTCAGGTCCTAAATCTAACACACACAACCTGCGGTAGTTATCTGTTGCTAGTCTCGCTGGACATCACACGCAAATATCTGGCCTTGCATGGAGAAGAAGTGTTCACTCAGGTGCAAAGTCTGACCGATTATGCCAGAGAAGAAATCAACAAAATCCCAGGTCTCTATTGTTTCGATAAAGGCATCATCAACGGGAATAACATTTACGATTTCGACAATACCAAGTTAACCATCCACACCCGCGGTATCGGATTGGCGGGCATCGAGGTTTACGATATTCTACGCGACGAGTATGACATCCAAGTCGAACTCGGTGATTTAGGCAACATCCTGGCTATCATCGGGGTCGGCGATCAGAAACGCGATATCGAGCGTTTGATCAGCGCCTTGATGGATATTCAGGAAACCTATGGGAAAGAAGATTTCGGCATGATCACCTACGAATACATTTCGCCGATCGTGCGGATTTCACCGCAGCGTGCATTCTACGCGCCGCAGAAGAAAGTCAAGATCGCCGAATCCATCGACGAAATCGCCGGCGAATCGATCATGGTCTATCCGCCTGGCATCCCGATTCTAGCCCCTGGTGAGTTGATCACCCAGGAAGCCATCGACTATATCCTATATGCCAAAGATCGCGGAAGCTTCCTGACCGGCATCGAGGACACGACGATCGAATACATCAACGTACTGGAGGTATAAGCACATGGAATTCTGGTTCACCGAGCAACATACGGAAAACGTCCGTTTCTCCGTCAAAGTCGACAAACAATTACTGAGTAAGCAATCCGATTTTCAACGGATCGACGTTTTCCAATCCCCCGAATTCGGAAAATTCTTCAGTTTGGACGGATATATCATGATTACGGAAAAAGACGAATTCATCTATCACGACATGATTGTGCATGTACCGATGGCGGTCAATCCCGACATCAAACGTGTGTTGGTGATCGGTGCCGGCGACGGTGGGTCGATCCGCGAACTTTGCCGCTACAAGACCATCGAACATATCGATATGGTCGAGATCGACGAAGAAGTGGTCACTGTCTGCAAGAAATATTTTCCGGCTACGGCCAGTTCGTTCGATGATCCTCGTGTTACCCTTTATTTCGAGGACGGATTGAAATTCGTTCGTTCGAAGAAAAATGAATACGATTTGATTCTGGTCGATTCCACCGATCCGATCGGTCCGGGCGAAGGACTGTTTACCCGTGAATTCTATGGAAACTGTTATAACGCCTTGAGCGACATCGGGATTCTGGTCAACCAGCACGAAAGTCCCTACTATACCTTCAATGCCGTTGCGATGCAGCGTGCGCACCGCCGGATCCGCGAAAAGTTCCCGATTGCCAGGGTCTATCAGGCGCATATTCCGACCTATCCTTCAGGCTATTGGCTGTTTGGCTTCGCGTCCAAAAAATTCGATCCGATTTTGGATCTGGATGCGGGCAAATGGAATGCACTGAAACTCAAAACACGCTACTATAACACAGAACTGCATGTGGGATGCTTTGCGCTTCCCAATTATGTAAAGGAGTTGCTGAAAGATGCCCATGAATAAAAATATCTCTACATTTGTCGGTTGCGACAAGGAATACGAAGACGCGCATATCGTTATTTTCGGAGCGCCGTTCGATTCGACGACTTCATTCCGTCCCGGAACCCGTTTTGGACCTTCCGCAATCCGTGCGGAATCGATTGGACTGGAAACCTACAGTCCCTATCAGGACTATGATTTAGTCCAATGTTCGGTTTTTGATTCAGGCGATCTCGTGCTTCCGTTTGGAAGTGCAGAGCGTGCTTTGGAAGACATTTACGCGCATGCCAAAGAAATCGTGACCGATGAAAAACTGCCTTTCATGATCGGTGGGGAACATACCGTGACCTTCGGGGCGGTGCGGGCTGTGTTCGAGAAGTATCCCGATTTGCATATCATCCATTTTGATGCCCATACCGATCTACGCGATACGTATTACGGCGAATGGTTCTCCCATGCAACCGTGCTAAAGCGTTGCTACGACCTGGTCGGCGATGGCAAAATTTTCCACTTCGGTCTGCGTTCGGGTGCCAAAGATGAGTTCGTTTTTGCCCAACAGCACGACTATATCGAAAAAAGCACCTGCGATACCCTCATCGATATTTTGCCTAATCTAGGTGAAGTTCCGGTCTATATCACGATCGACCTTGATGTCCTGGATCCTTCCAATTTTCCGGGAACCGGTACGCCGGAAGCGGGCGGCATCGGTTTCATGGACCTGTTGAACGCCATCATCCATATGAGTCATCTGCGTGTCGTCGGGATGGATATCAATGAACTTGCACCGATTTACGATCACTCGGGCGCCAGTACGGCGCTTGCATGCAAGATAACTCGCGAATCGTTGATAGCTTTATCGAAAAACAGATTACGTTAAGGAACTTCGGTTCCTTTTTACTACAATTTCATAAATGAATATACTATCTTTCAAGTTCTTACAAAATGCGCCTAATATGGTTTAAAAAAAGATATAATCACGATAGACGGATTCACTATGACGAAGAGAGTGTTTGGATATTGGTGATCTGGAATGGAATAAAAACCGTTGAAAGCGATGATTTGGGGGCAGCACTCTTGGATGTTGAGTCAAGTATGCATCGCTTTTCGAATCATTCAGTCACATAACCCTATGCGGTTGCGAAGCGAGGTATGAAATGTTATTGAAACAAATGATGATCAGGAAGATGATCGAAGATTTCAAAGGATTACTGAAAATTAAAAGTATCGGCGGTATGCAAGCAGCATCCGAACTTTATCCCTATGGGGAAAATGTTTTTCAAGTGCTCGATTATATGAAAAACCTGGCTTTGTCCGACGGATTCGAAATCAAAGAATACGACGGACATGCGCTTGCTATCATTCTTGGCAGCGGGGAAGAGCGCATCGACGTTGTATGCCATCTCGATGTCGTTCATGAAGGTATCGGATGGACGCATGAGCCCTTTGGGGCAAAACAGATCGGCGACATTATTTACGGTCGCGGAACACAGGACGATAAAGGTCCGGCGATGATTGCGTATACGGCGATGAAAGACATCAAACTCGGGCTTGAACTCGGGCAGTTAAAACCGTTGCAGCGTGAATTGCGGCTCGTTTTCGGCTGCGACGAAGAGCGAACCATGAACGACATAAAATACTATATTGCCAAAGACGGCGAACCGACTTTCGCATTTACCCCCGATGGTTATTTTCCTCTGTCAATTGGAGAAAAAGGTGCCCTTATGTGGGCGCTTAAAGGCAAGGCGAGCGGCGTCATCCTCTCGCTGAGCGGTGGTGTCCAATGTAATGTGATCCCACCGGTCGCCGAGGCAACCCTGAAGGACATTAATATTGAAACACTACGGGACTGTCTTGAAAGGGAAAACACCGTCTACACATTGACGCAGGACGGCAGTGAACTCAAACTGTCAGTCAAGGGGAAAGCAGCCCATGCATCCAAACCGGAACTCGGTGACAATGCCACCCTACGTTTACTAAAAGGGGTCGCCCAAGCATGGGGCGATTCGCTCGCGATGATGTTGTTTAATACCTTCGCGGATTCTTATGGCGTTGCGGCGGATATGGCAACTGAAAGCGAAACAATGGGCAAGCTGACGCTGAATCTTGGCGTGCTCAGGATCAAAGACGGCGAACTTTACGCCGAAGTGGATTGCAGATACCCGATGGAAGCCGATTCAGCAAAATTGACGCAGATCCTGTCCAACCAATTGCACGGAATCAGTGTTTCACTGGATTATGATGCCAAACCGATCATGAACGATGTAAGGGATCCCTTTATCCAAATCCTGCTGAAAAATTATCGTACATGGTCGAAAGACGAAGTCAGTGAGCCATTGATCTCAGGCGGGGTGTCCTATAGTAAAGTTATCCGGCATTGCGTCGCATTCGGACCGCATCGTCAGGGTGAAGTGAGTCTGGCACATCAGGCCGATGAATGCATCGATGTGAACGAAATGGAAAAACTCTTGAGCTTGTATACGCAAACGATGATTGATTTAACGACACAATAAGCAATGAAAACGAAAACCGCGCTGATTCAGTTGAATCGACGCGGTTTTAGAATAAGGGTTGGAACTTCGTGTTATCGGATGGCTTCGCGTACGAATCCGTGTGCGGATTCCAGTCTTTTTATCGCGGTTTCTTTATCGCAATCGGCCAGGATCATGACAATCGCGGTTTTCGGACTGTGATTGCATTTTTCCAAGGTTTCACGGGCGCTATCATCGTCGCATCCGGTTGCTTCCTGAACGATTTTTACGGTCCGTTCGATCAGTTTCAGATTGGACGGTTTGACGTCGACCATCAGGTTACCGTACGTTTTACCGCAACGGACCATGGATGCGGTCGAAAGCATGTTGAGGACCATCTTCTGGGCGGTCCCTGATTTTAAACGGGTCGAACCGGTCAGTACTTCGGGACCAACAGCAATATTAATTGCGATGTCGGCGATTTTACCGACTTCCGAACCCGGATTGCAGGTAACTGCGATCGTGACGGCTCCGCGTTGGCGTGCATAGTTGATTGCTCCTATGACATAGGGAGTCCGGCCGCTGGCGGCGATGCCTACGACGACGTCTTTTGAACTGACACCGATGTTTGATAGATCTTCGACACCCAACTCAGTCGAATCTTCGGCACCTTCGTGGGCACTTGCGATGGCGACACTTCCACCTGCCATGATGCCGATGAATTCATCGGTAGTCGAGAAGGTAGGCGGACATTCAGACGCATCGAGTACGCCTAAGCGTCCGCTGGTGCCGGCGCCGATATAAATGACGCGGCCTCCTTGGCGTAAACGTGCGACGATGGCTTCGATTGCTTTCGCAATTTCTGGTAAGTGTAAACGGACGGCTGACGCGACTTTCGCATCTTCGTCATTCATGATCGTAATGATTTCAATGGGACTTAGTTTATCCAGTTCCATCGTTGCGGGATTGCGTTGTTCTGTTTTAAGATGATTGATTTTTATTTGGGTCATGCGATTTCCTCCGCCCCTAATGTACACTGAAAAAGGAGGGTTGTAAATAGATTATGCAAATACGATGTCCCGATTCGGATTATTTATCCATGTCCTCGACCAACATAAAACCCATACCTGAATGGATATAAGGGAGCAGGGGAAGAGCGCTTTGGGACACGTTTCCGATTTTATTTTTTCTTTTTTCATCCAGTAATTCAATGCGTGCGATTTCCAGTTCCCCGGAGTAGCGCGCATAGTTTTCATTGCTGATGAGAATCGAACCAACTGCAATGTTTTGTGCTCCAACCGGGGTGATAGGCGTCCCCAATGAAGCATAAATGCGCGATTCCTGCGTGCGTATGACGTGTTCGCTTGAATCCTGCCGGTCATGACTGATCCGGATGTAAAGGTCGCTCTAATGTTCATCCAAGGTAGCTGGAAGCATGACATAACGATGCGAAAGAGCGATGATTTTTCCCCAGCTTTCGTCCGTAAGATCGATGTCGCCGACCAAGACAACATCTGCGAAAGCTTCATCGAACAATATCAAAGCGGCTTCCAACGGTGGCGTGGTACGAAGCTCTTCCACTGTCGGCAAGCCGTCGAAGATCGGACCTCGTTTTTGACCGTCGCCGGCGATGAATACCATCGTTTTGATGCCTTGATATTTGAAGAAGCGGTTACTTTCGGCGACTCGTTTCATCGAAAGGCCGGTAAGTTGTTTTGGATAAAAGTTGTGGCAGGCGACGAGTCGATCTTTCGCAACACCCATTTTCAGGAGTTCGAAGAAATCTTCACTCAAGAATGTCGACGGATTAAGCACAATCACAAACTGTTTGGAGATATTGACGATTTCTTCGAGTGAAAACCCGTAATCGATCCGCAGATGCGTGATCGGATACTGTTTCAATTCTTCAAATGAGTTCATCTTCAGATCGTGCAGTGTGTGCGGTCCTATGTCGGCAATCACTTCCACATCCAAATCACGCAGCGACTGAAGCAAATCGTGTTGCGCTTCCTTCATTTCCGGTGTCGCTTCTTCCGGAATATGCAATGAGGTGAATGCGTACGTGAAATCCGCATCCCAAACTTTTTCCAAGATACGGATATTGACATCGCTACCGCTGGATGCATAGACCGAAAATCCAATTTCCAACATACCTATTCCTCCTCATAAAGGCATAACGCCTCTTGAATTTATTTTTTACGCAGCAGATTGCGAATATCTTCCAACAGAGCGATCTGCTGATCCGGCATTTTAACGACCGTGACCGTTTCAACCTTCTTCTTGGTCGCGTTCATCAGTTTAATAACCATGAAGATCGAAAATGCGATAATCAGAAAGTCGACTACGTTTTGAAGGAAGTTGCCATATTTCAAGGCGACCTCGGCAACACCGCCTTGGGCCTGGACAAGAACAAGTTTTAAGTCGACGAAGTTGACTCCGCCGGTGATGACAGACAGAACAGGCATAAGGATATCGTTGACTAGCGAAGTGACGATTTTACCAAACGCTCCACCGATGACGACCCCGACCGCTAGGTCGATGATGTTTCCGCGCATGGCGAATTCTTTAAAGTCCTTTAAGATTTTTAGCATAGATTTACCTCCGGTTTATTATACCAAATTTCCGTTTGGAAAGTGCACACACTTCAAGGGTATGTTATGATAATCGGGTAAAAAGGCAGGGAAAACCATGAGGGAGATACTCATTATCGGACCGTTGGTGTTTTTGGCAGGATTCATCGATTCGATTGCCGGTGGCGGAGGATTGATTTCTTTGCCGGCGTATACGATGGCAGGCATCCCGATGCATCAGGCACTGGGGTCCAATAAATTTTCGTCCAGTTTCGGCGCAACGATGGCAACCTTTCAATATATACGTAAAGACAGGTATCTGAAAAAGCTGGCATTGATTTCCGCGCTGAGTGCCTTGGTCGGGTCCTTTCTGGGTGCAAGGTTAACATTATTGGTGGCGGACATCTATCTGAAAAAAATTCTGATCGGCATACTTCCGCTGATGGCGCTATTCTTGCTGACCCGTAAACGTCAGGTAGATATGAAGGAACTCCATGTATCGCTTACACTTGGTATCCTGATTGCCTTCTTCATCGGCATGTACGACGGTTTCCTAGGTCCAGGCACCGGGGCGCTTTTGATTTTCTGCTATGTTACCTTCATGCATGTCGACTATACGCGTGCTTCGGGAACGGCGAAAGTCGTCAACCTCGCCAGCAATCTGTCAGCAGCTGCGGTGTTCATTTTTTCGGGCAACGTGCTCTACCAACTGGCAATGCCGGCTGCGGTCTGCTCGATTGCCGGTAGTGCTTTGGGATCTCGTTTGGCTATCAAGAACGGGGCGAAAATCATTCGCCCGGTATTGATCGGAGTATTGGGATTATTGCTGATCAAACTAGTACTGGATGTACTGTAAGGAGAAATATGATCACATTCGCACATGTCAATTTCAATGTTTTGGATCTTCAAAAATCAGTGGCTTTCTATCAGGAAGCGCTTGGGTTACATATTGTTCGAGAAAAGAAAGCCGCCGATCATAGTTTTACGTTGGTTTATTTAACGGATGTAAAGGAGACGTTCCAACTGGAACTAACTTGGATGCGTGAGCGCAGTGAACCGTATGACTTGGGGGAAGCCGAATTCCACTTAGCCTTTATAAGCGACGATTACGCTACCTTGCATGCGAAACATGAAGCAATGGGCTGCATCGCATATGAAAACAAAGCGATGGGTTTGTACTTCATCACGGATCCCGACGGATACTGGTTGGAGATCGTACCGTTACGCAATTAATGTATCAGGCGAACCTTCGCCTTTTTTTATCTTCCTCCTCATCTAACTTTACATTCACCCAAACAGGGAATATACTATGACTGAACATATGAACAATTGTTCATATGATGAATGTGGAGGTAGCTATGAGTCTCTTCGAAAAAACAATTCCCCATCATCCCGATGCAGTGCAACGCGCCAAGGCAATTTTGCTTGACCGCGACCGTATCGATGAACTGGGATATCTCTTTAAAATGCTGGCGGATCCGACACGCTTGCGCGTCTTGATGACACTGCAAAGCGGGGACCTTTGTGTCGCTGATCTTTCCGCTACATTGGGCATGACGCAATCCGCCATCAGCCATCAATTGGCCGATCTTAAGAACGCCCGCTTGGTCACTAGCGAAAAACGCGGAAAACATGTCTTTTACCGTTTCGACGATTTGCACGTCGAGACGATTTTCAAACAAGCCTTATCGCATGTCGAGGAGCGTTATGCAACACATCGTACTGACGATTGAAGGCATGGACTGTGCCAACTGCGCCATCAAGATTGAAAAGGAACTCAACCTGCAATCGGACATCGAACAAGCCCAAATCGATTTTGCCCGTGGGAAAGTCATTTTAACATTAAATGACGGGGTTCATTTCGGTGAAGCGAATCTGAAACGTTGGCAGGAAGCGGTTAAAAAAGTCGAAGATGTGAAACTCACACCACAACAGGCATTCAAAACTCAAACAAACAAACAAATAAGCGTCCATGAAGGATTTTTAATCTCAGCCGGCATTTTGGTGCTGGGATCCTTTTTCATCCATAGTGTCTATTTTAAGATTCTTCTGGCGGTAGTCTATTTTCCCATCGCATATCCTGTTTTACGTAAAGCGGTGATGAATCTGAAAAACGGGGAATGGTTCGACGAAACATTCCTGATGAGCATCGCTACCTTGGGTGCGATGGGTATCGGTGATATTGCGGAAGCTTTGGGTGTCATGGTGTTCTACCGTGTCGGCGAGGCGCTGCAAGCCCGTGCCATCGATGCGGCCCGCAAAACCATCGAGAGTTGTCTGAAAACGGTGCCTACCATGGCAACGGTATTGCGCGGAGGCAAGACCAACGAAGTTGATCCCAAAGATGTCTTCCTCGGTGATATCCTAGTGATTGCACCAGGCGCCATGATTCCACTCGATTCTGTCGTCGTCGAGGGGGAAAGCAGTGTCGATGTATCCTCTATCACCGGTGAAAGTGCTTTCGTCCCGGTTTTTAAAGGATCGATTGTCTTATCCGGTTCCATCAACCAACAAGCCCGCTGTTTGGTGAAGGTCACTAAGAAAGCCGGTGACTCCACCTTGCAACGCATGGTCGCCTATGTGGAAGAAGCTGCTGTTAAAAAAGCTCCACTTGAAAATTTTATCACTCGCTTCGCCCGTGTGTATACGCCAACTGTCGTTGCACTTTCCGTGTTGGTCGCCCTTATTTTGGGCTTAAGTGGGCAGGGTTGGCTGGTCGGTATTCATCGCGCCTTGATTTTCCTGGTGATTTCCTGTCCATGCGCTCTTATGATTTCAATTCCGTTGGGATTCTATGCAGCCTTAGGCAAAGCATCCTCATTGGGAATCTTAGTAAAAGGGGGCGTTTCCCTTCAACATCTTGCCTCTGTAGATCAACTCATGATCGATAAGACCGGTACGTTGACAAAAGGCCGCTTTGCGTTAAGTGAAATCAAAACATCCGCTTTAGACAAAGACCGTATCCTTGAAATTGCAGCCTATGCGGAAACTTCTTCCACTCATCCGTTAGCGAAAGCCGTATTGGATGCGTATGGAAAAGAGATGGATCTGAAACGCATCCAATCGATGGAAGAAATGTCGGGTCTTGGACTCAAAGTAAAGTTCGATCATGAAGTCTATTATTTAGGAAACAGGCGCTTAGCAGCGCAATTAGGAATCATTGTTTCAAACAGTCTTGATGACAATACGCTTATCCACGTAATGAGTGAAACACAGTGGTTAGGCACATTGATGATGGAAGACGAAATAAAAGAGGAAAGCAAAGAAGCGATTCATCGTCTGCATGAAGATAAAATCAAGGTCATCATGGTCAGCGGAGATAAAAACGATGTAGTGAAGAAAGTTGCTGACAAACTAAACCTGGACGGGTATTTTGGGGATTGCAGACCGGAAGATAAAGTGAAACTGGTTGAACGCGCAAAAGCCGACAAAAAAACGATTGCATTTGCGGGTGACGGAATGAACGATGCGGCTGCCTTGGCCTTGGCGGATGTTTCCTTGGCGATGGGTGCGATGGGCAGCGACGCAGCGATCGAAGCCGCCGACGTCGTACTGACCCATGACAATCCGCTTGCTCTTAGCGATGCAATCCGTCTGTCGCGCCGGACGATGTTCGTCCTAAAAGAAAATCTCGTCTTTGTCTTGGGTGTCAAAGTCGCTATACTGATCTTGGGCAGTCTGGGTTATGCATCGATGGGATTGGCGGTCTTCGCCGATGTCGGCGTTGCGATCCTGGCGGTCCTTAATGCGATGCGAGTCGTCAACGGAGGTAATTATGCGCTTGAGCGTGATTGATTTTGAAACCGCGAACCGAAATAATCAAAGCGCCTGCAGTATCGGGATCGTTGTTTTCGAAGACGGCGAACTCATTCACGAAGCTGTCTATCTGATCAAACCGCATCGCCATTATCGGTATTTCGATCCCATCAATATCTCGATTCACCATATCACACCCAATATGGTGAAGGATGCGCCGGAGTTCGATGAAATCGCTCCGTTTCTGATCCCTTGGATGGATAATGCGGTTTTAGCCGCACATTATGCGCCGTTTGACATCGGTGTGCTACGCAGCCTGATTGATCTATATGGTTTGCGTTTTCCGCGTATCGACGTGTTGGACACGGTCGAAGTGGCGCGCATATGCTATCCGCGGTTGGACAACCATAAAC
>JBBQGS010000032.1:0-14332 GCA_038323255.1 Erysipelotrichales bacterium | reverse complement strand
CAGATTGACCATCGTAAGTTCATGTTGGTGGCGGGTTGTTTTTGTGATCATAGGGCGCCCCTTTCCTTATTTCAATTATACCATTTCGCCTTTTCCCTTAAAACACAAAAAAGACTGCCGACGCTATTTGTCGACAGTCTGCGCCGAGCAATGCTTCGGCGTTTTATTTTTACTGGTAGCCCGTACGGGGTTCGAACCCGCGAATCCATGCGTGAGAGGCATGTGAGTTAACCGCTTCTCCAACGGGCCGTGTCTTTACCCATTCTACTTCCTTATCTCCTTTTTTTCAAGGGGAATTGTCCTTGATTACGGACGTGCCGTACTGTTAAGAGGAAGGGAATTTTGGTATAATGTACCAGAGGTGATCCTGTGTCTTTTCTTCAACAACTGAATCCCAACCAGAAACTTGCGGTTTTAACCAAAAGTCGTTATGTCCGCATCATCGCCGGGGCCGGCAGCGGAAAGACAAGAGTATTAACCACCCGCATCGTCCATTTGATCGAGGATTTAGGTGTGGCCGCGAATTCGATCGTCGCCATTACCTTCACCAATAAAGCCGCCAACGAAATGAAAACCCGCATGTATAAGATGTTGGGGGATGTTGCGGCAGGGGTCCATCTAAGTACCATCCACTCGCTTTGCGTACGGATTTTGCGTGAAGACTGCCAAATTATGGGCTTGCCGCGCAATTTCACGGTGTTGGATCAGGATGACCAAAAGTCCATTTTGAAAGAAGCCTATAAAGAAATCGGTCTCGATCGGCAAAAGTATACCTTCGGTTCGATGTTGGACTATATCAGCAACAATAAATCCGCCGAAGTCAGCGTTGAACGAGCCTTGATTTTAGCCGGCGAGCATTTCGGAGAAAAGGAAAAAGCCCGTGTCTATGCATTTTATGTCAACCGTCTGCATGCTCTTTACGCTCTTGATTTTGACGATCTTCTCTTGGTTACGGTCAAAATGTTCGACCAATTCATGGACGTCAAAGGTAAATGGCAACGCCGTTTCTCTTTCATCCATGTCGACGAATTCCAGGACATCGACAAGATCCAATACAAACTGATCAAGCAGTTGGCTGGAAGTGAAAACGAAGTTTATGTCGTCGGGGATCCCGACCAGACCATCTATACCTGGCGCGGTGCCGACGTCAATATCATCATGGATTTCGAAAAGGAATTTGCACCGACCGAAACCATCGTGCTGAACGAGAATTATCGTTCGACTCCCGACATTCTCAACGGGGCGAACTCGATGATCAAACATAACAAACACAGGGTAGAAAAAGAGTTATTCACCAAACGGCCTCCGCAGCAGAAAATCACCCACAGCACCTTTCCCGGTGAGGAATTCGAAGCCAGATGGGTGGCGGAAAAATGTAAGGAACTCAAAGAAAGCATCGAATCCAACATCCATACGGATTACATCGATATGGCTATTTTATACCGTTCCAATTATCTATCGCGTTCGATTGAAAAAGGCTTGCTTGACTCGCATATCCCGTATGTCATCTATGGCGGGACGCGGTTCTTTGATCGTGAAGAAGTCAAAGACATGTTGAGTTATCTGCGGATGATTACGCATTCCGACGATTTGGCGCTGGTACGGACCATCAATAAACCTCGGCGCGGTATCGGAGACAAAACTTTGGATACGCTTCGCAAAGCGGCCAAACAAAATAAGCGTACAATCTATGAAGAGATGAAAGCGGAACAACTCTTTGGCGGAAAAATGCAGGCAAGTTTAGATAAGTATTGTCTGATGATCGAGAAATGGAAAGCCAAAGTCGACCACATGACCTTGATCCAGGTGTTGGATATGGTCGCCAATGAAAGCGGACTACGCGACGTGCTTGAAGAAGCCCATGAAATCGACCGCTTGGAGAATATCAAAGAATTGATCAACGACGTTGAAACATTTACGATCCACTATCCCGAGTCCAGACTCGATGAATACCTGCAGATGGTCAGCCTTTACGGCGACCGCAATGAAGTATTAGGCGGAGATTTCGTTCAGTTGATGACCGTGCATGCGGCTAAAGGATTGGAATTCGATACCGTGTTTGTGGTCGGACTCAGCGACGGGGTATTTCCCAACGAACGCGCGATGAGTGAAGGGCATAGAGGCATCGAAGAAGAACGCCGACTGGCGTATGTCGCCTATACCCGCGCCCGTAATAAATTATATCTTACCGACAGCCATGGTTTCAGTATGATCTTGGGAAAACCGCGTACACGTTCCCGTTTTGTGGACGAAATCGACGATGCGCATATCGAACATATCGGCGTCAATTTCGAGTATGACAAACCGAAGGAAGTGAAGCTTAAATTTTCAGGTAAGGTTTACGATACGACGATTCCTGATGAAATGGTCAAGAAACCCAGAATCAAAATCAAAAAAGGGGATTTCATCACGCATCCCCAATACGGTAAAGGCATTGTCATCAAGATCGGTGAAGACGGTATCGCGGAAATCGCGTTCGATTTCCCGCATGGCGTCAAACGTATCATGGCAGCCCATCCGTCACTGGTTAAAGAAGGAGGGGTCGCATGAGCCAAGATCGCATCCTTGCGTTACGCACGCTTATCCGTACTTACAACAACGAATATTATGCTAACGACAACCCTTCCGTCAGCGACGCACAGTTCGATCGTGTGATGCATGAACTGCAGGAACTGGAGAAACAATATCCCCAATATGACGATCCCGATTCACCGACCCACAAAGTCGGAGGTATCGTATTGGAGGTCTTTAAAAAAATCAAACACAAACGTCCTATGCTGAGTCTGGGGAATGTCTATAACCGCGAAGAAGTCGAAGCGTTCATCGCACGTATCGTCGCTGAAACAGGTCACGACACTTTCTGCGTCGAGTTGAAAATCGACGGTTTGGCGATGTCGGCATGGTACGAAACAGGTCGGCTTAATTACGCTGTCACACGCGGCGACGGCGAGACCGGCGAAGACGTGACCCACAATGTCCGTACGATCAAGTCGCTTCCCTTAACAATCAATGAATCACGCGAGATCGAAGTGCGCGGAGAAGTCTATTTGCCACGTAAAAATTTTGATGAAATCAACCGTCTCAAGATGGAATCTGGCGAAGAACTTTTCGCCAATCCCCGTAACGCGGCAGCCGGAACAATCCGTCAGTTGGATTCGTCCATCGCTTCCAGACGCGGATTGGACGCTTTCTGGTACTATTTCCCCGATGCTGAATCATTTGGATTGGATTCCCATTACCAAGCCTTACAATGGCTGAAATCAATGGGGTTCAAAATCAATCCCCATACCCGTTTATGTAAAGGGGCAGATGAAGTCTGGAACACCATCTTGGAGTTCTCCTCCTTACGTGAGACACTACCGTATGAAATCGACGGCGTCGTTTTAAAGGCAGATCGCTTTATTGATCAGAAAATCATGGGTTATACCGCGAAAACCCCGAAATGGGCGAGTGCATACAAATTCCCGGCGGAAGAAGCGCTGACGAAATTGATCGATATCTTCATTACGGTCGGGCGTACCGGTCGCATCACACCCAATGCGAAACTCGAACCGGTCCGTTTGGCAGGGACTTCGGTCGCGTTTGCGACCCTGCATAATCAGGATAACATTCGCGACAAAGACATCCGCATCGGCGATTCGGTCATCGTACGCAAAGCTGGGGAAATCATCCCCGAAGTTGTACGTAGTTTGCCAGAACTTCGCGATACAAGCCAATTTCCGTATGTATTCCCTGATGCTTGTCCAAGTTGCAAAGGTAAATTGGTTCGCTATGAAGACGAAGCTTCGCACTATTGCATCAACAGTGATTGCCCGGCCCGCGTCATCGAATCGATTGTCCATTATGCTTCGCGCGATGCCATGAACATCGAAGGATTCGGCTATAAAACGGTCGAACAATTCCATACGGCAGGCTATCTTGCGACGATCGAAAGCATTTACACTTTGAAAAACAAACGGGAAGAACTCGTTGCATTACCGGGATGGAAAGCCAAATCGTTGGACAAACTGCTTAACGCTATTGAGACCTCGAAATCAGCTTCGCTTGAACGCTTACTGAACGGACTCGGCATGCGCCAAGTCGGTGAAAAAGCGGCCCGAACGCTGGCTCTTCGCTATGAAACGTTAGATGCCCTACAGGAAGCCGACGAAGTCAGTTTGGCGTCGATTAAGGATGTCGGAAGTATTACCGCTTCCTCCATCCGCGCTTTCTTCTCAGAAGAGCACAACCAGCATCTTTTGGATCAGCTCCGTAGTTATAAAGTCAATACGGTATGTACCTTGGCGAAACCCAAACAAAGCCGTTTCAGTAATCAAATAGTCGTCGTGACAGGCAGTATCGAAGGGATGGATCGCAATGAAGTCGAGGCATGGCTGCTAAGTGCCGGTGCCAAGGTCACTTCAGCCGTATCTAAGAAAACCGATCTGGTGATCTACGGTGAAGCGGCCGGTTCGAAACTGGATAAAGCGAATCAATTGAATATTCCGACAATGGACGCTGTCCAATTCCTCAAGGAGGTGAATCAAGATGCATCGTAAACTGATAAGTTTGCTCGCGTTGTTGTTGGTGTTTGCGGGTTGCGCAAAACCGACCGTCGAAGACCCGACCAATGTCATCATTCCCGCCGTCGAGAAAGGTGAATATGCCGTCCTGATTCCATTCAACAGTTCAGATACCCGTCAATATCACGGAGCCTATCTCGGAAGAGCCGATATCCTTGAAGTCGGAAACCGTCTGGAAGCTAAATCGAAAACGAATTTTCCCACTAATAAATTCATTCTGGGCGATGGGCAAGTGCTCACCAGTACACGCCTTGGCACTTTGGTGAAACGTGAAAGCACCGAAAACCCACAAGGGCTCAATCCTCCCAAAGGGTCGAATTTCCCGACTGGCGTTAGCGGAATCACCGTGTTGGACGCGGTCGTTGTCGCCGATGTCATCGAACTGAATTTCTATACCGGTAGCAGCAGTAAACCGAAACTGGAAGGGATATCTCTAGCAATCGTCCTGAACCAGAATGTGACCAGCATCGAAAACGGTGTCGCCGTCATGCGCGGCATCACAGATGATCGCTTGTATGCGTATGGAACCGATATGGGGCGCAAACTCGAAGCATATCTACGCAAGATCCCCGATATGGAGAACATCCCGATTTATATCGCCTTATATAACACGGCGAGCATTGATTCAACCTTGCCCGGTAAATTCATCGCCGACGGATTTTTCACCGGTCGCTCAGGACAGTTCAGTAAAAACGTCGAACAATGGGTCCTGTTCCCCAGTGACGAAGGGGACAAACTTGATAGCGTTACCTCTTCGGAAATGAAATCGATGCGCGTCGCGCTCAAAGAATTCATTCCCGAAACAATTGCGATTGTCGGTCAGGCACGCTATGTCGATAAAAAACTCAATCTTTTACGCATCAACGTGATTATCCAGGCAAAAACATATGCCGAAGTGCACGCGCTTACGCAATATCTCGGCAGACTGTTGGAGAATTTCTCCGACAAAGGAGCGACCATCGTCGCCAACATCAAAAACTACAATGAAACGGTCGCTGTGATCCAACGCGATACCAGCGGAAAACTGACCGTTATTTACACCTATTAGGAGGTACGCCATGAATCCATATGAACCCGCATATTTTAAACTTTTGGCTGCGCAACTTCGTTTTTCGCTGAGCGACGCGGAAGCTTCCGACATCGCTGACGAATTCGGCATTCTGCTGGATCAAATGAAGCTGTTGGATAAGATAGATACTGAAGGTGTCGTCGAAATGATCTATCCCATCGAAGAAGAAACCACTTTTCTACGCGAAGACATTGTCGGACATACCTTTAGTGTCGACGAGGCACTTTCCAATGCCCCACGTAAAACAAACGATTATTTCGTTACGGTCAAGGTGGTAGGCTGATATGAACTTCAACAATTATAAAGAACTGAATGATTCGAAAAAAGTGGTTTATGCCGCCTTTGAAAAGGCAAAAGCAGTCAACGATCAACTCAACGCGATCATCACGTTCGTCGATCCCGCTGCTGAACTTGAAACGCTGAAACAGATCGATAAATCCGCAAAAATGTTCGGAATTCCGATCGTATTGAAAGACAATGTCAACACGAAAGGGATCCTCACCACCGCCGGCAGTAAGATCCTGGGTAATTATGTTGCGGAATACGATGCCACCATTGCGAAAAAATTGCAGGCTGCCGGTGCGATTCTCATCGCGAAGTCGTCTTTGGATGAATTCGGTATGGGCGGTACGAATCTCAGCGCCGCAACCGGTCCTGTCTATAATCCTTATGATCTTTCCCGTATGTCGGGCGGATCGTCGGGCGGCAGCGCTGTACTGGTTGCGGCAGGCGTCGTCCCGTTTGCGATTGGAAGCGATACCGGCGATTCGGTTCGCAAACCTGCTTCCTTCAACGGGATCATCGGTTTCAAACCCACCTACGGACGCATCTCCCGTTATGGCATCATCCCCTATGCTTCATCCTTAGATCATGTGGCCTTTTTTACCCGTAATGTACAAGATGCCGCAACCGCCTTGGAAGTCCTTTCGGGACGCGACGATAGCGACATGACATCATTGGATCTGCCTGTGCCGGAGTATTCAAAACTGCTGGACAGTAACCTGAAGGGCAAGAAAATCGGTATCCTGGTGAATGTGGTCCGCGCCATCACCAACCCGCAAATCCAACTGTCTTTTACCCAATTATTGAAACAATTGAAAGCCGCAGGTGCCGAGTTGGTCGAAATCGAAATGAATGAAGACCTGTTAAACGCCATTCTGCCGACTTATTATGTCATCGCGAATTCCGAAGCCGCCGCCAACCATTCCAATCTTGACGGTTTGCGTTTCGGCGTGCAGAAAGTCGGAACGGATGTCGACGAAGTCATGACTGCATCACGTACGGCAGGTTTCGGCAAACTCATCCGCAAACGTTTCGTCATCGGATCGTATGCTTTGTTTGTTGAAAACCAAACTAAGCTTTTCCGAAAAGCGCAAAAAGTACGGCGCTTGATTGTGAAAGAACTCAAGCAAGCTTTAGCCCAAGTCGACGGACTGATCGCCCCCGCCTCGGCCGGCATCGCTCCGAAACTTAACGACCATACCCTGGATCAACTTTCCAGTACCTACCTCATCGCGGAGAACTTCATGGTGATGGGTAACTTTTCCGGTTGTCCCAGTATCACGCTTCCAATGGGTTATTGCGATGGAATGCCGATCGGAGTCAATCTGACATGTAACCTTTACGATGAACAAACGACGCTCGATATCGCTCTGGCGATCGAAAAATGTACCGGCTTGGCGGACCAGATCAAGGAAGTGGCATAACATGAACTACGAAACTGTCATCGGGATTGAAATCCACTGCGAATTGAAAACCGCCACGAAAATGTTCAGTCCGGCTCCCGTTAGTTTCGCACGCCGCCCGAATTCCTGCGTCAACGAAATCGATCTGGCTCATCCTGGCACATTGCCAAGCGTCAATAAGAACGCCATCATTCAGGCAATCAAAGCCTGCAGCGTCCTCAACCTTACAATCGATCCGCTTTTACGTTTCGACCGTAAGAACTATTACTATCCTGATTTACCCAAAGGTTATCAAATCACCCAGCAATTCCATCCGATCGGGTTTAACGGACATATCACCATCGCTACCTCGCAAGGGGATAAATCCGTTCGTATCAACCGTCTTCACTTGGAGGAAGACACCGCCAAACAGTTCCATTACACCAGTGAAACCTGGATCGATTTTAATCGGGCGGGGACCCCTTTGGTGGAGATTGTTTCCGAACCTGACATGCGCAATGCGGAAGAAGCCCTCGCTTATGTCGAAAAAATTCGTTCGATTCTCTATTATCTCGGAGTTTCCGATGTGAAGATGGAAGAAGGATCCCTACGCTGCGATATCAATATTTCATTGCGACCCGAAGGACAGGAAGAATATGGGATCAAAACGGAGATCAAGAACCTGAATTCCCTCAACAATATCAAAATCGCGATCGAAGCCGAGATTGTAAGGCAAACCGAGTTGATAAAGAGCGGCGAGGGTGTACAGCAAGCAACGCGCCGGTATGACGATGTTGCCAAGACCACGGTCCTGATGCGCAAAAAAGAGGGAAGCGTCGATTACAAATATTTTCCCGAACCCAACATCCCGCCGATCCGACTGTCGCTTGACTGGATTAGGGAGATCATCGCAAACATCCCCGAACTGCCCGAGCAGCGGCATGCGCGCTATCTTTCAATCGGATTGAGCGAGTATGACGCCAATGTATTAACGCAGAACAAAGACCTGTCGGACTTCTACGACCTGGTCCTTAAACATACCACGCAAACTAAAATCGCCGCCAACTGGTGCATTTCGGAATTGCCGGCGCTGATCGACCCTATGCTTCTGCAAACTGCGAAAAACAAACTGACGCCGAAAAATCTGGCGGAAATGATCAATGGCATCCAAGCTGGTACGATTTCGTCCAAACAGGCAAAAGAAGTGTTCCCGCATTTGGTCGCCGGTGAAGCATTCGAATCCGTGGTCGACCGATTGGGTCTCAAACAAGTCAGCGACAGCAGCCAACTCCTCACGATCATCACCGAAACGCTCAATCAGCAAGCTCAGTCCATATTGGATTATCATAATGGGAAAGATCGTGCACTGGGATTCTTGGTCGGACAGGTCATGAAGAAATCAAAAGGACAGGCAAATCCAGCAATGACCAGTCAACTGATCATCGAAGAATTGTTGAAACGCAAACCTGAATAATCATCTATTTGAATAAAGATTTCTTACCCAATGCGTGTACTTATAGAAGAACACGTTATTTGCTCACTCAATCCAAAGGAGGAGAACCTATGCGCAGAAAAGACCGTGCCGTTACCGAACAAGAAGAGATTCTCAAAATTGTATCGAAGTGCGATATTTGTCGATTAGCGATGGTGGACCAAGGAAACCCCTACATGATTCCGCTCAATTTCGGATATGAAATGCACGGTAAAACCTTAACCTTGGTTTTCCACAGCGCCCGCTTCGGCCGCAAACTCGACATCCTGCATACCAATCCAAATGTATGTTTCGAGATGGATTGCGAACATGATCTGATCGAAGGAGAATCTGCCTGCGATTACAGTTTCGCGTTCTCCAGCGTCATGGGATTTGGGAAAGTCGAATTTATCAGTGTCTTTGAAGAAAAGGTAAAAGCCTTGAAACTGTTGATGAAGCATCAGTCGAAACGCGAAGATTTCCATTTCTCACCTCGTGAAATCGATGGAATCACCCTCTATAAAGTTGTGACTAAGGATTTCAGCGCGAAACGTAAAGCGGGACAACCACAACTCTAACCCAAGCGTTTTGTATTCAAAGATGCATACATTTTAAAAATAGGGTATAATAACCTTTAAGGAGTTGACTCGATGACACAAAAAACAGTAAAAACCAAAAAACGCCGTCGTATTTCCGTCGCCAGCGTCGTACTTGTTGTAGGGATTATCGTTCTATTGATTCCAGTATTTATTTTCGGATATCTTATTTACAATGCGACCTCGGGAACAGGTGCACCGTCTTTCGGCAACCGTTTCAACAATGACCTAACCCCCGCTATCACCAAAGATCAGATTACGGTGGTCGAAACCGCCTTCAAAGCGATGCCGAGTGTAGAAAGTGTTTCCGTCAACCTAAAATCCGCGACCTTGCGAATCAATGTCGATACGGTGGATACCTTAGACGAAGCAGGTGTTAAAACACTTACCACGAATATCTACGATACGCTCCAAGCCACCTTGCCGACTGCAACTTATTTCACCGCCGACGAAACAAAAAAAATGTACGATTTGGAAATTTCCGTCTTTAATTTCAAAGATGGGAAAGACAAGGCAAATTATTTCTATTTCATCATTACCAAGAATGCGAATATGGAGAAATGGGCAATCCAAGAAGTGTCGAAACCGCTGAATCCCGCTTTGGCGCAACAGTTGAAGGACGCATTGAATCCTCCTGTAGTAGCCCCAACCGGCAGCACGGTTCATCCGTTCATCCAAATTCTGAGACAAGAGGGAACAACCCCCTCTTTTGCTTTATGAGACCCAAAGATATGCTGACGGTAAGTGCCGTCGACTACGATACAAACGGATACGGTGTCGCAAAAACCGAAGGGTTTGTTGTTTTCGTGCGCGGTCTGATGATCGGTGAAACCGCCGAAGTCCAAGTCATCAATTCACGAAGAAACTATGCGTATGCGAAAGTAAGACGCTTGATTACGTTTGGCGATCAACGCGTCACCCCGCGCTGTCCGATTGCTTCCGCCTGCGGGGGCTGTCAGATTCAGCATTTTTCGATCGACGAACAAGCCAAATACAAACAGACAATCGTCGAAAACCTGATGAAACACATCGCGAAAACCGATGTCGTTCCGCTTCCAATCATCAAAATGAGTGATCCTTGGCGCTATCGCAATAAAGTACAGGTGCCGTTCGGCAAAGATTTCAACGGGAAACTGATCTACGGTTTCTACCGTGCCCAAACGCATAACATTCTTCCGTTCTCAGATTGCATGCTGCAAAGCACCATCCAGAATGAAGTTCTTAAATTCATCGCCGATTTCTATAACGAACGTGGTGTTTTTCCTGCATCACTCCGTTGGGTATTATTAAAGAGAGGCATTGTAAGTGAAGAAATCATGTGCGTTCTGATCACGTCTGAACTGGAACTCAGTCTCAAAAAAGAACTGAAGGACGCGCTACTTTATACTTTTCCTCAGATTAAAGCAATCATCCAAAACATCAATGCACGAACGGACAATGTCATCTTGGGCGACGAAGAAATCGTGTTAAGCGAACAATCGACCATCAAAGATAAATTAGGCGATTGTACCTACACCCTCTCTTCAAAATCGTTTTATCAAGTAAACCCCATCCAAGCGAAAATCATCTACGACAAAGTCATCGAATTCGCCGATTTTAAATCATCCGACACTGTCATGGATCTCTATTGCGGCGTAGGAACGATTGCGCTCTATGTTAGTAAACATGTGAAAGAAGTCATCGGTGTCGATGTGGTAGCCGAAGCAATCGAAGACGCGAAAAAGAATGCTGAACTGAATAGAATCAGCAATGTTGCATGGTATACAGCCGATGCCGGCGAAATCGCCCGCACACTGCACACGGAAGGCAAGTCCCTCGATGTCATCATTGTGGATCCTCCACGTAAAGGCCTCAATGTCCAAACCATCGATGCGATCGTGGATATTTCCCCGCGTAAAGTAATCTATGTTTCCTGTGATCCAGGCACCTTAGCCCGTGATCTCGCTTTATTTCAAACCAAAGGATATAAAGTTGAAATCATTCAACCAGTCGACATGTTTCCCCAAACTGTCCACGTGGAGTGCGTTGTCTTGATATCAAGAGTGGAGAAATAAGGACTACTCAAAACACGTATAAATAAAGGGTTTCTTAGTTTCGAAGATTTCTACCTGAACCGGTAGCATCTTTCAACCTTGGAAATCCTTATTTTTCTTATTGAGAAAGAAATCGACCGGGAAAAAACACTTAAAGTTGAGAAAATAGGAAAGTTATAATTGTCAAAAAAATGATAATTATGAAGCTGATCTTTCTTTTTAATCGTACAAATACATTGGCTGGTCATATCATATAGTTAGCTTTAAGTAGAAGTCATATGTCTGTTCGTTTCAAGAAGAGTACATTTAGTAGAACTTTAGCAAGAAAATTTGCTATTTCTTTATTTAACCATCAATTCAAACTCGAAGGCGTATTTTTTTCGCATATTTACTTCATGTGGTGAAGGACTATTATCTTAAATTAGATACTATATTGTCACCGCAACTACCATTGCAAAAACATTGCAAAAATAGCTACTCCAATTAAAAAACATGGAGATTGACTTTATTCATGGTATACCTACTAATATTCTGCAATTTTGCATTACTTCATGTCCTTTCATTGGCTTATAATAAACAGAAAATCGTTAACTCAATGTGGAATAATTAATTTTAATAATAAGCAATATAATGCCCATAAAATATAATAATAAGTTATAATGAGTAAAATATTGCACATTAACATAGGTTAAGATATAATGCCTGTATAGAGTATTTCAAAATGAAATGAGGTGGAATAATGGGCAAATATTTATCTTCTTTAACTGCGATAGCCGAGATTGCGGCAAGACTGAAAGCATATAGAATTGACTATCCACTCTCCCAACAGGAATTAGCCGATAAAGCAGGCATTTCTAGGCGAAGTATTACGAACCTGGAAAATGGAGAGGATGTACAACTCGGTACATTAATAAAAGTGCTTATGGCTCTTGGGTTAGATTCAAACCTTGACCTACTCGCACCGGATCCAACAGAGAGACCTTCCTATTACTTGGAAGGGAAATTAGCAGCACCACAAAGAGAACGGGCAAGCAAAAAAGGGCGTAAGACCTCAATAAAATCCTTCAAATGGGGGGATGAATTAAAATGACAACAACCGCAATTGTAAAACTCTGGGGAACACCAATAGGAGTTTTTTACTTAAACGAGAGTAAAGGATGTGTTTCGTTTGAATATGAGAAAGACTTTCTTAGCCATGGTATCAATGTTGCCCCAATCATGATGCCCTTATCAAACAGAGTATACGAATTTCCTGAATTAGCTAAGTCATCTTTTAAAGGCGTCCCAGGTTTAATGGCAGACTCATTACCGGATAATTTTGGGAATGCCGTTATTAATCAGTGGCTTGCTTCAAAGGGTAGAACACCCAGCTCTTTTAATGTCGTAGAACGATTATGCTATACTGGCAAACGAGGGATGGGTGCACTGGAATACGAGCCTGCGATTAACAAACACACCGATATTGATGAACAAATCAGTCTGCAAAGTATGTCCGATTTTGCTTCAGCAATATTAGAAGGAAAGATGAATGTTGCTTTGTCAGCAGAAAGTGACATTACGTATGCTCAACTATTACAGCTCGGGACATCAGCCGGAGGAGCAAGAGCAAAGGCCATCATTGCTTACGATGAAAAATCAGGTGAAATCCGTTCAGGGCAGGTTGATCTAGGTAAAAATTTTGATTATTGGCTATTAAAATTTGATGGAGTCTCGCAAAACGGAGATCATAATCTCCAAGACGTTCCAGAATACACACGTATTGAGTATGCGTATTACAAAATGGCACTACAAGCAGGTATCATTATGAATGAGTGCAGGCTCTTTTCAGAAGGTGAACGTAATCATTTTATAACAAAGCGATTCGACAGAGTAAATGGCGATAAATTGCATATGCAATCATTAGGCGCAATGTTGCATATCGATTATAATGAGCCAGGTTTGTGTAGCTATGAAATGGCAGCTTTAACGGCAAGGCGATTGGGGCTACCAAGTAGCGACATTGAACAGTTATTTAGAAGAATGGTTTTCAATGTACTTGCAATCAATCAGGATGATCATGTTAAAAACATCTCTTTTTTGATGAACAGAGAAGGGATTTGGTCCTTATCGCCAGCATATGATGTCACATTTTCAAGTGATCCAGAGAACCGATGGCTTAAAGCGCATCAAATGACCATAAACGGCAAAATATCTGAAATCTCCATTGAAGATCTGATTGCGTGTGGCAAAAAAATGGATATTAAATCGCCTAAGTGTAAAAAGATTATTAATGACGTTACCACTGCTTTAAAACAGTGGGAGGACATAGCGAGTTCTGTTGGGATTCGAGAAAAAACCATAAGCTTGATTCAAAATGAACTTAAAAAACAGCCATTATAATGCGTAATGTAATGCTCGTTAATAAATATAAATGTATTATGCGAGCATAAAGATGCGCATAAAATCGCTACGATTCAGGACATAATTACAACAGGGGTATATAATTCAATGATGAGAACACTAGGATGCTTGGGTTTGCAACTTTTTATGCTTTCGTTGATTATCATCGTTTTACTTATTCTATTTTTTACTCTTCGTGTTAAATATGGTAAGATCCAATCTTCGCCAAAGGGTGGGCCAATCTGAAACAGATCCAAATCTTTCATACCGATCGAGGCAATGAATTTATGAATCGTTTGATTGATAAAACCATGATAAAAATCCCTAATTGCTATTCAACTTGTCAAATGCATAAAAGAGATGTTTCGTAAGTAATATTATTCTGAAAATCAAGGATTTCTGTAAATTAGCTAACCCTCGGTAAAATCCAAGGAAGGAGAAGTATAATGGCTAAAAAATTCGACAAACCGATATATATTGAGGTGCAAAAGAATTCTCCTAAAGGTGAAGAATTGAAAGCGCTAGAGAATGACATTCAAGGACTTTGTGAAAGCCAAC
>JBBQGS010000031.1:0-14551 GCA_038323255.1 Erysipelotrichales bacterium | reverse complement strand
TCAATTCGTCGATTTCCTGAGGGGTCAAAACCGCAGTCGGTTCGTCAAAAATCAGGATCTCGTTTTCGCGATACAGCATTTTGAGGATCTCAACCCGTTGCTGCATTCCGACGGATATGTCGGAAATCAAATCGTCCGGGTTGATATACAGGTTGTATTTCGTGGAAAGGCTACTCACTTTCTCACGTGCATCTTTCATCTGCAAAACGCCGTTTTTCACAGTTTCGACGCCTAGAACGACATTTTCGAGAACGGTGAAATTCTGAACCAACTTGAAATGTTGGTGGACCATTCCGATACCGTGTGTCCGCGCATCGTTTGGATTATTGATTTTTACTTCTCGGCCATTGACTTTGATGATGCCTTTTTCCGCTTTATATAATCCAAAAAGGACACTCATGAGCGTCGACTTGCCAGCCCCGTTTTCACCCAACAACGCATGAATCTCACCTTTGCGAAGTTGCAGGGTGATGTTGTCATTGGCGACGATACCGGGGAATTCTTTTGTAATATTTAACATTTCGATGATATATTCCATGGTATTTCTCCTATAGTCCGATTATATATTATTTTAGACAGTAATGTACACCCAAACCGAAAAGAAAAAAGAGCGGAAAATTGATTCCGCTCTCTTTAGTTTTCTTTAATAATGATTTTATTCAGTGTGAAGCGAATTATTCAACGGTTACTTTAACAGCCATCAAACCTAATTTAGCTGCTTCCGGTACTCCCTTTGTGTCTCCGCCGTTGGCATCTGTCTTTAACATCATCGAGTTACTCTTGAGTTTCGCGAAAATCGCGTCGTAGTCAGCTTTCTTAAATGTGGTGAAACGGCTGAAATCGGCCGGTAAACCAACACCCATGACATCGGCGCCTAACGTAACGCTCTTACCACCTGGGAAGGTGTTGCCATAATATGCTTTAAGGGCGTCGAATACTGATGTGCCGAGTTCTTTCATCGCAGAGGTGATGACCGTGGTCGATTCTGCGGATTGGTCTACGTCGACACCGATAACTTTTTTCTTAGCATCTTGTGCAGCGGACATGACGGAGTTCCCGACTTTGCCGCCGGCCGCGAAGATCACTTCGACGCCTGCTTGATACCAGGATGCTGCTTTGGATTTGTTTTCAGGAGTGTCAGCGAAATCGCCGGTATAGTGATATTTCACTTTGATTTCGGTTTTGCCTAATTCTTTAGCGGCATATTCAATACCTTGTAAGAATCCATAACCGAAACGTACAACGGCCGGAACAGCCATGCCGCCCATGAAGCCTAGGCTGGTGAAGCCGTCTTTGACAGCTGCGTAACCGGCTAGGAAGCCTGATTGTTCTTCACGGTAGAAGATCGAATAAACGTTGGAATTAAGTTTGAATTTCGGTCCCTTCGCGAAGTCGCCATCGTTCGGTGTACCATCTAATAAAATGAACTTAATAGCAGGATAGGTGTCTTGGGCTTTGTAAACGGCCGGTTCGAATAAGAATCCCGGCGTTACGATGACTTTCGCTCCGGCTTTGACAGCTAGATCGATCGCAGCGATATACGCATCAGTGGTAACTTCGGTCGGTTTGTAATATGCGTATGTCTTTTTATTGGCATCAGCATACTTTTTCAGACCTTCCCAAGCTCCTTGGTTAAACGACTTATCGTCGATTTCCCCTTTGTCGGTGATTAGCGCAAGTTCAAACGTCTTTGCTTTCGGCGTTGAACATGCAGCCAATCCGAAGACCATTAAGAATACGGTCAAAAGAATCAGCAGCTTCTTCATTTATCTTCCTCCATATTGTTTCGCAGTGTATCTGCTCCTATTTAGTTTATTATCTTTATCAAGTAAAGTCAACCGTTGGCGACAAATGAAAAAGCGGTTTGAAACCGCTTACTCATCGTCAAGACTTTTGCGAGCACGGACATCGCGGGGCTTACTTCCCTGCGACGGACCGATGATGCCTTTAAGTTCTAAAACATCCATCATGCGTGCGGCGCGGTTGTAGCCCAACCCGAAGCGGCGTTGGATGCTGGAAGTCGAGGCACGCTGTGTTTCGATGACAAATTCTTTGACTTCTTCATAAAGCGGATCATCGAGTGCCGATGCCATCGAATCGCTGATACCTTCCCCGTCTTCCGGATTGAGGAACGCGTCGTCAAACGAAGGTTTGCGTTGCTGGGATGTGGTTTCGGCTAATCGGCGCACTTCGTCGTCGGAAACGAAGACACCCTGTAGACGGACGGAAGCGGGTTCGCCGACCGGGATAAACAGCATGTCGCCGTAGCCCAACAGACGTTCTGCCCCGACATGGTCGAGGATGGTGCGGGAGTCGACGCCACTGGATACCGCAAATGCGATCCGCGACGGGATGTTGGATTTAATGATACCGGTGATAACATCGACCGACGGACGCTGGGTCGCGACGATCAAATGGATACCGGCTGCGCGCGCCAATTGGGTGATACGCTGGATACTGGCCTCGACTTCTTTGCCGGCGACGATCATCAAATCGGCGAGTTCGTCGATGATGACGACGATCCAAGGCATCGGCTCAAGCGGCTGGGTCGGGTTACGAATCAGCAACTCATTATAACCGGTGATATTGCGGACATTGTTTTTCGAGAAGACTTCATAGCGGTTTTCCATCATTTTGACAACTATTTTCAATGCTCTGGCCGCTTCGGATGCATCCGAAATGACCGGGCAGATCAAATGCGGAATTTTGGCGAAGGAAGTGAATTCGACTTTCTTCGGATCAATCAGCAACAATTTGACTTCATCCGGCGTCGTACGCAACAGTAAAGTCGAAATGATGGAGTTGACGCACACGGATTTCCCGCTGCCGGTGGCTCCCGCAATCAAGAGATGCGGCATTTTATCGAGTTCCGTAAAGATCGGACGACCCATCAGGTCGCGTCCCAAGGCAATCAATAATTTTTTGTTTAACTTTTCAGGTGGAATTTCCTTCATCATCTCGGACATTCTGACCGGAATCATCTCGACATTGGGGATTTCGACGCCGACCGCATTACGACCGGGGATTGGAGCTTCGATACGGATGTCTTTGGCGGCCAGTTCCATTTTGATATTATCCTGGATATTGACGATTTTTGAGATCTTCACGTTGGAATCCGGGCGCACTTCGAATTTAGTGACAGCCGGGCCGATATGCGTTTGTACGAGCGTCGCGTTGATTTCGAAGTTCGCTAAAATCTCGATCAGTTTTTTTCCTTTGATCGCCGCCGCATTGGCATTGAGAGTCGATTTTGTTTTAACGACCACGTCGTCCAAAATCTTTATGTCAGGTAAAACATAATTTCCGATGCTGTGGACGGTCGCCGCGGATTTCGTCGTGACTTCCCTTTCATCAAACAAACTGGGTTTTTGAATGACCGTCTGACGGCTGCGATCCATCGGCAGTGTTTCGATCGGTTCAGGCACCGCTTCCTTGTCGGGACTCAGAAATGTAAGATGCAGCTTCTTTTTTGGTTCGACCGCTTCCCCGACATCCATGTCGGACGACATTTCGTCGTTGATCTGGTCAATTACGCGGTTCTTGGTACGGCGGAATTTTACGAAGATGCGTTTAACGTATTTCCAGTCCACAAACAAAAGAATGGAAACCAGATAGAATACGACGGTGACGACCAGTGTGCCTATGCGGGCAAACAACAGCGAAAAGAGCGAGTAGAGAAACACGCCTGCCATGCCGCCTTTAGCCGGCAAAGCACCGGTGAAGACTTTGGTGGAATTGGCCATCCACGATTCGAAAACGGAAAACCCAAGGTCGTTTTTCGTAAACGCCATAAAGGAAGCGGTTAATATCAGTGCGCCGAGCATTAACCCGAGTGCGATGCTGGTTTTCAGACGAAGATTGGGGTTCTTACGCCAGAACAGGATGAAAATCGCATATAAAAGCATGAGTCCGTAAAACATCCAGACCGTTTCACCGACGAAAAAACGTACGATACGATCGAGATAGGTACCAACGATGCCGAAACGCTGGGACGAAATGACCGTAAGCGTAACTAAAATCAGCGCGTTGATAATGTAGAGCAGTTTAAGCTCATCTTTGCGTAATGCTTTTCTTCTTCGTGCCATGCTTTCCTCCGCACCCTATTCGTTCGTGTTGATTTCGACGATGACCGGGAGAATCATCGGATGCTTGCCCGTTTCTTTGTAGACATAGCGGGTGATCTTGTCTTTGGCTTCCATACGGACCGCCATGTTTTCGTATTTGTTGGCGGCGACGGCATCGACGATGATGCGTTCGACCATGTTGCCGATTTCCTTGACGATATAGTCAGCGTCTTTGAGATAGATGAAGCCGCGCGATTGGACGTCGGGTCCTCCGATGACTTCTTTGGTGGCATAGTTGACGACGACGCCGACAATGATGGCTCCGTCCGTAGACAGCGCGACGCGGTCTTTTAGGACCATGCCGCTGATATCCAGCGATTCGTTACCGTCGATCATCAGATCTTCAAGCGGCAGGATCGTGTTGGTGTTTTTCAGCAGTTTCTCTTCAAACAGTGCGACCTGACCATTGTCCAAGACCACGATACGATCGGCGAAATAGCCCGAATCCAACGCGATGTTGGCATTGACGACCATTTGGCGGTATTCGCCGTGGACCGGAATGAAGTATTTCGGTTTCAGTAAGAATAAAAGCATCTTGATATCTTCGCTGGAAGCGTGCATCGAAAGGATTTTCTTGCGGTCTAGTGTGACGACATGAACGCCTTCTTTATAGAGTTCGTTCTCCATTTGGCCGGCTTCGAGTTCGGTGCCGGGCACGACGGGTGACCCGATGATGACAGTATCGTCGACATGCAGTTCAATCTTATTGTCTTCGGCGGTCGTGATGCGGTGCATGACGCGAAAAACGTTAGGTCCGCTGGCGCTTACGATGATGATTACGTTGGTGAAATCGTTGGTGAACTTCTCGGCGCTGAGTTCAAGTCCGGCCGGCACATGGTAATACCCCAAACGTTCGACCTGACGTAAGAGGTTCCGCTGGTTTTCGTTATTGAAATAGATTTTCTTTTTGTATTTGTTGGCCAATTCGATGACTTCGATCAAACGGTAAAGATTTTGCTCGTAAAGGGTGATGAAAATCCGTCCCTGCGCGTCTTCAATGTCACTCTCGATGAAATCGGTGATGCGATGATTGGGTGCGGTAAACCCCGGTTTCTCGGCGTAAACCGATTCCGTCATCAGCGCAAGCACACCTTTTTTCCCGATTTCGGCGAATTCCGATATATCGCAAGCGAACGCTGCGTTCCTAGCATTGAGGTCGATGATATATTCACCGGCGTAGACGATCGCTCCTTGGTCGGTTTCAATCGCAAGTCCAAACGCATCGGCGATGGAATGCGTGATCCCGAATGTGCGGATGTTGATTTTGCCGATTGCGAATCTTCCGTTGCGCTTGATGCGGTGAATCTTAACTTCTTTGATATTAGCTTTCTTCAGCATCTCTTCGATCATGACGGCGCTCAAGGGCGTCGTATAGATTGGGATATTGGCCAACCGCAATAAATAAGGCAAGGCAGCCATCGAATCGTCATGGGCATGCGTAATGAAAATGCCGCGCACGCGGTCTTTGTTTTCAACGAGATATTTCATATCGGGAATAATCATTTCGATTCCCAATTGTTCGATGTCGGGGTATTTTATACCGGCTTCGATGACGAAGATGTCTTGGTTGACTTCCACGACATAAAGATTTTTGCCGTCCTCATCCAGGCCACCTAACGCAAAAATGCGTACTGTATCCATTATATTTCCTCCTGCTTTTGTTTATTATACCTTAGCTAAAGCAATTATTCAAACTTCTGGGACGGTTCGCCCCATAACGTCCAGGTTTTGGCCTGCGTGATGCGGACTTCGACGATTTCACCCGTACAATCTCGGTTTGGAATGAAATTCACCAGCTTATTGTTCTCGGTATAGCCCGAAACCACATCCGGATTTTTTTTCGAAGGACCATCGACCAATACTCTCACAATCT
Source organism: Erysipelotrichales bacterium (assembly GCA_038323255.1). Classification (GTDB taxonomy): domain Bacteria; phylum Bacillota_I; class Bacilli_A; order Erysipelotrichales; family Erysipelotrichaceae; genus GWE2-51-13. The sequence continues at coordinate 8,554 of JBBQGS010000031.1, read as the reverse complement.
TATCCAGCATACGTTGGTTGTTTTCAAGCGCATAGCTTGCGACCTTCTTGTTGAGGAGCTGGAGTCTTCTGCTTTTCTCTTCCGTTGGTACGTTGTCTTCCATCGCAGCTGCCGGGGTCCCTTCACGCGGTGAATAGATGAAAGTGAATGCACTGTCGAACTTGCAGAAGTCGACAATCGCCAAGGTTTCATCGAACTGTTCCTGCGTTTCGTTGGGGAAACCGACAATGATGTCAGTCGAGAACGAAGCATCGGGAATACGCGTTTTCAGTTTCGTGAACAGAATTTTGTATTCGTCGGGGGTATAGCGTCTTCCCATGATTTTCAGGATCGCCGCACTACCCGACTGAACCGGCAGATGGACATACGGCATGACGTTCTGGGTGGTCGCGATGACGTCGATCAGTTCGTCGGTGAAATCCCATGGATGGGAGGTGGTGAAGCGAATGCGCTGAATTCCCATGTGCGACACTTCTTTCAGCAGATCGGCGAACTTCGCGGTTCCATAGAGATCTTTCCCATATGCGTTCACGTTTTGGCCCAATAGCGTCACTTCTTTACAGCCGTCCTGCAACAACCCTTTGATTTCGACGAGAATGTCTTCCATGGTGCGCGAGCGTTCTTTGCCTCTGGTATACGGAACGATGCAATACGTGCAGAACTTATCGCAGCCGTACATGATGTTGACCCATGCTTTGGCGGTTTTGTCTCTGCGTGAAGGCAGGTTTTCGATCACGTCGCCTTCCTGCGAATACACTTCGATGACGCGTTCGCGGGTCAAGGTGGCTTGATAGAGAAGATCAGGTAATCTGTGCAGATTATGGGTGCCGAAGATCAGGTCGATATGCGGATGCTTGGTTAAGATGGTCTGTACGACCTCTTCTTCCTGTGCCATGCAGCCGCAAACTACGAACATCAAATCGGGATTCTTCAGTTTATAGCGTTTCAGCTGTCCGATCTCGCCGAATACTTTGTCTTCCGCGTTCTTACGGACCGCACAGGTGTTCAGGATGATCAAATCGGCTGCTCCTGCATCGATGACAGGCAAATAGCCCATCTCTTCCAGGATGCCGCGGATGGTTTCTCCATCGCGTTCATTAGCTTGGCACCCATAAGTACGTAAAAAATATTTACGTCCCAGTCCAAGGTTTTTGGCCGCATCGTCAATATGAAACAACGAACGTTCGATGACACTGGCATCATTCGTGCGTAATTTAGCATTTTTTAAATTGGGTAAGGTAAAGTGGTCGTTCATGCTTCCTCCGGTTAAAAAAACCAAGCGACGCTTGGTTTCTTACTTCTGCGAAATAGCTTGCGTCGGGCAAACTCCGATACACGCCCCGCAATCGATGCACAGCGATTCGTCACATACGGCTTTTCCGTCGGCGTCTAACGACAACGCTCCGGTCGGACATACGCCGACACAGGCTCCGCAGCCGATGCAGATGTCTTTTGATACAGTTACAGGCATTTGAATAACCTCCTTTGACTGTGAATATTATACCATGATTTATGTCTTCTTCAAGAATGAGTTATGGAATCGTTCTGGGGGCGGATTTGGATCCGCTCAACCTTCACGGCTCGCTTGGTGGCGTTGTCGACTTCGATGAAGATCGCACAGAGAATGAACTCACCTTCTGCGACCGTGAAACGCGTCGTGCGTATGCCGTTGAAACGGTCAAGCACTTCAGCGACGTCGCGTCCGATCACGCTGTCATAGGGACCGGTCATGCCTACATCGCTGATGAATGCGCAGCCGTTCATAATCTTCTCGTCGGCTGTCTGGACATGGGTGTGCGTACCGATGACGGCGCTCAAACAATTCTGATATTGGTAAGCGAATGCGATTTTTTCGCTGGTGGCTTCCGCATGCATGTCCACGATTACCACTTTATTGATGAATCTGCCGGTATACCGTTTGAGGACTTCGAAGGGCGATTCACTGACGTTTTCCATAAAGACGCTGCCGCAAACATTGACGATGACCAGCGGGATTCCTTTAACGTCAAATTCAAGGATTCCCTGCCCGAATTCTAACGGAAGCAGATTCAACGGCCTGACCAGGCGGTCGGCCGTTGCGATGAAATCATAAAGGTCCGATTTAGAGAACGCATGGTTGCCCAACGTGATTGCGTCGATCCCATATCCCAACAATTCGTCATAGATTTTTTTTGTGATGCCCTTCCCGTGCGCGGCGTTTTCCCCGTTCGCGATGACGACATCGGCATCGTAGGCAGTACGAAGTGAAGGCAGCAGTTGTTTGACTGCTGCCCTTCCTTTGCTACCGACAATATCGCCGATAAACAGTATTTTCATTATTTCGCAATGTCCGACGCGCGGGTTTCGCGGATGACTGTCACCTTGATCTGGCCCGGATAGGTCAGTTCGGCTTCAATTTTCTCGCGGATTTCACGTGCGATGCGTTGGCAAGCCAGATCATCCAATTTTTCAGGGATGACCATGACGCGGATTTCGCGTCCGGCTTGGATGGCGTAAGTCTTCTCGACACCTTCAAACGATGTCGCGATTTTCTCGAGTTGTTCAAGGCGTTGGATGTAGTTTTCAAAGGATTCGAATCGGGCACCCGGACGGGCGGCACTCAACGTGTCGGCTGCCGCAACCAAAACCGCATAGGTGCTGGTCGGTTCAACTTCACCGTGATGGGATTCGATGGCGTTAATGACGATCGGGTTTTCACCGTGTTTCTTGGCGATGCGGGCACCGATTTCGATGTGGCTGCCTTCGACTTCGAAGTCCATGGCCTTCCCGATATCGTGCAACAGCGCGGCGCGTTTTGCCAAGGTCTGGTTCAAGCCCAGCTCGGCGGCCATCATGCCGGCCAGATAAGCGACTTCCATGCTATGCTGCAGCGCGTTTTGTCCGTAACTGTAACGATAGCGCAAGCGTCCGATCAAACCGACGATTTCGCGGTCGACCTTGCCGACGCCCAGTTTGAAGACGGCTTCTTCACCGATCTTCTGGATGGTTTCCGCAAGTTCTTTGCCTGCTTTGGTAACGACTTCTTCGATGCGGCCCGGTTGGATGCGGCCGTCTTTAATGAGACTTTCAAGTGCCATACGCGCGGTTTCGCGGCGAATTGGATCGAAACAAGATAACGTGATGGTTTCGGGTGTATCGTCGATGATGAGATCGACGCCCGTAGCTTGTTCGATGGCACGGATATTTCTGCCTTCGCGGCCGATGATCCGACCCTTCATTTCTTCACTGGGTAAAGCGACGACGGATACGGTACGTTCCAGCGTTTCTTCCTGTGCGTAGCGTTGGATCGCCAAACCGATGATATTGCGCGCCTTTTCGGCGGCTTTCGATTTCGCGTCATCTTCCGCATCGCGGATATAGACGGTCATTTCGTTTTGAATCTTCAGTTCGACAGCTTCCATTAATTCTCTCTTCGCATCGACTTGTGTCATGTTGGCGACCCGTTCGAGTTCACCGACCTGTCCGTCGATCTTGATCTGCAATTCATGTTCCATCCCGTCCAGTATGCTCAATTTTTCGGTTAATTGTTTATTCTTGTCATCAAGTTGCTTTTCTTTGCTGCTCAACGTTTCTTCACGGAAATGAAGGTTGTCTTCGCGACGCGCCATTTTGTTTTCCAGATCCTGGATTTCCTGACGGCGTTCCTTGTTTTCCTTTTCTGCGGCGAGTTTAAGTTCGTATGCCTGGGTCTTGCCTTCCAAGACAGCCTGGCGTACAAGATTGTCCGCTTTGATGTTTGCTTCGTCGATAAGTAAACTTGCTTTTTGTTGATTTCTATTTAACCCTAACTTTGAGATCAGAACCATCACGATCAGACCCAAAGCAAAACCGCTGATACCGGCTAGAATGGAAAAGGTGATATTTTCAGGCATGCTTTTCCTCCATTACCTTTGTTTAGAGTAGATTATACTCTTTAATATAATAACGAATTTGAGAACGTTTCACAATAACATTGTGCTTATAGATGTAAAATAGCAGGTTTCCCTGCTATTTTTTGACGACTTCGGGTTTTGCGAAGACTTTACGTTTCACTTCTTCGCTGATTTCGGCTTCTAAAACTGGATTTGATTTCAAGAAAGCTCTGACGGCTTCTTTCCCCTGTCCGATCTTTTCACCTTTATATGCGAACCAGGCGCCGCTCTTTTGGACGACTTCATGTTCGACCGAGAGATCGATCAGTTCACCGAGGCGGGAAACACCTTCACCGTACATGATTTCGACCAATGCGATTTTAAACGGCGGAGCCACTTTGTTTTTGACGATTTTGACCGTCACTTTATTGCCGACGATATCGGTTCCGTTTTTGATTGCTTCGCCTTTGCGGACGTCGACACGGATGGAAGCGTAGAATTTAAGGGCGCGTCCGCCTGATGTCGTTTCGGGGTTGCCGAACATAACACCGACTTTTTCGCGCAGCTGGTTGATGAAAATGACGGTACATTCGCTACGGTTCATGATACCCGAAAGTTTGCGCATCGCCTTCGACATCAGCCTGGCCTGCAACCCGATATTGTTGTCGGACATTTCGCCGTCCAGTTCCGCCTGCGGAACCAAGGCTGCGACGGAGTCGACGACAACCAAATCAATGGCACCGCTGCGGACCAACAGATCGGTGATTTCAAGGGCTTGTTCCCCGCTGTCGGGTTGGCTCAATACCAAATCGTCGATATTGACGCCCAAAGCCTGCGCATAGCGCGGGTCGATGGCGTTTTCCGCATCGATGAACGCCGCTTTACCGCCACGTTTTTGCACTTCGGCGATGGCATGCAGCGCCAACGTTGTCTTACCGCTTGATTCAGGCCCATAGATTTCGATAATGCGGCCTTTCGGATAGCCTCCGATTCCCAATGCGAGATCGATTGAAATCGAGCCGCTGCTGATGGCGTCGATTTCCACATTCGCCCGGTCGCCCAAACGCATGATGGAACCTTTTCCAAACTGCTTCTCGATCTGCTTCAGCGCTTCATCCAACAATGCATCTTTTTTGTTTTCCATAGGTTATCCTCCGACCTCTTTTTCGCTTTATACTCCAAATTCCCTAATCATATCTTTTATCCTTTGCACAGCGGCGTCGACAGCATTGTAGCGTACGTCGCTCCGGTCGCCGTGAAACTGATCATGATAAACACGGATAGTCTCCCGATACACGATACACATGAAGGATTCACCTGGTTTTTTATTTTCCTGCACAGCCGGACCGGCATTTCCGCTAAAGGCAACGCAGATGTCGCAATCGAATTTATTGCGCGTGTTTTTTGCCATCGCTTCGACCGTTTCGGCGCTGATCGCCCCAAAATCGTTGATTGTCGCTTCCGGGACTCCGACGATGTTTGTTTTGCTTTCGTTAACATAAGCTATGATTGAGCCTTTAAAGACCTCGGAAGCGCCGGGAATATTGGTCAGATTCACCGCAAAAAGGCCGCCTGTAAAACTTTCGCAGGTAGACAGAGTCAACTTATTTTTGCGCAGGATTTCAAGCAGCTTTTCCATTATTTGCTTTCCATCAGGATGTCTTTCGCCTGCAGGAAGTAACTGATTCCGCTCAGTAGCGAGATGAAGGTCGCGAACCAAACCATGAAATCGGCGACCGGCAATCGGTAGAGTTCAAACGGAAGATTGTTTACGAGAATCAACATGATGGCGATCATCTGCGACACGGTTTTCACTTTGCCCAGATAGCCGGCCGCCATGACTTTGCCTTTGGAAGAGGCGATCATCCGGATTGCATCAACGGCGGTATCGCGCCACAGCATCAATAAGACGGCGACGAGCGGAACGATACCCTGCCATGCGAACAGGATAAACATGGTGTTGACCAACAGTTTGTCAGCGATCGGATCGATGAACTTCCCGAAGCTGGTGATCATATTGTATTTCCGGGCGATATAGCCATCCAGGAAATCGGTGAAGCTCGCCAGTGCGAACAGAAACAATAATACGACATTGCGATAGGACAGGGTCACGAATCCAAACGTAAAATGTCCAACGTAGATATTGAATTGGGCGACTGGAAAGAGGAAAATCAGGACGATCAACGGGATCAGGAAGATCCGGACCATCGAAAGACGATTAGGTAAATTCATCAGGAACCTCCGGTGAAAGTGAAGACCATTTTAAAGGATTTTGGTAGCGCTGCGATGGACGGATCGATCACGGCTGCTAGATCATCGACACTGATCGTATTTTTTTTCAGATAACCGAAATTGATTGCGACCTCACGGTTCGCGGCGGCCTTGACGATGATTTCCATCGTTTCGCCATAATTATAGATGCGGGCGCTCGGATTATTGGTCAGAACGCCGTCGATATAGACTTTCATCATCGAATTAGAGTTGAACTTGACGGTGAATTTAACTTGTTTGTCTTTCACCCAATCGGTGATGCTATAAGCGGTCAAGCCCGCATTACTCACCACGATCTGAGTAGGAACCGGTGTGGGGTTGGGATTGGGGTTCGCGTCGGTCGAAGGTTTCGGCTCCGTTTTCACTGTTCCCGGGATTTCTTCAATCGGATTGTTTCCGATAATATCCGGTGCGGCACTCAATCTCGGCAACACAACGGTGAAGAAGATGACACTCAAAGAGATGACGATCAACGCGATAACGATGATCAGCGTGATGAAGGAAACCTCGAAGCGTTTCTTCTTGAAATTACGATAAATGAACTTGCTGTCGGACAACTGTTTATTTTTAATGATGTTGGCCTCGCTGGCTTCGTTCTCCTGTATTTTCTTTAGTGATAAGGTGTTGGTGAATTCGCTTTTGCTGATGTTGAACTGATGTAAAACTTCATCATAGTTCAGATCCAATACACTGCAGATGTTTTTCAGATAAAACCGCAGAAAGACCATATCGTGTTTAAAATGATCCATGTCGCCGTTTTCGATTGCGTTGAGCTGGACCACGCTGATTTTCGTTTTTTCGCAGATTTCTTCAAGGGTGAAACCTAGTTCTTCCCTCTTGCTTCGTATTGAATTCCCGATTTCTGTCATGCTTTACCTCCAATCATTCAATTTAGATTATACCAATTCACCCTATGAATGTAAAATCAAATAAAAAAAACGGGACTTGCATCCCGTTTTCATCACACTATGTAAGCCATGTTCTGTACCCTTGCGGGTGACAATCATTTATCTGCGTTTGCACGCCTCCGGTTCGCTTCAAATTCGCGTCGCAGAGTTCCCCTACCAAATTTGGGTTTCTCGCTTATGGGGTTTACCTCGTTCCACTCCTGCGGTTTCCTGCAGGACTTCGTCACTGTGGCACTTTTATAGACTCGTTCCATGACTTGCGTTTTAGGAGTTCGTTCAGCCGTCGGTTTCCCGCCTGGATTTATGGTTTCATCCAGCATAATCACTACCGTCGTCTCAGGCGGTGCGAGCATGGACTTTCCTCTGGTTGCCCAGCGATTGTCCTAGTGTGATGTACTTAACGTTTGTAGACTTCTTGTTCCAACTTAGCCAGCCGTTTCAGCAAATCCACGGAGTTGCCTCCGGGTTCGCCCAAATCACCGACTTCCAGTCTTCCCTGCAGTTCCGTCAGACGGTTCTGATATTGAAGATTGATTTTCTGCAACTGTTCGATTTGTTCGCGCAGATTCAACGCAACTTCCTCAAACTGTTGGTAATCCTTGATCACGACATCGAGAAACGCGTCGACCTCGGATGCGGAGTAGCCTTTAAATTCGATATTGAACTCTTTCTGATAGATGGATTGTGCATCCAGTTTTCCGATTTTATTCATGTCTGGTTCCTCCTGCGTCTCTATTAAACCAAATCCGAAGTGGTTTTGCAAGTGCGCTGAGGAACATCACCTATTCAATATATGGAAAAAAGACCCCATTTCGTATATAATAGTCGAAGGTGATGCTATGATCGGATATCCGACGAAGAGAAAACCGATAGGCGTAACGCTTGCAACATCGGCTTCCAAACGCGGTATGACGCTGGAAGACGATTTAAACAAGACCAACGCGTACTATCTGGAACTCGATCGCGCCAATGTCCATAAGAAGCCGACACCGATCATGGTGAAGACGGTTTCCTATCCTTCGCGCAATAAGGCGAAGATAACGGAAGCCTATTACAAAACACCCAGTACGACCGACTACAATGGAGTTTACCGAGCCAAAGCGTTAGATTTCGAAGCCAAGGAAACCCAGTCCAAGACTGCTTTCGCGCTGGCTTACTTGCATGAGCATCAAATCAACCACATGCGAAGTGTCCTGCGCCATGGCGCATTTACCTTCATGATCATCCGTTTTACATCCCTTAATGAAACCTATTTCATTGAAGCAAGTGAAATGCTGGCATACATCGATACGACTTTGCGTCGTTCGATCCCCATTTTATGGATACGGGAACACGGACTCATCATTCCCTGGCGGCTAACGCCGCCGATCGACTATTTAGTTTGCGTTGATGCCTATTATTTCAAAGGAGAAACTCTGAATGACTGAAAAGAAGAAAATTAAATCACGTAAAAGAAGATCCAGAATCGTACAGATTCTAGCCGGAGTCGTCGCTTCGATCGTTGTCTTGGCGATCATCGGTACC